>NZ_CP115843.1:0-316330 GCF_013318015.2 Agrobacterium tumefaciens | reverse complement strand
GTGCCGGATCTGATAGTCCTGCCGGAACATTTCGATTGGTCAGGCGGTACCGCCGCGGAAAAGCTGGCGGCGGCAGACTATATGCCCGGTGGTGCAGCTTACCGGATGGCGCAGGAATTTGCTTGCCGGCACGGATTATGGCTCCATGCCGGCAGCATGCTCGAGCGTGTTCCCGGGGAAGAGCGAATATACAACACCACCGTTGTGTTCGATCCCGAAGGCAGGGAAGTCGGCCGCTATCGCAAGATTCATCTTTTCGACATCGTGGCTCCCGACGGCAAGGCCTATCGCGAGTCCGTCACGGTCGCACCAGGGCACGACCTTTTTGTCTACGAGGCTGGCGGCTTCCGGATCGGAGCCGCCATCTGCTACGACCTCCGGTTTTCCCGCCTGTTCGATCAACTTGCCGAGAACAAGGTGGATCTGGTCATTCTGCCGGCTGCCTTCACGATGCAGACCGGAAAGGATCATTGGGAGGTCCTTTGCAGGGCACGCGCCATCGAGTTCCAGGTCTATTTCGCCGCGTGCGGCCAATGGGGCAGTTACCTTGCCGCCGGCGGCGAGACCCGGCAGTGTTTCGGCAACTCTCTGGTTTGCGATCCGTGGGGACAAGTCATCGCCCGCGCCTCGGATGGAACCGGCATTGCAACGGCACGGCTGGACAGCCAACGAATAAATGATGTGCGCCGGCTTATTCCGATGGAGCGCCATCGTCAGCAGTTTCCAAGCGCAGCATCTCGGGCAGGTCTTGCTGAAACGCCGTCACCAACAGCTCAACATCTAGTAGTCGAAAATGCTGCCTGCGACGGGCTATGTTCGACTTGCCGCAGCAAGACAGACCTGGCTGCCTCGTGTGAATAGTCGAGAGAGCGCCATGACGACCCCCGCAACGCAGACCCTTGCCGAATGCCTCGTGAATGCGTGTTTTGAGAACCTTCCGCCGGACGTGGTAGAGAAAGCAAAGCTCTGCCTGATGGACTCGGTCGGATGCTTTTTCGGCGGTCACCAAACCCCGGTCGCGCCGGGCCTGGAACGGCTTTCGGCTGACATCGCCGGAGGTTCCGCTTACCCTCCCCGTCCAGATCCCGCCTGGCACGCATTTCAGTACGCGACTCTGGCCAACGCCCTTGACCTCGATGACATCTACTGGAAGGGGCATCCTGGGGCGACAGTGGTTGCTGCCGCTCTCGCGGTTGCCAACCGGTCGCGCTCCACAGGGCGCGACCTGATTGCTGCAATCGTCGCCGGTTACGAAGTGGGATGCCGCATCGGCATGTCGCTCCGCCACAACAGACCGCGCAAGACCGTCCATGGCCATGGCACCTGGCAAATATTCGGCGCAGCCGCCGCGTCGGCGAAACTGCTGAAACTCGATCATAAGCAAGCGGCCCATGCCCTGGCAATCGCGGCTGTCAATGCGCCTGTGGCGTCGGTCATGAAGACCGTTTACGGGGCCGCACCGACAATGGCGAAAAACAATTTTGCGACCGCAGCAATGGGTGGCGTCAACGCAGCCTTTCTTGCTCGTGCCGGATTTGAAGGGCCTCTTGACGTTTTCGAAGGAGACACCGGTTTCTGGCGGATGGCGGGAGCCGATGGCGTCGACCTGTCGCAGCTGAAAATCGGGCCCGGTATTCGCTACGAAATACAAGACGTCGGCTTCAAGGCGTTTAGCTGCTGCAGGATCATTCAAAGCAGCGTCGAAGCTGCCGTTGAGGCATTCGCCGTCGCGGCTGTTCACGGCAACGGTCATGACGTCAGGGAAGTTAAGGTCTTCGCCTCCGAGATCGTCTGCCGTCCCCCGTTCAATGATCCCAAACCCCGCGACATCTGGGCGGCCCAGTTCAGCGCACCTTTTTCAATCGCCATGGGCGTGCTCGGACACGCTGCCGGTCCGGAATGGTTCGAGCCTTCCCGGTTCCTGGATCAAACAGTGCGCGAGCTGACGTCAAAAATCCGGCTCTTTCCTCTGAGACCCACGGATCGATTGAGCCATCATCACGGGGCAAAGGTCCGTCTTCACCTGCTCGACGGCCGCGTGGTGGAGGCCAATGTCGAGGTTGCAAAGGGCGATGCTGCCAATCCACTTTCGCCTTCGTTTCTGGAGAAGAAGTTTTTGCGCCTGTCGGCGGGGCGTTTGCATGGGAACGCAAAACTGGAAATGCTGCAGTTCCTCAAGCAGCTCGAGTTGAAAGACGACCTGCTGTTTCTGCTGGACACGATCCGCACACCACGAGGCGTGCCTCAGGCCATGGACAGTCCTATGTAACCGGAATGAATATTGTCGCATAAATGATAGCTAATCTTGGCTTTATTTCCCGCTGATTCCTGCTGAAATCCTCTCGTTCGGATGTTCGAGGAGGAACTCGCATGAATGGAGGAATTATCAGTCCAAGCCTGTCAGACATAGCGTGTTACTGCGCGACAGATATCGCCGGGAACGAGGCTCTCCTCGATGGCAAGATCGTCCATGAGGTTGCCGGCAAAGCATGGGACGACATTGCGCGCGGTTCCGCGTACGGCACGAAATCCGTGCTCTCCATCACCCCCGGAGAAATTGACAGGCATCCCTTGATCAAGGATGCAGTATCGCTGGAGGAGCGCCTTGGCTGGAAGTTGTCCTGCCTTTCAAGCGTCAACTGCCGCTATGGGGCGGTGAAAATCGTGGGCGCAAACGCCCTCAATCGCCAGCTCGGTCTTCCACGGTCACGGTCCACGATTGTCCTCCTGGACAAATTTACCCTCCTTCCTCTTTGCCTGCTCGATGGAACCGACATCTCCGCCGCCAGGACGGCGAGTTATGCGACGCTTGTTCTTGAACGACTGCTCGCGCCGCGTCGAGATATGTCTGTCTTCCTGTTCGGCGCCGGACCGATTGCTGAAAAAATCGTTCTGGCGCTCGATCGATGCCACCGGGAAAAGATTCGCGAAGTCTTTATCCGGAGCCGCACAGTTGACTCAGCCAACCGGCTCGCGAGATCGCTGGAAAAGACGGTAACCTTCGACATGATTCCTGTTCGGGACAACGCCGATCTCGGTCGATGCGATTTTGTGATTACTGCATCAAACGCCAAGTCTCCCGTCTTCGAGGCCAGTGAGATAGGCGACGCTCCCGTGCTTCATCTGGGTGGAGATGAAACACCCGCGGGACATTTGGAACGGGCGCTGCGGTGCGGTAGCGTTCTGTGTGACGATGTGGAGATGGTGTCGCGTCGTGGTTCGCAAAGCCTCGCGCTTCACTTCTCGCGGAAAGGAACGACGCTGGAGCAATTGGGACCACTTCTCGGCATCCGGTCAATTACGGCGATCCTGGATCCGTCGGAGATCGCACAGGAAAAACCTGTCCACATCACCTGTGTCGGTTTGCCTATGCTGGACCTTTATGTGGCCGCACATGTCTATGAGACTTTGTCAGGCGTCACTGATGATAACGCCGGCGGAGCGACGGTTGCAAAAGCGGCCCACTGAGAGATGCTCCCATGTATATGACGAAGCTCCTCGCCGAATGCATTGCTGACCGCGTTTTCCGTACCGCGCCGGTAGAGGTGAGGAACAAGGCACTGTGCTGCCTGCTCGACGCCGCGACCTGCGCTCTCGCCGGCAAATACACCACCGGATCGACGAGCGTCAGACTTGTTGCCAGCCGAATTTTCGGTCCCGGAAACGCGGCCCTCTGGTTTTCGGAGCATCGCTTATCGACCATCGGCGCCGCCTTCGCCAACTCGGCTTCTGTTTGCGCCCTTGATTTTGATGATGGTCATCGTGCCGCGCGCGGACATCCAGGTGCTGCGGTGATCCCTGCTGTTCTGGCCACCTCCGCGGACGGGGCAATCGACGCGGACGAATTCGTCGCTGCGATCGTCGCCGGCTACGAGATCGCTATTCGGATCGCCGCCGCACAAAACCCTGAGAACATAAAAAGTCGCCAAAGCGGTCTCTGGGCCGGCTACGGTGCGGTCGCTGCAGCCGGCAGTATTAATCGCACACGCGGTGATCATCTTGCCCAAGCCTTGGCGATCAACGGTGTATGGGCCCCCAATCAGGCGGCAAATGGAAGTTCCGGCTATTCGAAGCTCACCGGGAATCATGCGAAAGAAGGAATCCCGTGGAGCGTCCTCACTGGCCTCACCGCACTCGAATTGGCAGAAACGGGATTTACGGGTCCAGAAGATATTCTCGATCACGCCTCCCATTTTGACAGGGATCGTATCGAGAACGGGCTTGGTCTGACCTGGGAAATCCTGGGGACCTATTTCAAGCCGTATTCCTGTTGCCGCTATATTCATCCCGCCATCGATGCAACGATGGACCTCATGCAAAGCCGGAGACTCGAGCCGAAAGACGTACTGTCAATCGAGGTCCACACATTCCAGTGGGCTCAGCGGCTGCAAAACAAAGTCATACCGAAAACTCTCGTGGAGGCTCAATACAGTTTGCCTTTTTGTCTGGCAGCGGCCGTCCGTCGTGGCGCCTCTGCGCTGGCGCCCATCGATGAGCGACTTCTCGATGACCGGGAAATCTGTTCCCTTGCCGGTGCCGTTACCCTGGCCCTCGATGAACAGATCGACGAAAAATTTCCGTCAGAAACGTTGGCTAGAGTGACATTAACCACTCCTTCGGGCGAAATAACCTCCACCACCGTTATGCCGCGTGGCGATGCGGGCCGACCGATGCTTTGGGACGACCTTAGGGAGAAGTTCCATGAGGTGTGCAAGGGCAAAATGAGTGCAGCGCGTGAGGACGTTTTCGACACGGCGATTGACCAGCTCAAGTATGGTGATCCTCTGCCGTTCCTGCGAGAGATTTTGGCCGACCTGTGATTATTGATCGCTTCGCTTGGCCGTAGAAGCGCCCGAACTATTGCCTTTGATCGTTCCATTCCAGACCACCACCTTGCCATGGATGATAACGTGACGGACGCGGCCCAGGTTGACACGATCGACGATCGCGAGATCGGCGCGCCTGCCCTTCTCGATCAAACCGCGATCGCTTGCCAATTGTGGAAAGGCGCGTGCGACGTTCCCGGTCGCCAATGCGACAGCTGCAGCCGGTGACATCTGCTTCTTGTTAACAATGCGCTGGATTGCCACGAGGATGCTGTCCCAATGGCCGCCGGCATAGTCAGTCGAGATCGTATCGACGCATCCGGCCTCGATCAGGGCGTCGAAATTCGCCGGATTATTGCGCCAACGAGTCTGGATGCTGTCGAGCGTTGAGACATCGATGGTGACGCCACGCCGTCGCAGTTCGTGGGCGAATGATACGGATTCATCCGGCAGAAACATCGGATGGTTCGTATGACCCGCGACGATGTTTGCGTGGGGGTATTTCTCAGCGACTTCGATCAGACGTTGGACCGACGGCGCAGAATTGTGAAAAATCGCCGGGAAGCCCACACGCGCGGCTTCTCGCGCCACCTCCTCAAAGCCTCTCAGCGCGAGGTCGACCGGTGGCATTACGGACGCGAGAATGACCTGACGGACGGTTCGCACGCTGCAGACATCGGACAGACCGCATTCGTTGAGTATCTCCTGCAATTCGCGATCGGAAACTCCATCCTCGACTTTCAGGTATCGGCCGACCACGGCATTTCGCAACTGGCGTGAAACCAGAGGTGATACCTCCCGTTCCGTCGCCCGTTTCATCGCCTCTGGAATGAACCGGTATTCCTGTGCACCGCCTCCCAGTGTCTGGCCCCCGCCAACCTCGCCAAGAGCTTTTGCTCCTTGAGACAAAGCATCATCGATGGATGCATGTCGATGTCGTTCGGAAAGACCGGCGCCATCGATTGCCAAGGCGGCTTCGATATTGGAAGGGGTGTGCGCTGTGGAGATATGGACATCAAGCGGATGTGGATCGCCCGCAAACGCCTCATCAGCCAATGCCAAACCGCATACATTCAACAATGTCGTCGTCCCCTCGAGGAGGTGCCTGTTCCTGTTCCAGTCGATCACGTCCCTATCGACAGGAGACGACCCGCTCGGCATGGATGGCCCGCAGACGCAGCCATGGGCATGCGCATTGATAACGCCCGGGATAATCGTGTGGCCGTGAGCGTCGATGACGTCGATCTCATCAGGATTGATGGATATATCTCCTGGCTGGACGAAAACAATTCGGCCCTCTCCGATACCGATGGATGCATTTTCATGAAATGTCGCGCCATCTCCAGTAATCACGGACGCACCGCGTATGATCCTGTCGAGCCGATTATGAGACATTACGATCGTCCCCCAAACCGTCTGGAGCCTGATGCGCAGGGGATTCCAGAATGTAGCCGACACCCCGGACGGTGCGGATAAGATCGGGTTGCCCGTTCCCGTTCAGTCTCTTTCGCAATCGGCCTATGTGGACGTTCAGTGTGCGCTCTTCTACATGATGCAGACCTGGCCACACCGCACTCATGAGCTCCGCCCGCCGGCAAATTTCGGTCGGTCGCTCCATTAAGTGCGACAACACAGCAAATTCCAGTGGTCCCAAATGAACGTTTAGACCGTTTCTTGAAACCCGATGATGCTCGAAATTAATCTCAATGCCGCCATAGGACAACTGGCCTGATCGCGCTCGAGGCAGTGCCCGGCTGAGCGTACGCTTGCGCAGATATTCAAGCAGCTTGACCGGCGCAAATGGCCGGACGAAACATTCTTCGGCGCCGGCGCGCTGCATATCGACATATTGCCCCTCGGCGCCCGCACCAATGATCGCGAGCACGGGGACGCCCGCCGTGCGATGATTTCCCTTGATCCTGTCACAGACCTCAACCGCGGGAAAGGGATCAGGTCTGCAGTCAAGCAGTATAGCCATGACCTGGTGATCGTCGGCCAGGTGCGACATCTCTTCCACGCCTCTGGCCATCCGAACCTGATAACCCTCAACTCCCAGAATATGTGAAAGGAGGAGGAAGAAGTCCGCATCAACCGAACCGATCAGGATCAATTTTTTCATCAAATGTCCTTTGCGTCGGCAGCACCCTACAAAAGCAGGGCTGTTATCTCCTGCATCGAACCAACATACCTACAATCGACACACTACTTTCTCCCATTTTCGATGTGAAATCGACTACTAGAAGTAGTAGTCGCCAAACGTGGCGCGTTGTGGCAAATTTGAAATTTATGTTTGTTATCAGGGGAGACGGTGGCCGCCGACACAGTTTGGCTACTCGCAGGACGATCATTGCAGGGACGGACATTTGACCACATCGAAGAGCGGAAAGACCAGGGATGGCTTCGTATCGAACGCTTGGCAGCGAGATCGGAAACGTGGCGTCGTTACATTTAAATTTTCACTGCATCATCCAAGCAGCCATAAACGGCTGTGCGAAACGGCTATCTATGTTGCCGAAGTTGATGCCTCCACCAACGGGCAACAGGCATCCGGGCTACCACGCCATCGCTGCGGTCTGGTTGGAAGCTACATAGCCCGCAACGGAAAGATGCAGCTGCCAGACCAAGACGGTCGCTCGGCGTGACTCCTGACGGGCGAGCTATCAGCGACCGAGCGGGACGCTGACCAACGCTAGAAAAATGTTGGCAAGGTGCCGGTTTTGAAGCGATCGTTCCCCAATGTCGAGCCGATAGCCGAACAATAAAGCTGAACGCGGTACAGCCTGCCACGGCTTCAACCGAAAGACGAGCGGCAAAATCATGAGGATGTCGGTCCTCTAAAACGCTGGCGCGTTGTCGTTGAGCGCCCATGGGGAATGAGGTGCTTGTCGCGTGCGCCGTGAGACTCACCTCACATCAAAAAGGATTACCGCATGAAAACAGTGTCTGCGAATCTCGCCAAGGCTATCGAGACAATCACAGATGCCCCCACAGTCTATGAGGCTCTTTTATGTGTTCAGGAAATTTACGACGTAGATTTCGTCACCTATCATCTCACCGCAACTGTGATCAGCGACCTTGATGCACCATTTGTTCAATCGACTTACAGTCCGGAATGGATCGCACGGTATTTCCTGAAGCGATATGTCCAGGTCGATCCTGTTGTTCAACAGGGCTTTTTGCGGCAGCTTCCATTCGACTGGCGTGAATTCGAAATGACGCCCGAAATCGCAGCATTCTTTGATGATGCCCGGCAGCATGGCGTCGGAGAGTTCGGTTATTCGATCCCCGTTACAGACAGGGTTGGCCGGCGGGCGATCTTCTCCCTCAGTGCGGAGTACGACCCGAAAGGCTGGGACAGACTTGTTGCAGGAAATAGGTCAGACTGGATCGAAATCGCCTATCAGATCCATATGAAGGCGATCACGGAGATTCATGGCGGAGAAGACCCTGTTCCGGGTCTTAGTGCTCGCGAGCGGGAGTGCCTATCATGGGTAGCACGCGGAAAAGACCACAAGGATATTGCACTCATTCTCGGAATTTCGGAGCATACGGCAAGAAGCTACCTCAAGTCGGGCCGGTTAAAGCTTGGATGCGCAACTATTTCATCCGCCGCGGTCCAGGCGATGAAGTTCAGGCTGATCAACATCTGATTTAGCAGCACGAACCCGGACTTTCACCCTCGTGGCACAACAACCATAGACCTTCAATTTTCGGCGCAATACCTCAATTGATTGTGCCCATCTGTAGCAATGGGCAACCGGGGATTTACGTGCATCCTATTCCGACACATGATCGGAGATTGGCTCGTGTTCCTTCTTATCCAACCATATCAGCATTATCGGTACGCAGGCCTGCTGGAGCAGTCGTTCCGATTGCGGAAGCGGGTTTTTCACGATTGTCTTGGCTGGCAGGTCGATGTGCATCACGGCCTTGAACGGGACGCTTATGACGGTCTAGGAGCCGTTTACCTGGTCTGGTGTGACAAGGACGCGCACCATCTCTATGGCACGGTACGGCTCATGCCGACGACAGGGCCGACATTGCTGCATGATGTATTCAGGCGAACTTTGCCGGCAAAGGATCTGGTGTCTCCAGCCACATGGGAAGGCACACGAATGTGCCTTGATGTCGACCTCCTCAGAGCGTCTCAACCGACGCTCAGCCCATCTAGAGCGTTTGGGTTCCTTTTGCTGGCCCTGTTCGAATGCGCCTTCGCGCATGGCATCAAAACACTTGTGTCAAACTACGAGCCGCCAATGGAGAGAGTATACCGGCGAGCGGGATTGATCGTGGAGGAGATTGGCCGTGCCGATGGTTACGGCCGGCTCCCGGTGTGTTGTGGCGTGTTCGCCGTTTCAGACGAAACTCTCAATCAGATGCGAACAGTCCTTCGGGTTGCACAACCTCTATACAGGCGATTTTTGCCAGCGGCGTCAGAAGCGGCCGCAGGACAAACGCCTCGAGGCTCGGACCACATCAAACCTCTTAGAAAAACGGAGGTCTTCTGGACCTGCAACGCAGCCAGCAGCCAGACGTGTCTCTCAAGGATGGGAGGAAAATACCTCGGATGAAACTCTGGCTACACAAATTGATCGATACGACGTCCATGATGAAAACCAGCCGAGCGACTACAGAACTACTCGATCACCTGACCCAAGAGCTGGGGTTTGACTATTATCATGCGCTGACTCTCCATCACCCCAGATTGGGAAACTCCATCCTGTCCAATGCCCCAGATGGGTGGCTGGACAAATATGGGCAGGAGCGTTTTGACAGGATCGATCCAATCCTCGCCCAGGCCCGTGAAATAATGGCACCGTTTGTCTTTGATTTTGAGCATAAGGGAAAACTCGCACGCGGACCCCACCAAGAATTCTATTCCAGTGCCAACGAGGCGGGCATCAGGGCCGGCATATGCATGCCCGTGATGGCGCCTTTCAGCGATTTGTTCACCCTCTCACTTTTCACCGGCGATGTAACGTTGCCCCACAAATACCAACTACAGCCTGTTCTGAGTGCAAACGCTGTGGCATTACTCCACATGTGCGTGGAGGCAACCGAGGCGGCATCGATCAGAGCACCGGCCATCGAACTGACGGCGCGGCAGTCAATGGTGCTCAAGTGGGCCGCCGAAGGGAAAACGACCCAGGAGATAGCCCTCCTCGAAAACATGACACACCATACTGTGAATTTTCATATGAAGAACATTCGACGGAAACTTAAGACCGTCACACTCCCGCAGACAACTGCGTTGGCCACAAAGCTGGGACTGATCTAGCTTGTACTGCCAAAGGTTCACGATGAGCTTGCGCTCGATCGTCCCAGAGCGAGCCCACCGAAGAGAGTCGACGTGGGCAGCAAGTATGTTGAGAAGACTGCCGATGTGTCGATTCATTTGACGATCATCACGGATCGGGACGTGACGAACGGCATTTTCTTCTGAGACCGCGGTCTGTCAGAGAACTTCTGTCGTAGATTTCGGCTATGTCGATGCGTTCCCGGCGGACGAGCCCGACTACGACACAGCGCCGCCGACCACAGCAGGTTTTCGGTGTTGGGGCTGGTTGCATTTATCAGGCGGCTTTCCGAGAATGGAGCGGCAGGAAGTAGATCCCAATCTGCCCGTTCGGTCGGCCTCACGACTACCAAGGGCCGACAACAGAAATCATTTCCGCTTCGCGCCTTCATTCCAGTCATAGACACCGTGTTTGCCCGTACCTAAATGCAGACATGGCTTTACATCCCGGTGCTTGCTGCTTGCTGCTTGCGCTCGCACGAGCAATCGCTCCGCTGGACGGTTGGGGGAAGGCATCCCGCGGCAATTGACGGTGCGAGACGGCTGTTATTCCCCCCTATCGGCACAAAAGTTACCCTCACGGGTGACGATGGCGGCAGTGAAGTTGCCAGCGCAGCGTTTGTATGGCACCTCGTTTACATGCCAAATTTGCGAACGACATAAGGATGCGACCGTGGGAGACGAAGTTTGGGGTGTCAATCGGCGTCGTAACGGGACCCCTTATCGGCTCCCAAAAGGGACCCCTGCCTCTGGTTGCATCGGGTCAGCGCGCGTAGGCCCGGAGCTCTCCATTTAGCGCAGGGGCCTGCGGGCGCGGGTTGTTTGTCTTTTCGGCTTTAGCTTTGAGAGCGGTTTTTAAAGCGCCAGGATTCGTTTCCGGTTTCCACGATCTCGCAATGGTGGGTGAGCCTGTCGAGCAGAGCGGCGGTCATTTTGGCATCGCCGAATACGGCTGGCCACTCGCCGAAGGCCAGGTTCGTCGTGACGATGATCGATGTCCGCTCATAGAGCCTGCTGATGAGATGGAAGAGGAGCTGGCCGCCGGCCTGAGCAAATGGGAGATAGCCCAGTTCGTCCATGATGACGAAGTCGAGTCTGGTGATGAAGTCGGCCAGCCGCCCCTGCTTTCCGCTGCGTGCCTCCGTTTCGAGCCGATTGACGAGGTCGACGACGTTGAAGAAGCGTCCGCGTGCGCCGTTGCGGATTAGGGCGCGTGCGAGCGCGATGGACAGGTGGGACTTCCCCGTGCCGGTTCCGCCGACCAGAACGATATTGTGCTGCTCGGCGAGGAAGGCTCCTGTCGCAAGCTGGCGCACGAGCCCTTCGTTGACCGGCGTGTCGGTGAAGTCGAAGTCGTCGATGTCCTTGGCCAGCGGCAGCTTGGCCACGGTGATCTGGTACTTGATGGAACGTGCCTGCTTCTCGGCGATCTCCGACTGAAGCAGGTCACCGACGATGCGCGGCGGTTCGTGCTGTCGCTTGATGCCGGAGGCCATGATCTCGTCATAGGCGCTGCGCATGCCGAACAGCTTCAGCGCGCCCATCATGTCGAGGATTTGGGATCGTTCCATATCAGCTTGCCCTCCTGAGGCTGTCGTAACGGGCGCAATCGGCCAGAGGCTCGTGGGTCAGGCGAAGCGCATCGGGAATGGAAAGGATGGCGGCCGGCTGCGGGTCACGCTTGCGGGCCAGGATGTTGATGATGACAGCGGCCGAGAACACGCCCTGATCGAGCGCCTCCTGGCAGGCCGCTTCGACGGCGGGGAGCCCGTCCAGGCCCACACATTCGAGGATCGACACCATCTGCCGGTCGCCGTCATGCATGGCCTTCAGCCGGCGGCGCACCTTCTCCATGGCGGCGGGCAAAACCCAGTCGTGGAAAGGCGCACCATTGCGCAGGGCTCCCGGCTTACGGGTCAGGACCGGCACGTAATGCCAGGGATTATAGATCGTCTCGCCACGGCCGAAGCAGCGATCGTGCTGGCCAATCTCCACGCCATCCTGCCGGATGATGATGCGATCGGCATAGGCATGTATCTCGGCCGGACGACCGACTGCCGTGGACAGCACCGAGTATTTGTTGTTGTCGAAACGCACGAGGCAGGTCTTGCCGATCGAGGCCTGCACTGCGTGGAAGCCGTCGAATTTGCCGGGATAGCCGACCAGGTGCGGCCGCTCCGCATCGAACACCTCCCAGATCGTGCGCTCCGTCTGATCGACGTGCTTATGAGCGCGGGCGTAACTGATGCACTTGTCCAGCAACCAGCCATTCAGTTCATCGTAGGATTTGAAGCGCAGCCGCGGCGTGAAGAAGCGTTCGCGCACCAGATTGACCTGGTTCTCGACCTGGCCTTTCTCCCATCCCGACGCCGGCGTGCAGGCCACCGGTTCGATCAGGTAATGGCTGCACATCTGTAGGAAGCGGCGATTGTATTGCCGTTCCTTGCCGACGAAGACCGTCTCCACCGCGGTCTTCATATTATCATAGATGCCGCGCGTGCAGGCCCCGCCGAAGAAAGCGAACGCCCTGTCATGGGCGTCGAAGACCATCTCTTGCGTCTCGCGCGGATAGGCTCTCACATACATCATCCGGCTGTGGCAGAGCCGGATATGCGCAACCTTCACCGTCGTCGTCACGCCGTTCAGCACGACGATCTCGTGGCTCCAGTCGAACTGGTAGGCCTCGCCCGGCGCGTAATAGAGCGGCACATAGGCTTGCGCCGTCACGGACCCGCGCTCCTTCGCCCAGGTTCGGGCGTAACGCCGGACTGTGTCGTAACCGCCCTCGTAGCCGAGGTCGCGCAAGTCCTCGAATATCCGGATCAGTGTCAGCCGTTCGCGAGAGGATTTGGCCTCATTGGCGAGCAGCATTCTATCGAGCTGATCGCGCCAGGGGCCGAGCTTCGGCTGAGGTTGACGGGTCCGTTCGTATTTGAACTCCGTCTCATCGGTGCGCAGAACCTTCCGCACCACTTTCCGCGATATACCCAACTCCCGGCAGATCGCCTTGATCGACTTGCCCTGAACATGGGCTAGCCGCCGTATCTTCAGAATTGTTTCCACAATAAGCATCCAAACAAAAAGCCTCCGATGAAACCGGAGGCTGTTGTAACCCCATCGCAGATGGGGGTCCCGTTTGGACGCCGATCACCCCATTTGCGGGGTCCTTATTCCATGCCTAATCACAGTTTGGGGGACGTTAGTCAAAGAATTCTCTGATGTTCCAGACGCGTCGGCCATAACTCGCATCACTGTGCGCCTTGTGATCGCGGCGGTACTCGGTGGGGTTCTCGGGTTCGAACGCGAGAGCAAGGGCAGAAGTGCTGGCTTGCGGACTCACATGTTGGTTGCCGTAGGTGCTGCACTTTTCGTTTTAGGTCCACTGCAGAGCGGCATGCAGATCGGCGATCTGTCACGGGTACTGCAGGGTGTCGTTCAAGGAATAGGCTTCCTCGGCGCGGGTGCTATCATAATCCGCTCGGCGCAGCGGGAGGTAGAAGGGCTCACCACAGCGGCCAGTATCTGGGCGACAGCCGCGATTGGTGTAATGGCCGGCCTGGGAATGGAGGTAACGGCCGTCTTATCGACCGCGATCGTCTTGGTCATTCTCGCAGCGGTGCCTCACATCTTGCCCACGCCATCCGAGACGGACTCAAAGTCTAGTGGGGACGATTGACCGTAGGACGACAGCGAAGATGTTTCGGCCTCAACTCAATCTGTAGCAGGTAGCGCGAAAAGGCTGAAAAGCGCGCAATTTGAGACGTTAGGTTCACTTCGAAGATGTCCCAAAAGCAGTCGCTCTGCTCAAAGCCAGCGTCGGCAATGGGGTGGAACCCAGACAGTCTGTTGCGGGAGTCCAATCGACCGCTTTGCGCCAAGAGGAGACGTGAAGTTCTGCTACCCTAGACGTAGTGTCATGTCGTATCGGTCCAATCCGGCGGCAAAGCCATTCGGTGTGATCCGCTCAATCCTAAAGCCATGTTTCTCGTAAAAACGACTAGTATGTTGACTCGTCGCCATCGAAACCTCGGCTATGCCTGCTGAAGATCGAGCCAGGTTCAGTCTTTCACGTGTCAGGCGAGTGCCGAGTCCCCGTCGATGATAGGCTTGATCGACCATGCCCCAAGATAGAGACACCATCGTCGGTTCTGAAGCAATGCTCAGCCCACCACATGCGACGATACGGCCATCTAGCGTGAGAACGAGATAAGGGAACATCGAGCGGTCCACCTCACCAAGGAATTGGGCAAATTCGACACGCTCTTCCGATCCAAAGAATCTTGGTACGTTGCTATCGAAGATGGCCAAGCAAGCGTTGGCATCCTCTTTCCGATAGTGGCGTGTGGCGATCTGGCCCATGTTTGAAATATATCACCTCCGAGAGGTGTGATCATCATCTAGCGCCGAAGGTTGGGGCTGCTGCTGCTAAGCCCCAACACCGATCATCGACCAAGCAACCGGGTCTTGAGGCCGTTCGGGTAAAGCTCCGGGCTTCCGTCCATGTCCAGTTCTCGCGGATCATACCAAGCTGCCACCATTGAGGTGCCGTCATCCTCTTGGAATCGGATGCGTTCCTGGGCCTCGAAAGCTCCAGGGGGAAATGCCAAGTCAAAAATGAATAGGATTTCGTGCCGGCGTTCACCCTCGTGGACGAAGACGTTTTCCAGAACCATTGGCCCGGCGAGAATGGAAACCTCGATGTCAATCTCCTCTTTGAATTCTCTGATGACAGCATCTTTTGCGCATTCGCCAAACTCAACGCCACCGCCAAGTGGCCGGACACCCTTGAGACGCCCCTCATGGTCGTAGACCTCAAAAGCGAGGAGCCTTGGGCCACGCCAATGTAGGCCCAAGGCTTTAATGCGGATAACACTGGATTTGGTGACGGCGGTCATACTGTTGAGTTAACGCAATAGAAGCCTCTTCGCAACGGATCGCCGCAATCTGCGGAGAAGTCCGCCCCGAGTCACACAGCGACAGAGCGTGCTACCATCCGGCCGCCTGACGGAGGCGACGCGGTGGGAGGTGTGGCGGAGGCTTTGGCATGGACACCGCCCTACTGCGTAATCGATCTCCATGGAACAAAGGTATTCTGGTAGGGCAGAAGCGCCCACTTCAGCCGAAGAATGTGTGGTCGATCCGCGTTCGACTTGAGATGAGCGGCGCTGTCCGGGAGCTGGCGCTCTTCAACCTCGCCATTGACAGCAAGCTTCGCGCTTGTGACCTCGTCAAGTTGAAGGTTGAGGATTTATGGTCCGGTAGTTCGATCCGAGATCGGGCTACCATAATCCAAAAGAAGACGAAGCGGCCCGTGCAGTTCGAGGTCACCGAGCAGACCAAGATCGCGCTTGCGGCATGGCTCCCATTCGTTCGAAGGAACGGCAGCAGCTATCTGTTTCCGAGCAATCGGAACACGTCAAAGCATCTGTCGACGAGGCAGTATGCACGAATTGTCCACCGTTGGGTCACATCAATCGGGCTCGACGCCAACGCCTACGGCACCCACTCCATGAGGAGAACTAAGGCAGCACAAATTTACAAGAAGACCGGCACTCTTCGGGCGGTCCAGATTTTGCTCGGTCATACGAAGCTCGAAAGCACCGTCCGATACCTGGGCGTCGAGATAGACGATGCGCTCAGAATCGCAGAGCAAATTGAGCTTTAGGTTCTTGACCACCGGCGACAGCCGGTGGTCTCTCTCGCGCCAAGAGCAGTCATAAGTTTCCCGAAAAAATGGGCGAATGCTATTGCTCGTTAGTTGGCACCTGATTGCCAAGCCCACTTTGACCTAGACGTGAGTGAGAGGGATGGATGATATACTTGGTGCGACATGGGCAAACAGAGTTCAACGCAGCCGGGTGATGGCAGGGCCAACGCGACTCTGCGTTGACAGCCCTCGGCCTCGCTCAAGCTTCCCAAGTCGGGGAAATTTTGAGGAGCAACGGGTTAGATCAGAGTACCAGGATCGTAACCAGCCCGCTCGGACGGGCAATCCAAACGGCAACGATTATCGCCGCAACTTTGGGGGTTCACGTACCCTTAATCACCGATGATCGTCTTAAAGAGGTCGGGATGGGGTCATGGGATGGGCTCACTGACAACGAGATCGAAGCGCAGTGGCCGCATGCAAGAGATGGTCTTGGTCGCAATGAGTGGTTCTTTCACTCATTTGATGGCGAGCGCTACGACGAAATGTTCGCCCGCGTGCGGGCGGTGTTGAGCGACCTCTCGAACGACATCCATGCTCCCACCGTTGTTGTCTGTCACGGAGTAACGAGCCGGATCATGCGGGGCATCCACAGCGGTCTTTCCAAGAATGAGATGTTAAATCTGGAAGTCCCTCAAAACGCTGCATTCCGGCTATTACCGGCGGGGATGATGGAACGTCTAAGTTGACCCAGCTGAGGATGAACCCGAATGGCGGGTTTGGGCCAAGTAGTGACGAGATATGCTACTATTGGTCGGCCTGATGGAGGCGACGCGGCGGGAGGAGTGGCGGAGGATTCGGGATGGATACCGTCGCACTGCGTAATCGTTCTCCATGGAACAAAGGAATTCTGGTCGGACAGAAGCGACCACTGCAGCCAAAGAACGTTTGGTCGATCCGCGCGTCAGGCTCGAAATGAGTGGGGCGACCCGAGAGCTGGCGCTGTTCAACCTTGCCATCGACAGCAAGCTCCGCGCTTGCGACCTGGTCAAGCTGAGGGTTGAGGACCTATGATGGGGTAGTTCGATCCGGGACCGAGCGACCATCATCCAGAAGAAGACGAAGCGACCCGTGCAGTTTGAGGTGACGGAGCAGACGAAGACTGCGCTCGTGGCATGGCTTCCCTTCGTTCGAAGGAACGGCGGCAGCTATCTATTTCCAAGCCGTTGGAAGACGTCGCATCATTTGTCCACGTGGCAATACGCTCGGATTGTCCACCGTTGGGTCTCGTCTATTGGACTTGATGCCAGCGCCTACGGCACCCACTCCATGAGGCGAACCAAGGCAGCGCAGATTTACAAGAAGACAGGTAACCTCCGGGCCGTCCAGATTCTGCTCGGTCATACGAAGCTGGAAAGCACCGTTCGCTATCTCGGCGTCGAGGTGGATGATGCCCTCAGAATTGCCGAGCAGATCGAGCTATAGGTTCTTGACCATCGGCAATAGCCGGTGGTCTCTCTCTCGCCAATTGCGGTCATGGTCCGTGCGGCGCTAGATCAATGGCGAGAACAACATTCGGCACCTGGATGCCTTCGAACTCGAACAAGAAGTTGCCAGCGTGGTGGAAGCCGTGGGACTCGTA
The DNA here is from genome assembly GCF_013318015.2 of Agrobacterium tumefaciens. Taxonomy (NCBI): domain Bacteria; kingdom Pseudomonadati; phylum Pseudomonadota; class Alphaproteobacteria; order Hyphomicrobiales; family Rhizobiaceae; genus Agrobacterium; species Agrobacterium tumefaciens. The sequence goes on along the minus strand of NZ_CP115843.1, from coordinate 298,919 downwards.
GAAGGCCAGCGCGTCTCGATTGGCATGATGTACAGTGAGATACATGCTCCGGTGTCCGCTCTGGACCGCCACATCCATCGCGTGGCGCAGAAGCTCCGCTCCGATACCCTGTCGCTTGTGATGCCGACGCACATACAGCGTCCCCACCTCTACGGTGCCATATCGCAGATCGAGAGCCACCGGGTCTGTGACGACCTTGAGATAGCCTTTGACGAAGTTTCCGTCCGTATAGACGAAGATATGGATGCTCTCATTCAGCAAGGTTTCCGTGAATGCTTTGGGCGAGTACTCCTCCAGCAAATGCGCCGCGAAGGCGAAGGAAACACCCTCCGTCGCATAGGTGTCCAGCCACACCTCGGTCGCCAGCACCGAAAGTATCCCCGCATCTTCGACATCGGCCTCTCGAATGGCCGGATTCATCCCTAACCTCCATTATCTGCTCTGCCGAAGGTTGAGGGTAACTCATCGCCGACGCGATACGCAATCGTCATGGCGCGAAAGCGCCAAAAGCGGTCGTTGCGTTAAACCGTGTCTCTGCTTACCATGAGCGATAGTTCGAGCATCGAGAGGGGACCGACAATTACCGGTATCAGATTAGCCGCCTTTGATGTCGATGGCACACTGCTGCGCGGCGAAAACATCTGCGGATGTATCGCTCGGAATATCGGTCGCTCAAACGAGATGGACGCCTTCGAACTGCTGCGATCTCGCGAGGAGATTATCGCTGGTCGCGATACAATGCTTCAATGGTATCTGCCTTTCGGTAAGGCGAATCTGACCAGGCATCTGATGGAGCTGCGGCTCGCGCCCGGCGTGAAAGACGGATTTGCCCGTCTGAAGAAAGCTGGGATCAAAACAGCTCTCGTTTCCATAACTTGGGCATTCGCGGTCGATTGGCTCGCTGCCGAACTGGAGGCGGATTACGCTGTTGGTACCGGATGGCAGGCCGACGACACGGTCCAGCATTTTTGGCCTGAGGACAAAGCGAGCTATCTCGAGGCTCTTTTATCTGAACTGAACCTCGGCCCGGATGCGCTCGCGGCCACAGGTGATTCTTGGGGCGATATCCCCATGCTCAACCTGGCGTCCAAAAGCTATTTCGTCGGGTACGATCTGCCGCCTGGGCTAAGCCACGCTGAGCATTGGCCCGACGCGAATATCGACAGGGTCGTCTCAAGCATCCTCGCATGAGGTGCTCTGATGACCGCTTAGAGCCCGACTGCCGTCGTGACGCGAAAGCGCCATCAGCGGTCATTGATGTGTCATATGCCTGCATTAATTGCGGCCTGGAAACCGGGAGACGAAAGGATGGCACACGTTATTTTTCTTCATGGCACGTCGAGCAGCGGCAAGTCAACCATTGCGAGGGCATTGCAGAAACGCATCGAGAAACCATTCTGGCACGTATCGATCGATCATCTGCGCGACGCTGGCGTGCTTCCGACCGAACGCTTCAAGAGTGGTGATTTTCGCTGGACTGACGCTCGCATGGCCTTTTTCCACGGGTTCCATGGATCGCTGCGGGCATATGCCGATGCGGGTAACCATCTGATCCTTGAACACATTCTCGATACCGAGGGATGGCTGGAAGAACTCGTTGATCTTTTGGCGGAGCACGATGTCTTCTTCGCCGCCGTACATTGTCCGCTCGAAATTCTGGTCAAGCGTGAAGCCGCGAGAGGTAACAGACCGGTGGGTAGCGCCAAGAAGGATTTTGAGACGATTCATTTCGGCAAGCGGTATGACATTGAACTACAGTCCGAGGACGGCGCTGATGCAAATGTCGAGAGGCTGCTCGTCGCCTGGAGAAAAAGCGATCGCTCGTCAAATTTCGCGAGCCCCGAAGTCCCCTTAGGCCGGCTGCCGTTGTGACGTAGATGCGCCCAAAGGAGACATGAACTGCTTTGAGGTTGGAGGCTGGTGCGGCGCTATCCCGCCAAACACTGAAGCATTTCGGATGCTACATCGTCGCGGGCCATAATGGACGTACGTCGGAGTTGTCTAGCGGGGTATAGACTGGCTCAGCTCCTTCCTCGACCAACGGGCTGAACGCTCCAGGTTTCCGAGCATAAAGGTCTACCCACAAATCCACGGTGGCCTGCTCCACGTTCACCATGCAGTTGACCAATTCCGCCCCCGCTTCTGTACGGCGATACATGGACTGGATGTTGTTTGGCCAGTGGACCGCGAACCCGCACATGAGATCACGGTCATCTACCAGCACTTCCATTAGCCCCTTATAGTGAGGGTCATAGGGTATCGCCTGACCCTTTTTCGCCCCCCACACTGCGCGCGCATCAAATTCAAGCTGGAAGAAGGCGGCGATGAACGCTTTCGCTTTCGTTATTAGCGTATCCAATTCATCGTAGGTTAGTTTAAATGCTTTCCCGCCACTTATCCCGCTTCGAGATCGAAAATCGTCTGCCGTGAGGATGAAATCTGAATGCTGGACTGCGTTCCTTAAACGGCTGTTGTAGAACTCGTCGTAAAGTTCACCGACCGATAGCCCGCACTCTTTAGACAGCGACTTTATCACTTCGATCTTTCGCCCTGTCCGGATTCCGTTCTTGGCAAAGTTCTTCTTCTCTCTTTCCGTGAGAAGATCGAAATACGGATTGGGGCTGTAGCCCTTTCCTAGACGGAAGCGCAGCAGATTGGTGATCACTTCGTATGGTGCGTCCATTTCGACAATGTGGCTGTATAGGAGCAAGCCAAGTCGCCACGAGGTCCAGCCGTCAGGGAAACGATCCTCGGGAAGCTCCAGCTTCATCAGCCGGTTGATATCATTAAGTATCTTACGGCTTTCTGCGTAAGGGTCCCATCCCTTGTCTTCCATGCCAATGACGCGGAGCAAAGATGCAAAATAGCGGATGATGTCGTTGCTGACCGGATCGTCTGGCAGGAACACCGGCTCCAGGACTTTTATGAACCGATCCCTATGACCTTGAAACACTGCCTCTGGATCGTAATCGGTCATGAAATCTACTTTACTTTGTTTGGAGTGGACGCCGCGTTCGGCCCATTAATAGGTCCTCTTCCGGGCAAACTCAAAGTTTGTCTCAACGACCAAAGGAAGGCACACATACTAGCCGGTTGTCCTGATCGCTATGTAACGGCTTTTGGAATCCTCCCGCCACCAGCTCAATGCCCGACATGGGTGCGCGTAGCGGCCTAGCGGCTATCGGTCCCCGATGTCGGCTTAGGGCGGGGAACTGCCCTAATGCAAAGCACCAAGTGCGGTCGGGAATCTATCGGACGCGGGGAACTACCGGATTTTCAAGAAAGCCGCGCCGGAAGGCTCTTGCAACAACCACGCCCAATCCAAATCCCGATATCAATCTTGCTAGCAAAAGATCAGGCAATGAATAGGACGCCAGCCAATAAAAGGTTCCAAATGCCAAGAACGATGTTGCGACAAGGCTAAGCTGGCCGTCTGTTGCTGGCCGACGAAAAGCCACAGAATGAAACCCAGCGACGCCCCCAACCAAGCATGGCAAAAACTGACCGAGAGTTATCGTTGGCTTCGCCGTAAGCGTGTCCAGATGGCAAAAGATGAACGCTAACAATCCGGTGCCAAGTAACTGCAACAATACGGCTCCAACCAGACGTGTTCTGACGGAATATTTGGGTTTCGAGTAGCGAAAATATGTGACCAAGACGCCCTCCTTTGACGTGGTCGCGTTCGATGGGCCGCGACCGCCTTGAAATTCGTACAACCTCACCTAGAGTTGAGGTCAAGGGGCAATGGCACGAGAGTCAACCTTTTGGCAGAGTGTCCGACGGGCAAGATGAGAGGTTTGCGTGTCAACTATTATGAGGACTAACCGACTGCTTCTTAGGGAAGTCGAGAAACAAGACCTAGACGCGTTGAGCAAGATTTACGCCGACCATGAATGCATGAAATTCTATCCAAGCACCAAGTCGTCATCGGAAATCCGGACTTGGTTTCAGGAGCTTTCATTCGACAGCTACCTCAAGCACGGCTTCGGCCTTTGGGCAGTAGTTGACCCTTCTTCTGGACAGGTCATCGGCGACTGTGGGATTACTCTACAAGAGACCCCTGAAGGCACCGAACCGGAAATTGGGTATCATCTGTGGCGTGGCTTCTGGGGGAACGGCTTTGCTACTGAGGCTGCGACAGCTTGTCGGGGCCATGCGCTGAACACCCTTGGCCTGGGCAGGGTGGTCAGCATAATAAGCCCCGAAAATATACCGTCGAAGAAAGTCGCGGAAAAAGTCCATGACCGAATGGAGGTCTACCAAAAACGGCTCCAGAGCAGCGGGCGCATCGTAAATCGATACCTGTATATTAGCCAAGCTCAATGACCACTACGGGCCAGAAGCGGCCATAGTCAGCATGACAAGCAAATGGCCGAAATGGGGTCGGGAGCTGCCTTTTGCCGATTTGATGGTAACGTCAGTTATCGCAATTAGGCCCCCAGACGCGGACGGACCGATGCCGGCCCCAAAGCAGCCGTGTGTGCGGGCAAAACCACCGCGGGCCTGATTCATGAGAAATGCATCATCCTCTTTGTTGATCAGGTCACCAATGCAACTAATCTGAACAGTCCCAAATATTCAGATGAAGCAGCATGGCCTCAACTGCCGTCTTTCACTGCTCGCCGCAGTTTTTCGATGTGCTCCTCGCAGAGCACCTCGACCAAGACGTGAAGTTCTGCCGTGCGGTCCTGAAGCCAAGTAAGCGCTTCTTCGTTCATCTCGAAATGTTTTGAGTAACGTGCCTTGACGTAGGCCTCGTTGAGAACGTTGTACCATGCGGTAAACCGCTGATGGTCGCGCGGCCAGATGTCGACCAAACGGCGGTCGCGATCCTCCGAAAGTCCGCGCAGAAATTTGAGATTGTGCGAAGCGGGAGTATAGTTGGTGAGTGTCAACAGATAACAGGAATAGGCAGTTTCCACCGCCTGGTGAAGCAAGAAAGCTGCGTGATTTGGTTGATCATCCGCTATCGCGTATCGTGCTAACTGAAGGAAGTAGCTGGCACTGCCGAATTGCTTTTCAAAATGCTCCTCGGCAACTCTCAGTGCATCGGCAGGGCTGAGCGGTTTCGCTTCAGCCAACGGCCGGTCGTCGAATTCATAGAGCACGACACCTTCGCGGGCGAGATCGACGAAGAAGGCTTGGCCATCATGCAGAAAATTGCTGATCTCGCGGGCACCATGCATGATGAGGCCGACGGGTGTCTCGATCTCCTTGTCCCACATCAGCCGGTCGGTCGCCTTGTCCCAGTATTTGGGATCTGCCAGTTCCTTGTTGCTGACGATGACGAGAATATCGAAATCCGATCGATAACCCTTTGACGTGTTTGGTTCATCCACCCATGTTCCACGGGCGTAGGAACCAAACAGGATGATTTTATAAATCCGTCCGTCTTTTTTGGCATCAGACTTCGAGCGCTCGACAATGCCGGCGAACTCTTCGTGGATGATCCGGACGACCCTTTCCAGTTCGCGCTGCTTTGTCTGCGGAAGATGTCCGATATCCGATTTCATGGCCTCACCATCGATTCTTCTGGGTAGATATTCTAGCCGCTACCGGCAGGCGATTGCTACTCCACATTGTTGTAATCCCAATCCGCCTGCATCCACATTATGCGAGGCTCAACCGCACTCAGCAACCATTAATCGTACAAACCTATCAATGTCGCATCTGGACCGAGGCGCTCAACCACTTTATCCTTCCTGGTATTCGAGGCCTCCCTCGATCTTAATTGCGCCCCCGGCGGAAGGAACTGAAATGGATCTGCGCCAAATGAGCACATTCGTTGCCGTCGCAGAGGAGCTGCATTTCGGGCGCGCCTCCATCCGGCTCAACCTTGCGCAGCCTGCCGTCACTGCCCAGGTCCAAGCGATCGAGAAGGAACTGGGCGTTTCCCTTCTCATTCGTTCCACACGCCGTGTTCAGCTTACTCCCGCAGGATCGGTTTTTTACGAGCGTTGCGTTCAACTACTTCGGGATGTCGACGAAACTTATGCAATCACACAGGCGGTTGCGGGCAAGGCTGCCAGCAAGATCACCATCGGCACAATTCACCCGGCAACCTTCGGTGTTCTGCCCGATTTTCTTGCCCGAATTGGCCGACGTTATCCGGATATCCGCATTCATATCCGCAACGGCACAACCGAATCCATCGTACGGGACATTGAGCGCGGACAGGTCAATATCGGGTTTGTCCGGCCTTTGGACAACAACGGCGCATTGCGATGGCAGGCGATAACAGAGGAGCGCTATTTGCTCGCCGTCTCCAAAGAAAACGCTTTAGCTGAGGCCGAGACCGTCACGCTGGAAGACCTGCGCCGCCAGAAGATCATTTCCTTTTCGCGTTCAAACCTGTCCTACACGGAGCGGTATTTTCTCGATACATTCCGCGAGCATGAACTCTCCGATCGGATCGTCTATACCTGCGACGACACACTTTCACTAATCGCGCTCGTCTCCGCAGGCGTCGGTGTTGGCTTCGTTCCGGAATGGGCGGCAAACCTGCCAAACAGAAACTTTCGTTTGAAGGCAGTGGAGGAGATTGATCTGCGTATCGGCCTTGGGCTCGCCTGGAGCAACCAGGACCCGACCGCCAATCGTGATGACATCATCGAGATCGGCCGCCAGCTCGCATCCAATATGGCGAAAGGGCCGGCTCGTAAACAGCACCGCAACTGAACATCCGAAGTAGCATGCGGCAGGCCGGGGTTTTTGGTTTGCTGAACAGTCGTGAACGCACTGCTACGTGCGGACCTTATTCTCGCGCAACACAGCAAACAGGAAGTCTGTCGACATAAATCACCGCGCGACATCTCGGGGTCGGTGACCTTCAGATCGGCGGCATCGAAAATGTTTGTGACGCGGGTGTTGACCGTCAAGCCCCGCGCAACCGCGGTGGCAGCGATGTTACTACCCACCGGCGTTTACGCACTTGCTGTCTCGTTTGCCCGGCCATGAACTGGATACGGGTCTGCCAAGCGTTGGGGGCCGAAAGAGGCGCCCGTTCTGAAGAATCGGCAGAACCTCTCTTTCCAAGTTATCCTGATAAATTCTATTCAGCCCGCCGCACGGTTTAGCTGCGAGGTACGCCGATCGTATCGATACCCCTCATATGAGGGAGCGCCGTTGTGGGTATTTCCCATCAACCGGACCAACTGCATGTTGTCCTCCATACCGCCGCTGGTCGTCGCTTATGTTTTATGTTGGGCAAAGCGGATGGAAGACACATCTGAGGAATGATAAATGGGGTATCAAAATGTCTCAGAGGCCTTCATTGAGCTAGAAGCCGCACTCACCGTAGCGAAGAAAATCTGCGCGCAGAGCAGAGATATCTGCTTGTCGATCACCGACAGGTGCAACGGCAGGCAACTGAATTTCGAAAATGGGTGTGCCATCATCACAGTCGTTGACGATGGTCTCATTGTAAGGGTCTCCGCCGGAGACCTGCTCACGTTCTACGGCATTCAAACAGTGATCGAGGGTCGCTTGTGGGAGATAGCACCCAGCGCCGCAAGATCAATGACATGGCTACCAGCACAAGAGTCCCGCTCCGGGCAATTCCCTAGAACCGCGACAACGGACATGAGAGAATGACGGTCTCGAGCTCCGTTGGATCAATGCGAAAAATTTCCAGGTCGTAGCTGTCGAACCACGGTTTGTGCCAGCGCCATGCAATATGCGCCTGGGCACCTCCGTACGCTGCTGCGGGCTGCCCCAATCACTCTCGAGCAGGCCGCGGAACCTCTCAAAGTCGAGGGGTGGGGCTGGGTGCAACCCTCCCTCGATGCCTCGGTCATGTATGTACGAGGATCTTTATCTTCCGATTTCGCTTCCAAGACGATCAGCGGCTTGCCGTCGTTGCCCAGCAACAAAAATCGATGAATCCCTTCGCGCTTTTCTCAAAGTCCGCACCGAGACTTTCGATATGCTCAGGCTTCAGCTTGACGTTCGGCTCAAGAACGACATTCGCGGGACCGCTTGTCATCGAAGAAGCGCCAGCCAGCGGCCTCCAGCAGCCGATTGATTTTGATCCTCGCCATCGCTTCCTTGCGTAGTACCAACGCCCATCCCCCGAGAAAATTCAGCTATCATTGCGCCTTCGGAATAAACCCCACAGTAAATCCGAACAATCGGCCAATCTTCCCTAAAGTTTCGAGCGTTGGGTTCGCCGTCCCGGCTTCCATCTCAGCAACTTGGCGCCTGGTGAGCGATAGCGTCTTGGCGAATTCGTCCTGCGTCAAACCAAGCCCTCTTCGGATTTCAACAACAGCCTCAGGTAACCTCAAGTCGCCAGTCCGAGCGCGTTCCGCCAGTGTTCGCCGGTTCTCAAGAATTTCCTCTTTCGTTGGCTTTCTCCATCGAGCCATTTAGCTGTCCTCCGGCATCACTGGCACGCCGCCAGAACGCTCTCCGCGATTTCAATGCAGCGTCCCATTGCACGCTCTAGAATCTCCTGAGACCCACCCATATCTTTCGCCATAGCCGGTGTTTGCCGGAGGTATTCGGCAAACACGGAAAGCTCAGCTGCGAGCGCATTCTGCTCATCAGGATCGGGGATCAGTTCAGCGCAAATGCGTTTCCAATCGGGAAGGTGATCGCGACCACCGTCCCTCATCATGGCCCAGCGGGTGGAACGAACGATCCCCTCTTTGGCAAGCCGCATTGGCGCGAAATCAAAGAGCGGAGACAGGCTGATCGTGCCGTCCTGGTGCTTACTCAGTGCAGAATTTCGGCCGTGATTATCGGGATTGCCGAGCGCCAAATTGGCGATGTCCCGCTTCAGGTATTCGACAATGTCCGCGAAGGGATTGGCAGAATATTGGCGCAAAACGTCGATGTAGGCCTCGTGCGAGCCGACATGACCGAAATCAGCAACGCCGATCGCGGATACCAGGCTTTCTTGGCCCAGCCTAACGGTTCCGCCACCTTCTTTTTTCTTCCGGTCGAACCGAGGAATGATCAGGACACTTTCGGCATAGGTCGAAGGTTCGTCCACATTCAGGCCGATCTCTTGAGCGATCCGCGAATAGAGGGCTTCGCCTTCGAGTATAAGGCGGTCCACGGGCTCGTTGCTGCGGACCAGCTTGACAATGACGTGGCGCACGGCTTCATCATCAGTCACGAAGCTGTCGGGATAATAGAGACCGTCATTCGCTTGGGTCATCGAGACCTTAGGCCATTCGCCTTGCAGGCCGCTTGAGCCAGAGGCGAGCATTCCGAAGCGATCGGCGACTTCCATGAAATGATCCGAGCGCTCAAGGATTTCCGCTTCTGTAACCCCTTGGCGCTCAACACCGCGCAGCCGTTCCGTCTCGGCCTCCGCCGCTTCTTTGATCCGGATATTGCCTATGCCGCCCGTCGCCGATCGCAGAAGCAGCGGGAGATCGGAAGCGCGCGAGCCTTCAGCAAGAATGAGATGCTCGGCAAGCTTTCGCCTTGCATGCCCCTGGGGCATAAGATCCAAGAGGAAGGGCGGCCAGCGGCGGCTATATCGATTTTCGAGATCAACGGGATATCGAACAGATAACGCGCGATGGTCGCGAACCGTTTTTCCACCCGCGAACTCCGCAGATGCAACTGTTACGAAATAGTCGAGATCGTAATCGACGATGGACGCGCCTTGGAAGCCGGCCGCGTCGTCCTTAAGTTCTAGCGTCGCGGCGTGATGCCACTGACCATAAAAATGGGTTTGAAGCGTCAGGCGCATTAATTGACCCTTTCAATGGTTCAAATAAAGCATATTTTCAATTTATTCAACCCATCAAAGTGGGTTAAATAAGTGCCCTTGAAACTGCCAGCTACCGAAGCGATCATTAAAGCTCCTGATTCGGCTGACCATCTTCCGGCCACGAGACGCATTGCCGCAAGCGAACAGCATGAGGGACAAGCTCAGCACAGGTGTTAGCCAAGCATCGGAATCGCTTCTCCGTTCGAACACAATGAGCAAGACTTCGCCGATCGCAGCGAAGAAGACCATCCCGAAATCGTATTGGTTTGAAAGGCTCGTACTGAAAGCCAGCGTCCTCAAACTTTAGCTTTCTTCTTTGCTTCACGACGTGATCTCTGATGGATCGCGAGACACCTATGCCTCCAGGTTCGGCAACTCTTTCAAGCCGCGCGGCGATGTTGACGGTGTCACCGTAGACGGCTACGGGCAGATTTATCCGCAAACACGAGAGCTCACAGAGGAAGAACAGGCCGAGCTTTAGGCTCTTGGGGAGACCTTCGATGAATTGCAGGCGCAGATCGAAGCCTCCGCTGAAGGCGACCCTGCTATTGAGACAGATGAGGCGCGGCTTGTCGAAATTGAACAACGCATCGCGGCTATCCAGAGTACCACCAAGGCATATGACGCGACTGGGCGTCGACCTCAGCGCGGACGATTGCGTCGTTAGAAAACTCCTGTTCAGCCATATTCATCTCCTTTCGGTTCATTGGTTTCAGCGGATAACGCAGCGGGCGCGGTCGAGGACACGCCGTTGGCGCTCTGCTACGATGTTGTGGCTTGCCTGCATGCGGACCACCTGCTGCAGCACCTTCAGCTGTTCCCGCATTACCTCGAACGCACGGCGCTGAGCAGGCGGCACGCGATTGAAAACATCCAGCTCTCCACGCAGGATGGCATTGCGGCCGAAACGCTCGTCGAGGGCGCGGCTGACGGTTGCAAACTCCTTACTAATGGCGGGATCGAGCGAGCCAGCAGCGACGTCGAGCCGGCCGTTCTTTTTCTTCATCGCCACTGAGAGTTCTCTCAGTGCATCTTCGGCGGAAGGCGACAGTCCCGGGATGGCAATACTCATGCGCCGGCGCTCCTCATTGATCGCCTCCCTCTCTGCATCAAATGCGGCCGTAAATGAGGTGGCCAATGACCGGACACGGCTTGCCGCCTCCGGGACGGCCCGGAAAGCCTCCTTCCGCTCCAGGCCGACAGCGAGCAATTTGTCCATGATACGGCCGGAGCCTCGCAACGCGCCGTAGGCAGCGGGATCATTGCTGATGGCCGCAGCGATCCGCTCACCGGCGAAGCCCTTCAGGATCAGATCTTCAATTTTTCCAACAGCACCTGCCGGATCGCGCCAGATACGCGCTGCCGCGTTCCCAAGGGCGGCGCGATTCTGACTGTAGTGAGGCACAGCGCGCGCCCTCTCCCGCGCCTCGTGGTCGATCGGGGTTTCAAACTCCATTACAGCTGCAAGCATTGGCAACACCGGCACCGTCTCTTTCCCAGGCACGACGCTGGCGCCGGTAACGATCCTGGAGCGATCTTTCCTTTCGGCAAGATGCTGTTCTTCGGCAAAGCGGCGTATGGCGGCAAAAAGACGATTGAGCTTATCGCGCCGGTCGAGGTCAAGGTCGTCCGGCATGCGCTCGATCATGTTGCGCTGGGCAACAGTGTCTGCCTTGTCGGTGAAGGCAGACCAGCCGAAGCGAGCGTTGAGAGCGTCGTTGACCGCCTTTACCTCCCGAAGCAGAAGGCGATCCTCCGCCGCGTAAGCGAAGGCCGTCTTGTAGGCATCCTTGCCACCGCGCTCGCGTACGGCTTCGATTTCGGCAAGGCGCGCCATAGCCGGTTTGGAAAGCGCCGGGATCGACAACGACATATGCGCGCGCCGTTGCTCCTCGCGCATGCCGAAGTGTTCGACCTGGCGGCGGAACTCTGTGGCATGGGCACGTGCCAGCGGCAGCAACTCGGACAACGCCGACACCGCCGCATCGCGCTCGGAGCGGGCCGTGCGGCCATCGACAAGAAGATTCGATCCACGCAGACGGCCGAGACGCTGCGGCGAGGCCTCAAGGTCGTCGGCAAGCTCGCGGGGCGCAATCCGCGCGTCGGAGGCAAGCGTGTTCAGTCTGGTAAGCGCGCCTTCAGGATCGCGATAGATCTTTTGCAAGACTGGGCGAAGAATGGCGTCGCGTTCCTTCCAGTGATCCGAGCGAAGCTGCGCGCGGCGGGCATCCTCGCCGACACCACGGAAAAACAATGTTGTCGGCGGGATGAGATATTGTCGATCCGTCGGAATTTTTGCCGTCCGGGTTTCGGCTCGTTCCTCACTATAGGAAACACGCTTCTCGCTTTCGATCGCGAAGCCGAGCGCCACGCTCGCCCGCTCCCAAAGCTTCGCCACTTGCTCGCGCTTCTGCGCCAGCCACGCCAGCTGCCGCCCCGCCCCGTCCTCCATCCAGGCTGCGACACCGGAGAGCGTATCGATACCGCGACGCTTGGCAAAATCCCGAGCGTGCGCCTGGTAGCCGGCCTCGCTCTCGAAATCGAGGGTCGTCGTCTTGGCGCCGGAGCGGCCAAGACGCTCCACCAGTTGCTTGAATAGTTCCGGCCGATGGCTCTCCTCCTCGATGCGCTGCCGGCGAACCTCTGCCGTTTCGATCCGTTTGGCAGTCCAGACGTTTCGATCGACCGTCCGTTCCTCGAACCTCTTCTCTCCGGTTTTCTCGTCGATGACGGGCACCGTCACCGTCACCCGTTCGACACCGTCCTTGCGCAGCGTCACCGTGTCGCCTTCCGACACGCCGGCCTCGTCCAGGGCGTTCGGAAGGCTCACGCCCCAGAGCCGATGCACGGTTCCGTCGTCCGTTTTCACATCGGCGTAGGGGCTTTTATCGGCATCCTCGTCTTGCGGCCGGAACTTCGCATTGCCGGTTCCGACCAGCTCGCCCGTGACGCCGGCGGCGTGATCAACCCGGGATCTTTTTCCCCATCCCGGCTTCGGCTCAAAGTCCTCGCGAGCGGCATAAAGATCGGCCCGGTCGCGATGGCGAGTCATCGACACGTACGTCAGGTGCTGATCCATCATCCCGGTTGCGAGCACGAATGTCCTGTCGACGGTCGCACCTTGGGACTTGTGAATGGTCGCAGCATAACCGTGATCGACATTGCGATAGCTATCTTCGCTGATGATGACATCCCGGCCATTATCGAGACGGACCGACAGCAATAGGCCGCCGTGCGTGTCGCCGGTGGAGACGACCGTGCCGAGCATGCCGTTCTTGACATATTGAGGCCCAAGCCTTTGCGCGCGCGGCTCGAGGAACCGGGCGTTTTCGAGGAAGATGATCCGGTCGCCGACGGCGAACTCCCGCACGCCTCGCTCCGTGTAAAATTCACGAGAGACGGTCAGGGCGCCTTCATCTTTCATGACGTTGCGCAGCGCTTCATTGAGCCGCCTTACGTCGTCATTGGTATGGGCGAGAACGAGCAGTTCGTCACCACGCATGCGAACCGACTGTTCTTTATCGGCATATTGCTGGATGAGATCGCGGCGAGCGCTCGTCCAGTCAGCAACGATGCGCTCCACAGCTTCAGCCCGGCTCTCCGCCTCGACAATATGCCCCCGCTGCGCATAAGCATCCAGCCCCTCCTCGACCTTGCCGCGGGCGAAAAGACGGGAGGCCTCTTTCGCCCACTCTTCACGCTGGCGCCGCACACCGGCAAGTTCGGCAGAACCAATCCGTTCGGAAATCGCCCGAAAGGCTGCGCCGGCCTGGATCGGTTGAAGCTGCATTGCATCGCCGACCAGAACCACCTTGGCTCCAGCCTCCTCGGCGCGCTTGAGCACACGCGCCATCTGCTGCGACGAGACCATGCCAGCTTCATCGATGACAAAGATGTCCCGCCGGTCGAGGAGATCGCGTCCGTTCTCCCAGGCTAGTTCCCATGAGGCGAGCGTGCGCGATCTAATGCCGGAACTATCCTCAAGCCCTTCGGCCGCCTTGCCAGCAAGCGCCGCCCCGAAGACGCGGAAGTTGCCGCTCTCCCAGGCGATGCGCGCCGCGGCAAGCAGCGTCGATTTTCCCGCACCGGCATGCCCGACCACAGCGGCGATGCCAGTGTCGCCGGCGACATGATGGACAGCCTCCACCTGTTCGCGATCAAGCGTGAACGGATTTTCCGGATTGCCGGTTTCTATGGTTCTGACAGCCGCCGCAATTTTCGCGTTGGCGACGCCGAAGCCCTTGCGCCGGGCCAGAACTTCCGCCGACTGCGCCATGTCGTATTCGGTGCGCAGGATATCGCGTGTGGTGAAGACCGCAGGTTCGGCCACCTTGCCGGTCTGCAGGTTCGCCTGTTGCGGCTTCAACAGTACGAGATCATTAGAGGCCATCAGCTTGGAGCGTATGTTGGCGAAATCAGCGGGATCGTCGACATAGCGGTGCAGTGCCTTGGCGATGTCCCTTTCATCGAACGTGGAGCGCTCGTTGCCGAGTTGTTTCAGGAGTAGGTACGGATCGGCCAGCAGCCGGTCGGCCATCTCCTGCCGGCGCGCGAGATCGGCCGGCGCGAAATACATCGCGACACCCTTGCGGGCGAGCGCTGCCTTTTCCGGCCCGAGATGTTTCTGGGCGATCCCGTCGAGCCCCTGTTCGGCATAGGAACGCCCGTCGAGGCGGATCTCATGGCCGGCAAGCGCCAGATGCCGATTGGCCGTATCCGCCCAGGCGATCTTCCATGCCTTCATGGTTTCCTTGTCGCCGGCCCAGAGCCTGTAGACGATCTTGCCCTTCGGTCGGTCCGGCGTGACGACCCGCAATGGCTCGCCGTCGGTGCCAAGCACCGGAACTTTCTTCGGCCCGAAACCCTGTTCCGTCAGAGGTCGAAGCGGGGTCATCAGGTGGATGTGTGGATTGCCTTGCCTGTCATGATAAACCCAGTCGGCGATCATACCCTTGGACGTCAGATTGTCCCGGACGAACTCGCGCACAAGGGCGATGTTCTCTGATCGCGTCAACTCTTCCGGAAGCGCGATGATCAACTCGCGGGCAAGCTGCGCGTCGGCACGAGTCTCGAATGCGTCCACTGCATTCCAAAGAGCCTCGCTGGCCGCAACGACGCTCTTCCCATCGATGGCCGCGCGCAGCCAGGCCGGCACCTGGTCCGGCAGCGCCAACTCTTCGTGTTTCAGTTCGGCCGCGCCGCCACGGTAACTGAAGGAGGTTCCGACCTGTTCGTCCATCATCCGCGCCCGATGACGATAGGCGGCGGCCGAGACGATACTGCGTCCCGCTCCCCTGCTGATCACCTGCGCTCTGACGAACATGATCGCCACTGACGTCTCCAGACCTTCGAGGCACGTCGCGCCAGCGACGTATATTGCGCCCTCAAATCAATCGGCCTGACAAGACCGATGCTGCTTTTCCAGAGGACGGCCCAGCCGGGATTTCCAATATCGACGTTTGGGGGCTTGTGTACGGTAGCGCGTTTTACTAACATTTTCCAGCCAGTTAAATGACGGGATAGAAATTTCCCAAGAAGTTGAGAGGACTTGATTATGGCCACCAAGACTGCGCTCATGGATATTGATGCTCAAATCGAGAAGCTTCGCGAACGACGAAAAACTTTAATAGTAAAATCAGCTGATCGTTTCGCGCGTGCGGCGACGAAGTCGGGATTGGCGGAGATGGAGATCGCCGACGAGGAGGTGGATCGCATCTTCGACGACATCGCAGCGCGATTTCGCAACGGCGAGAAGAAGCAAGCCGCTGGCTCACCTGCTTCGCCGCGTGGACAGGCAAATGGAGCGACTGGTTCGGAAACGGAGGTTCCTCATGACATCTGACCGAAAGAAGGGAGCGAGAGAAAAGTTCTTGCTCGGTGACATTGTCGTTCGCGCGGGCCTGTCGAACGCCGATCGGGCTTTCCTGCTTGGCGGACTTCTCGAAATGACGCGGGTCGTGCCGGGGACACCTGAACATCAGCGTATTCGCGATATCGGGGAGCTCGCCTTTAGGGCCGCGGCATGCAGCGGCAGGTTAGAACGCTTTGCGAAGGCGTCGGAATGAAGGGAAGGGCCAAACCTCATCCAAGCGCGTTGCTTATCATCGTTCCCATCGTCGTCACCGGTTTTACCTTTTACGCCGCCCACTGGCGCTGGCCTGAATTGGCCGCCGGCATCACCGGCAAACCGCAATACTGGTTCCTGCGGGCGTCACCGTTACCGGTCCTTTTGTTCGGGCCTCTGGCTGGATTGCTGGCGGTCTGGGCGCTGCCCCTCCATCGGCGAAGGCCCGTGGCGTTGGCAAGCTTTCTCTGCTTTCTCCTGATGGCCGGCTTTTACGGGTTGCGCGAGTTCGGGCGGCTTCAGCCGCTCGTAGAGAGCGGTGTGCTGACCTGGGATCAGGCGCTCTCATTCGTCGACATGATTGCGGTCGTTGGCGCAGCGATGGGATTCATGGCGGCCGCGGTCGCGGCGCGCATCTCCAGCGTCGTGCCCGAACAGGTGACGCGCGCCAGGCGCGGAACATTCGGAGATGCAGACTGGCTGCCGATGTCGGCGGCGGCACGGCTGTTTCCCGATGATGGCGAAATCGTCATCGGTGAGCGCTACAGGGTCGACAAGGAACTCGTCCATGAGCTGCCGTTCGATCCGAACGATCCGGCCACCTGGGGACGTGGTGGCAAAGCCCCGCTGCTGACCTACGCCCAGGATTTCGATTCGACCCACATGCTTTTCTTCGCAGGCTCTGGTGGCTTCAAGACCACCAGCAACGTCGTGCCGACGGCGCTCAGATATACGGGTCCGCTCATTTGCCTGGATCCGTCCACCGAGGTGGCCCCGATGGTCGTTGACCACCGAAGAGATAAACTCGACCGAGAGGTCGTTGTGCTCGATCCGGCAAATCCGGTCATGGGATTTAACGTGCTCGACGGCATCGAGCACTCGCTAAAAAAGGAAGAGGACATTGTCGGCATCGCGCACATGTTGCTCTCGGAAAGCGTGCGCTTCGAATCGTCGACTGGCTCTTACTTCCAATCGCAGGCGCACAATCTGCTGACCGGTCTTCTGGCGCATGTGATGCTGTCACCGGAATATGCAGGACGGCGAAACCTGCGCAGCCTGCGCCAGATCGTCTCCGAGCCGGAAACCTCCGTGCTCGCCATGCTGCGCGACGTACAGGAACACTCCGCGTCCGCCTTCATCCGCGAAACGCTCGGCGTCTTTGTTAACATGACCGAGCAAACGTTCTCAGGCGTATATTCGACGGCATCGAAGGATACGCAATGGCTGTCGCTCGATAATTACGCGGCACTGGTTTGCGGCAACACGTTCAAATCGAGCGAGATCGCTGGCGGAAAGAAAGACGTGTTTCTCAATGTCCCCGCATCGATCCTGCGGTCCTATCCTGGTATCGGTCGGGTGATCATCGGCTCGCTGATCAACGCGATGATCGAAGCGGATGGTGCGTTCACGAGGCGAGCGTTGTTCATTTTGGACGAAGTCGATCTGCTTGGCTACATGCGCGTGCTTGAAGAGGCGCGCGATCGCGGTCGCAAGTATGGCGTCAGCATGATGCTGATGTACCAGTCCGTCGGGCAACTGGAACGGCACTTCGGAAAAGACGGTGCGGTGTCGTGGATCGACGGCTGCGCTTTCGCGAGCTACGCCGCGATCAAGGCACTGGATACCGCCCGCAACGTCTCAGCCCAATGTGGAGAAATGACTGTCGAAGTCAAAGGCAGTTCTCGCAATCTCGGCTGGGGTACGAAAAACAGCGCGTCGCGGAAATCCGAAAGCATCACTTTCCAGCGCCGCCCGCTAATAATGCCGCACGAAATCACACAATCGATGCGCAAGGACGAGCAGATCATTATCGTCCAGGGCCACAGTCCTATCCGCTGCGGACGGGCGATCTATTTCAGGCGGAAGGACATGGATATACAGGCCAGGCCCAACAGGTTTGCCAAGCTGGGACCTTGACGGCTCAGGCGTTTTCTTGCGGACCGTATTCGGCTTCTATTGGCCATTTCGTTGCCTTCATCAGCGCCAGTGCCGCGTCGATCGCCTTCTAGCGCTTCGATCAGGTCGTTGTATCTCATTGAAGGATGAGCATGGACACCGCAGCATTGACGATGTGCTCACTAAACCCGCCCTAAAGCCTCTCCAGCGTAGATGACAGCTGCTCCTGTATCGTAGTCGTCGCGGTCGCCACCTCCTCAATGGATGCCATTTGATCCTTCTTTTTCGAAAACATGCGATGCCTGAACATGGACCGACTGACGATTGGAAGCGAAGACAGCTCGCCATCTGATTTACCGGCTGTGCTCACCTCGACGATCGCGCCCGGACGTACCGTTCAGACCGGGAAGCTTGAGCGTCAGGATGATCGGACACTGCCGAAACCGCAACAGGCATCCATCAAAGAAATGAATCGGACGCGACCTCTCGATTCATAAGTCTCGTTGGACCAGATCGCGAGCATCGCCGATCATGCGGGGATGGGAACACACCACTACCAGCTTTATTGCCAGAGGATCGATGCCACCAGGAACATGGCCCGATATTACGCGCTTGCGATCCGGCCAACCCTTTTCGGGGAAATAGCCGTCGTGCGAAGCTGGGGACGGATCGGCAAGGCGGGCGGGGAGATGACCGAGGTGTTCGGCAATGAGAATGATGCGATATCGCGCTTCCTCGAACTGGTACTGCAGAAGCGCAAAAGGGGCTATCAACCGGCAAGAAGCTGTGGAAACCCCTGCAGGAGCGCCACTCTAAGGACAACGCCGCATGACAACGTAACGATCGCCTGAAAGGGTTTTCCCGTCTTTAACGAGGAAACCGTCATGACCACAACCAAGGAAATCGCCGAAAAGATCGCATCCGAACAGAACCTGACCAAAGCCCAGGCGAAATCGATCGTCGAAACCGTCTTCGCATCGATCACGACGGCAGCCACGTCCGGAGCGGAAACATCTATCCCGGGATTCGGCAAGTTCAAGATCAAGGATACCCCGGAGCGTGAGGCTCGCAATCCGGCAACCGGCGCCACCATCAAGGTTGCCGCTGCGAAGAAGCTTACGTTTCAGCCTGCCAAAGCACTGAAAGATGTGCTGAACAAGTGAGCCGCACCGCGGTAAGCGGGGTCATCAGGGGGGAGCCGCCAAAGGCAGACGGCGCAGCGTCATCGGCGCTGCTTGCCATCACGCTTAAGCTGATCTCGATCTCGATGGCAATCGGACGGTGGTGGCAGCATTGCGCGTGTATGCCACCCTCAGAAGGGCGGCACGGCGTCAACGGAACCGTCCTGCTCGGCCATGATAACGGCCAGTTCGGCCAGAGCCAGTTCCAGCTCCGCGGCAATCTGGCGACGCTCGTCTGGGTGGCAATGGTTCATCTCGGCGCGCAGTTCTTCGATATGTTGTTCCAGTAGCATCGTCATCTCCTTGACGTTTGAGAAAGATGACGCCGCGGGGCGTGAGGAAATGACGGGGTCAGGGATCGCGTCGGCGACCGCCAGAGGCGGCGAGTGGGGTGCCGGTTTTGTTGAAGCGCAGGGAACCGGAGCGGAAGCAAAATCGGGGGGCCACGCGAAGTCCTTGAGGCCGGCATTTGCTCGCGGCACGATTGGTCACTCTGAGCAGACCCCGCCTCTCCGTATCGCGACCAGAAGAAGAAGCGGGCTAGATGCCCGGTTCCTTGTTGGTTTGAACAAGGGAAAAGCCCCGCCGTTTCCGGCAGGGCTTCGTCTTTGATCAGGCGTCGCGCTTCGGGCGGTTCCAGACCAACGTATAGTCGCCTTCCCTCTCGGTCGGCCAAAGTGCCGCATTGATCGGGGCCGGAAAGCTGGGATCGTCGAGCTTGACCGAGATGTAGGGCTCTCCGTCGCCGGAAACCTGGCTCCAGGCGGCGCCGACTTCGGCCGCTCCGGACATGATCCGGAAGTCGGGAGCGTCGCGGGATGTGCGTTCGATCGGGTTCAGGCGGGCCTTCATGGAGACCGTCAGAGTGCGTACGTGGCCGAGGATGGTGTTGCCGTTGGTGGTGAATTCGCCGATGACTGCCATTGTCGTGATCCTTTCGGTTTGATCGGGCCGCGACCATCGCGTCCTCGATGACTGTCGATTTGATCGGGGACGATCGGACCGCATCCTTAAGGGACCGGAATGCAATGGAGGGCGGCGGGAGACGGCTTTCTTGGACCGCGAGGAATGCGAACGCAGGTCGCAGGGGAAGAAAGGGGGCGATGCCGTTGCGGGAGAACGATCGAGGCGCAGCCGCTCTTCGATCAGACATGTCAAATCGAGGCCGCGTTGGCCGCGCCCACTTCCTATGCCCGAATGGATGGCAGCAATGGCCACATCGATCGTTTGGGAATTTGCCGGGCCAATGCGACAAGTCCGGGGAGCGTCGCCGAACTTTCCGTGTCGATGGCGGCTCCGGTTTTTCAATCGGGCACATGTCGCCCATGCTTGCTCGTATCCGCAAACATGACCTGTTGCTGATGCGCAACGCATTAGGGCCAGTCGCAGCAAAACTGGCTCGCGCCCGCACGGAACAAGATCGCCTTCGCTTTCCTCCCGAACGGTCAATCCGCGCTGCCCGGATTCAGATTTTGGGAGCAGTACCAAAGGACGCTCCAAAAAGAGAGGGGCGCTATTACACTGCCTCCCTCGTCGCGCAGGCATCCGCCCTTGGCTGAAGACCGTGGAGATAATTGACCGCCCGCTGCGCATGCGCGGCCGCCTGGAAAATTGCCCGTTTGTCGTTGGCCAGCACCGAGAGCCATGACTGCAGATAGGACGCGTGATCCGGCCGCGGCTCAAGTTCCGGCGCGATACCGAGGTCAGCGCAGAGGAAGCAACTGCCAAGTTCGGCAATGAGTTCTTCCCGCGCTCGCTCCGTCCGGTCCTTGGCATAGCGCGACAGGTCGCGTCCCACGCGATGTTCCGCCGCCGTCCAGTGGGTCGCCTCATGGCTGAGGACTGCCGCATACCCGGCGGCATCGCGGAAGGCTTCGAACGGTGGCATCTGGATATAGTCCATGGCCGGAGAATAGTATGCCTGGTTGCCGCCGTGCCGAATGACTGCGCCGGTATTGCGGAAGAACTCGTCGGCGTGACCGATGCGCTCGATCGGGCTCAGGAGCGGTTCGGGTACGCCATGATAGTGGTCAGGCAGGCCGTCGATCTGCGCCACGTTGAACACCGTGTACGATTTAAGGAACGGAATATCGCGCTCCACCTCGCCGCCATTGCTGTCGGTCTCCGACTTGGTGAAGCGGCTTGCATAGATGACCGTCGTTCCGGTCTCGCCCTTGCGAACAGCTCCATCCAGCTGCAAGGCCTGTTTGAACGTCATCCATGTCGGCGAGACATAGCCCCTCGCTGTGCTCTCCGACCACAACAGCAGCACGTTGAGACCGCTATAGGCTTCGCCGTTGTGGCGCAGCGGCCGGGTGATCCGTCCGGTCGTGTTTGCGGCCGACCAGGGCTTCATCCACGGACGGACGCCTTTTTCCAGATCCGCAACGATCCTGTCGGTGATCCGCGCATAGAGATCGGCGCGCGCGCCCTGCCCTTTTCTTTTCATATCCTTGAACCTCCGTTTTCGGAGGTCGCGACCATCGCGACCCCGTCACGTCGGTCAAAAGCCGGGGAGATCAGGGATGAGCGCACGCGGAACGCGCCGTAACAACGTGAAGGAGGGCGAAGCCCTTGCGCGAGACCCTCGGCCCGGCAGACCGAAGGCGGGACGGGGTCGCAATGGACAGATTCCCGATCTTCATCCGCAGCCAATGCGAGGGCTTCGCCAGCAGGACCACTTTCTGCCGCACGGTAGCCGATGGAATCTTAGCAACGGCACGGTTGAGGTTGGGACCTTCTGTCGACGCATTGAAGTCGCGTCCCGTCGTTGATCCGAAGCGGTGGCCGGCACAGGCCCTCGTGACTTCGAGCTGACGAGAACAGGACACCTTCGTCGACGTGAACAAAGGCGGGGCCGGAGCCCCGCCGTGATGGATGTTATTCGAAGGCTGACAGCTGGACTGCTGCCGCCTTGCGGTCTAGCGTCTGGCCGGGATTTTCGACCGGCCGGTCGAAGGGTTTCCATGTTTCGCCCACCACCTGCTCGTAGGCTGCGACAGCGCCGACGGCCGCCATTCTGAGCGCATGTGCCTGGATGCCCATGTCGGCTGCGAATTCGCGCTTGCGCTGGGCGGCGCTCTCATAGCCGACCGGACCGTGGAGATCCTCGTCGCGGGCATCCGCAGCGCTCTTGGCGGTGGCGTTCCGCGCCTCGGTGACGGCGCGGGAGTAGAACTGGCCGGCGCCATGGGCCGATCCGACATAGGCCCCGACGATGCGCTGCAGATGGATCTGCATCGCCCGGTCGCCAAGGCCATCGGAAAGTGCGGTGGCGGTTTCGACGATCAGGCGCTCGTGCATGCCACGGATGCCATCGCTGTCGACAATGGCGATCCCGAAGCTTTCGGCGATCCGAAGCGCCTGTGTTTCATCGGGGCATGAAAGGCGGACCATTTCGAGGGTGGCGCCTCTGCGCAGCGGCACGACGCGGGCGGATTGGCGGATTGATTGACGGGATTGGGTTGCTGACTTTGCCATGGTGGTCTCCTTTGCTTCGCCGAAGTGTCGGCCCCCTGGCCGTTCTGTCCTTCGGTGCGGTCGAAAGGAACAGGCGCAATCCGGGCGGATCAGGGCCCGGGCAGGCCAGATCGAGCGAAGCAGGCAGGCGGTCAAGCAGGGGTGACAAGCCCTTGCGAAGCCCGCGTGCCTGCTTTGTCGAGAGCGGCATGACCGGCCGCCCCGCGGCGCGACAGCGGCCTTGAACCGAACGGGCGCCGGTTCAGACGCCACGAAACCGAAGGACGGAACGGCCAGAGGCAAACCTCGGATGCCGAAGCTGAGAGGAAACCACGCTAGACCTGCGCCAGGCCGCGCCGATCCAACGTCCAAGCCGCAGCTTGCCCAGTCATCACAACCGCCGACGTCACTATCGGCTCGTGGTCCCGTTTGGCCTGAGCCACCCGGCAGATGTGCACGGGCACGCAATGATGCGATTGCATCCTCCTGTCGCGCGAGCGTTCACGAAAGTCCATCGACGGAGGAATTATGCCGCATAACCGAGACAATCGTCCGCAGTGCGCGACCAAATATGTTCCAGCTTCTCGTCGTGCGTCATCACAAGGGAGGGCCTGGATTCGCGTTCGATGACAGCGCTTTGCATGCGTTCGGGCGAGCTCTTGTCGGCCAGGTCGCAATAACCGCGGAAGTGCCAGAGGCACCCGTCGACCGGCAGAGAGAAGAGGATGCTGGTGACCAAACCGTTCGGGAATTCGCGCATGGCGAATATCCCGGCCTTGATCGAGAGCGGCGGCAGTATCTCAAACGTGTAGTCGCGGGATGCGTCGGCGATCTCGAACCATTCGCCGCTGTAGAGCGCGCTGTCGTCCCACTCCCATACATGCTCAGCCTCGTTCGGTAATGATCGCGCTGATGTGGCACCCATGGCTGCACGCCAACTCTACTGTTTTCCAAAAAAATGCTGCGGGGGCCCTCGAGGGACGCCAAGCGGCGCGGCTCCCGGGATAGCGAAAAATCACTGAAAATTCCTGCTCTTCACCTTCAGCGTATCGATATGAAGATCAGGCGTGAACATATCCCGCGGGACGACCGGCCTCGGCCGATCGCGAGAGTCCGGCCCACCGCCCCCATGGGCAAACTCATCGCCTCGCCCCGTTGGCAGCCTGAATTCGACATCCCGATCGGCCAGGCCAACGAGATCGCCTGACAGATCGAATAGTTGCTGCGCGACGAGGTGCACGACCTCCCCTTCCCGCTGAATCCGCCCATTGATTGCCATCATCGAGGATCCGAGCACCACGCTCCTGCGCTTCTCGAACAGTGACGGCCAGACGACGATGTTGGCAGGGCCTGTTTCGTCCTCGATGGTGATGAACATGACACCCTTGGCCGACCCGGGCTTCTGGCGCACCAGCACCAAACCTGCAGTATAAACCCATCGCCCATCCCGAGCATTCATCGCCTCCGCACAAGGGATGATGCTGCGTGCCGACAGGTCCCTGCGCAGGAACGCAACCGGATGCTGCCGTAGCGTCAAGCCCGTATGGCTGTAATCTTCGATGACGTTGTGCCCGTCCGTCATCTGCCGAAGGGCGACCTCCGGCTCCTGCTGCTCAGCAATTGCCGCCATCTCGCGCTCAGTCGCGGCGGCAAACAACGGCAATGGCTCATCACGCAGCGCCTTGATGGCCCAGAGCGCGTCGCGCCTCTCGAGTTTGAGCGATGGCAGAAAGGCATCGGCCTCTGCCAGCTGGACAAGGGCCTCCGTCGGCACGCTGGACCGGCGCCACATGTCATCGACGGATAAGAAAGGACTATTCATGCGTGCCGTCACGATCCGCGCTGCGTCAGCGACAGCCAGTCCCTTTACCTGCCGAAACCCAAGCCGGACAGCATGCCGATCAATGCTGCCGATCTTTTCCAGAGTGCAGTCCCAGCGCGAGCGGTTGACGCACACAGGTCGCACTTCGACGCCATGCTTGATCGCATCACCGACGATCTGGGCTGGAGCATAAAAACCCATCGGCTGACTGTTCAAAAGCGCCGCGCAAAAGACATCCGGATAATGGCATTTGATGTAGTTCGATGCATAGGCGATCAGCGCAAAAGATGCCGCGTGACTTTCCGGAAAACCGTAGCTGCCGAAACCTTCGAGCTGGGAAAAGGTCTTTTCGGCAAACTCCGCCGAATAACCGTTCTTGACCATGCCGGAGACGAGTTTTTCCTTGAAGCGGGAGACCCCGCCGGTGAACTTGAAGGTCGCCATCGACTTGCGCAGCTGGTCGGCCTCGCCACCGGTAAAACCGGCGCAGACCATGGCGACGCGCATGGCGCTCTCCTGAAACAGCGGCACTCCCAGCGTCTTGCCGAGCACGGCCTCAAGCTCGGGTGTGGGATATTCGACCGGCTCCTTGCCTTCGCGGCGGCGAAGATAGGGGTGCACCATGTCGCCCTGGATAGGACCGGGCCGGACGATCGCCACCTGCACGACCAGATCGTAGAAGGTGCGGGGTTTCAGGCGCGGCAACATCGCCATCTGAGCGCGGCTTTCGATCTGGAAGGTCCCGAGCGTATCGGCTTTTCGGATCATTGCGTAGGTGGCTGCGTCTTCCTGCTGGATCGTAGACAGATCGAGATCCTCGCCCTTATCCTCTCGGATGAGATGAAACGCCTTTGCCATGCAGGTGAGCATGCCGAGTGCGAGCACATCCACCTTCATGAACTTTAGCGCCTCGACATCGTCCTTGTCCCACTCGATGATCTGGCGGTCCTTCATCGTCGCTGGCTCGATCGGCACGAGATCGTCCAGCCGGTCATGGGTGAGGACAAAGCCGCCAGGATGCTGGCCAAGATGTCGCGGCGCCCCCATCAGCTGCTGCGCCAGTTTCAGGGTGAGCGCTAAGCGCCGGTCGTCGGGGTTGAGGTTGAGTTCCCGGATATTTCGGTCGGGCACTTCCTCCGACCAGGACCACATGCCTGATGATAGCGCCTTGATCACGTCTTCCGGCAGGCCGAGCGCCTTGCCGACATCGCGGATCGCTCCCTTGGCACGATACCGCGTAACGGTGGCGCAGAGGGCTGCCTTGTCATGTCGGTAGGTCTTGTAGATCCATTGGATGACCTCCTCGCGCCGTTCATGCTCGAAGTCGACATCGATATCCGGCGGTTCGTCGCGCTCCTGGCTGACGAAACGCTCGAACAGGAGGTCGTTGGTCGAGGGATCGATAGAGGTAATGCCGAGAATATAGCAGACGGCGCTGTTGGCCGCCGATCCCCTGCCTTGGCAGAGAATGCCCTGGCTTCTTGCAAAGCGCACGATCGAAAACACCGTCAGAAAATACGGCGCATATTTCATGGCGCGGATGAGATCGAGCTCATGCCGTACGGTTTTCAAGACGTCGGGCGGCAAGCCTTCCGGATAACGATCCGGCAGGCATTGCCAGACATAATGCTCGAGCGATCCCTGAGCATCCTTGCCCGGCACAATGGCTTCCTCCGGGTACTGGTAGGTCAGTTCCTCAAGCGAGAACTTGCAACGACGCACGATCTCCATGCTTCGTGCCAGGGCCTCCGGATAGCGCGGAAATAGGCGAGCCATTTCTTCCGGAGGCTTCAGATATCGGTCGGCATGACGCTCGCGCTCGAAGCCGACATCGTCGATCGTTGTGTTATGCCTGATGCAGGTGACGATGTCCTGCAACTGCCGCCGACCCGGCTCATGAAACAGCACGTCATTGGTGACAACGGTTTTGACCCTGAACCGTGCCGCCATGTTGGAAATCTCATGGAGCCGCATCTGGTCGTTGGGTCGCCGGCGCAGGCACAGCGATACATAGGCTCGATCACCAAAAACGTGCGCCAACTTGCGAAGCTGCGCGGCGCATGTGGTGTCCGGCAGATCCGGCACCAGAATGCCGATCATGCCTTCCGAGTAAGCCATGACATCGTCCCAGTGCAAAATGCAGTTGTTCTTGCCGCCGCGCGACTTGCCAAGCGTGATGAGCCGGGTCAGCCGCGAATATGCCGGACGATCCATCGGATAGACCAGCAACGACATACCGTCGGCGAGGTCGAGGCGACAGCCAACGACGAGGCGGAGACCCGTCGCGCGGGATGCTTCAAGGGCGCGGACGATGCCTGCGAGCGAATTACGATCGACGACGCCGATCGCACTGATCCCAAGGAGTTTTGCAGTATCAAACAACTCCTGCGCCGACGAGGCACCACGCAGAAACGAAAAATGTGTCGTGACCTGGAGCTCGGCATAGCTCATGCGAATATCCCGTGGCAGAACCAGCGGTGTGACCCGGTTTCCGGATCAATACCGTCGCCGGAGCGGAACACCCAAAGACGCTCACCGGATTCGTCCTCGATGACAAAGTAGTCGCGCACGGCGTCCATTTCGGCATCTCGCTGCCACCATTCCCCGAAAATGCGTTCCGGGCCGTCGGCACGTTTGACCTTGCGGCGTTTGCCACGCCAGACGATGGAGACTGGGGGCCGGTCCGGCATCAGCGCGATCGCCTCGATCAACTCAGGTCTCGGCAAGAGACGAACGGGGCGGCGCCAATGGCTGACCCAGGCAACGGCGATCGGTTCGGCGACGGGGCTGATGCGCTGGACAGAGCGTTCCGGCACATCGGAGGCGACCGGTGCGACGCGATAGACCCTCTGCCCCCGGTTTCCATAGAGGTCGATCAGCGGCGTGACATCGGTGACGTCATCCTCGACCAGAGCAGAGGCTTTCTGAGCCTCCTCGAGAGGCTCGGCTATCACGGCGAGCAGGATCAGCTTTTCGATTCCGAAGCCCGGCTCGATCTTTTCCGTCCGGTCCCGAAACAGTTTTGTCAGCCAGGCGACATCGCGGGCGGGCCTGGCGGTTCCGGCGCGGATGGCCTGTCTCGTGCCATCGACCTTCTCGACGATCAGGTCGGCACGGCGAACGCCAAGCCCGCGCTGCTGGAGTTCGTCAACGAGTTGGACGACTAGACGGCCAACATATTTATTGATTGTTTCCGCAGCCCCGATCGGTTCGGCGAAGGCCTTGGAGACTTCAACCAGCTCTGCCGTCCGGATGGGCTCGATCGGCTCGGCGACACGACAGAGCATCTGGTCGAGACGGCGACCGACCTCCGGACCGAAGCGCAATGTCAGCGGGGCCCGCGGGGTGTTTGCAAGCTCGCCGATTGTCTGGAAACCGAGAATGCGCAGATCAGAGACGATCTTTGACGGCAGGCGCAGAAGCGAAATCGGCAGTTTTTCGACGGCACGGGCCGTCTCGCCCGGAGGAACGACAATCGTTTCGCGATTGATTGCGCGGGCGCAAGCATGGGCAGCACCCCAGCTGTCGGCAACCGCCACGCGCGCCGTCAGTTTTCGGGCAAGAAACTGGTTGGCGATCTTCGTCACCATCGGCAGTTCACCACCCTGCAGATGATCGGCGCCTTCCGTATCCATGACGATACCATCAATCCCGTCGACGGCGACGATCGGCGAATAGATCGTCAGCGCCCAGAGCGTGATGCGCTCGAGCGCGGCTTGATCGGCTTGCGGATCTGCGTCAACCAGCATCAGGCCTCGAAACAGCGACTGCGCCTTTGCCGCCGCCATGCCGGCATGCACGCCCGCCTTTCTGGCAGCCGGATCGGCGGCAGACACCCATCGCTTCGAACCGCTTCTCGCGATCACGGCGATTGGCTGTTCAGGCGGAATAGACGGATCGGCCCGACGAATGCGATCCGTCGGCAGATCCGGAAGATAGATCGAGACGACCCTTGTCATCGCACGCCCTCACGAGAAACTCAGCACACTCACCCGCTTTCACGCGCATCAATTCCAGAAACCATTGAGGCCTGCCCACCCCCGGTACCGGCAACTCCTCTGACGGCATCACGCTGACACGCCATCGCGTGGTCGAGGCCGTCGGCTGCCCAAAGTCATTGGCCTCCGTCTGTCGCCGCCATCGGCGGACCGCGAGCGCCATGGTCCCGGTTCGCTCGGCTGCAAGCTGCAGGCGGCGGGAACTGACCATAGGCAGGCGAACAAGTTCACCAACGACGGCACCAAGTCCGCCGAAGGAAAGGCCCTCCTCCATATTGGCCAGCACATCCTCTTCCTTGTCGGATTCAACAAAGATGACGCGGTCGGGATGCAGACCCACATGGGCAAGAGCTGGAAAAAAAAGATCCGGCCGCGTCAGACACCAGATGACGGGGCCTTTTGTTCTTGCGGCAATGCCGGCAACACAAAGGGCGGCCGCTGCACCATCGACAGTACCGGAGCCACCGCCTGCAAACTCGTGCAGCGCTCCATAGGCGAGGCCCCCGCCAGGCAAGGCCGCATCGATCTCGGAAACGCCAAAAGAAAGTGTTCCGGCCCGCTTCGCGGATACCCCTTCCATCGACGCGATGCGATCTCGCAAGTCACAAATCACCCTCTGACGGGCAGCACTCATCGTTCACGGCTCCCTTCAAGGTCGTGTTCAAAGGATCGACATTATGTCGTACAGGCCATATGTTCATTGTTTGTTCTCGTAGTGCAAAAGAGTCAAGCACCACAAAGTTGAGGAATATTATCCCAGTATTAGCAAAGTCGAAGATTCGAAAAGGATTCAAGGAGGTAAGGGGAAACAGAAATTTTTGCAGCCCTTGCGTCCGTCGGGTTCAAAACGGTGGATAGCGGGAATAGATGAACGGCGTCACAATCTTCTTAAGGTTTTCGTGCTGAACTCGTTTGCATGACGAAGCCACCGAGATCAAAGCCGCTCCTTCGTGATACCGAAGCTCCGCTACGGTCAAAGCCGCGTCGGAAGCGCAATCCCGCACAGCCACAGCTGCTGTTTGATCCGATGCCCCAACGCGTCGAGCCGGCGCTCGCCCAATTGAAGGCGCACCCTCCACAAGGCGACCAATGGAGCTGGGAGCTGAAATGGGATGGCTATCGCCTCGCTATCCATATCGAGCCGACAGGGGTCCGCATCCTCACGCGTGGTGGCCATGACTGGACGCACCGGTTTCCGGCGATCGAGCAGGCTGCCCGGGCGCTTGGTCCGGCAACGATGATCATTGATGGCGAGGCGGTTGTGCTTGACGATGAAGGGCGGCCGGATTTCGGGCTGCTGCAGAAATCGTTGGGTGCGTCTGGAAAGACGGCTGGCAACCGAGCTTCGGACGCCATCCTCTACGCGTTCGATCTTATTTATCTCGACGGCCATGAGCTGCGCAACGTGGAGTACCGTTCGCGCCGGCATCTTCTCGAGGATACGCTGAAGGGGCACGACGGCGCGATCCGCCTTTCGGAAACCATTCACGCCGATCCCGCGATCCTGCTGGAACACGTTGGCAGCCTTGGCCTCGAGGGCATCGTCGGCAAGCAATTGGATCAACCCTATCGCTCCGGCCGGACCGGCGACTGGGTCAAGATCAAGTGCGTTAAGAGCGAAGCCTTCATGGTTGTTGGCTACGAGCCATCGACGACATCACCCGGCGGCTTCGGCTCTCTGGTGCTTGCTGCCTATCGCGGTGCCGAGCTCATTCATGTCGGGAATGTTGGCACGGGCTTCAGGGACGCCGAGATGACCAGGCTGCGCAAGATGCTCGACAAGCTGCGCTGGAAACGGAAGCAGTTACCTGCATCCTATGCCGATCACGCAGACATTGTCTGGGTCGAGCCGACCCTCATTGCGGAGATCGAGTTCCGGGCGTGGACGGCGGACGGCAAGCTACGCCATGCCTCCTACAAAGGCTTGCGGGAACGGCAAGACAATGCCGACGTTTACAAGCTCGACTAGCGACGCAGGCGGAACTCACCACACAACTGCATTCGGTCGCAACGGAGGAATTGCTGCCATGTGCAATCTATATCGGATGGAAGACAAGGACTGGGTCTCCAAATGGGCTCAGGACGCCGAAAGCCTGATTAACCTGATGCCAGCCTATCAGATGAACCCCGACCAAATGGGGCCGATCGTCCGCAACACGGCGGAAGGCAAGAAGCAGCTTGTGCATGCGCGATGG
The DNA here is from genome assembly GCF_013318015.2 of Agrobacterium tumefaciens. NCBI lineage: Bacteria > Pseudomonadati > Pseudomonadota > Alphaproteobacteria > Hyphomicrobiales > Rhizobiaceae > Agrobacterium > Agrobacterium tumefaciens. The sequence continues at coordinate 268,577 of NZ_CP115843.1, read as the reverse complement.
GGATTACCTTCCCCTCGCTTCGCCTTGGAGAAAGCGGCCAAAGCCAAGGCCGAGAAGCTCGCGGCCAAGGGCAAGCCATTTGATCTCGAGGAGCTGATCCGCATGGAGGCCGACCGCGGCACGACAAACGTGCGTAAGCTCAATTTCCCGCACTGGACGCGATGGTTCGACGTCGAACACAGATGCCTTGTCCCAGTCACCAGCTTCGCCGAACCGGATCCGGCGAGCAGAGAGGAAGGCGGCAATGTGCCCAATGCCTGGTTTGCCCGCGATGACGAGAAATCTTTGATGTTTTTTGCCGGCATCCATGTGCCGCAATGGCAAAGCGTCCGAAAGGTTCGGGACGGGCTCACGACCGACGATCTCTATGGTTTTCTGACCACAGACCCCAACGATCTCGTTAAACCGATCCATGAGAAAGCCATGCCGGTTCTGTTGCTGACGAAAGAGGACACGGACATCTGGATGCGGGCGCCGTGGGACGAGGCAAAACATCTTGTCCGCCCGCTTCAGGACGATGCGTTGATTATTTCGTCGCGAGAACCGTACGGGTCCACCGTCGTGTCGAAATCGGGCGAACCGGTTGACCAAGACTGATTTGTGTAGTGTCTGACTAGGCGGCACTGGCGCCGAGAGGCCGTGGCTGCTCGTATCCCTTTACTGGCACCTGTTACAAGGACGATAGATCGAGACGGCATTTGTGAAGAACTCTCTTAAATAGCTGCTAGCTGGACAGGTCGTGGAGATCGGTAGTGATCGCCGCACCGACTGAAAACTCCGAAAACCGGACATCCAGTCCGCCACGCTCAGGCGTACATGCAGTCAAACCAACGAAATAATGGGAAACTTTAGGAAACGGAGCAAGCCGCAGCAACGGCCAAATGCTCCCATTGGAGGATGCCTGAATACGCATCGTGCCTTCCTTCAATGTGATCCGGATATAGAAATCTTCAAGCTCCTTGAAGGGCTGGGACACTGACCAGTCGGATTTTCCATCGGTGATGACTGTGCTGAGAAACCGTTCGCCATCTGTAAACTCAACGCCTGACTTCACCCATCGATTTTCATCAATGCGCACCATAAGACCGGCCTGATCGTAGAGAGACCGGAATTCGCCTTGGACGCGGACACTCGCTGTGAAACCATCCACGACCATTACACCTAGGAAATGGCCACTGTCGCGCGTGAAGCCGTAATGTGTTTCACGCCAGAAGTCAGTGTTTGCTTCGGTGGTTAAAGAGAGACCCGTCTCGGTGGCTTCCCACACTACAGGTTTATTCAGCCACTCAGCTTCTTTGAGATTAACGTCCACGGCACTGTCTCCGGAATTGCCCTTGCATCACTGCTGGTGGGGCTATTGCCCGACTCAACGGATACCCGTGATCATAAACTCGGTAAAGTGAGTGTTGGCCTGCTGCCGGTTTCGTGGACACCAAGTTAAGGTGCTTCCAATGAAACTGGAGTGCATAAATGCAACGAAGGGAGTTCAGCCGCGAGTACAAGCTTGAGGCAGTGAAGTTGGTTAGGGAGCGTGAGGTCACACCCTCACCGAAGCGCTCGGCAAAAATCTTTCGATGGCAGTTGGTAGCACTATAGACAAAGCGCCTGACGGACAGATGCAATGCGATCCGTCGACCCGTACGCGGCAGATCACCGATCACCCGAGGGTAACGGCTATGAACTCGACGGGAAACGGTCCCGCAACGGGGACATATGGAGTCCGTTGACCCGGCGGACGCAGTGACAACGATCGCATCGGTGGCATCATGCATCGATTCAACGTTCAAACTGGCCGGGATCAGGTCGGAAGTCAAAACTGGGCTCGCATGGCGCTGATTCCACTTCGGAAATCACACCAATTGAATCCGAAACATCATCGAGAATGAGTCCGTGCCCAAAAAGATCCCCACGGCCATAGTCGCGACGCGCTGCGTGAAGGATAATGTATTGCGAAGATTGCCAGACATGTTCGTCACCGCCCCTCTGGCATAAACTATGCCACGCAAACGATTTCCGATTGCGTGGCATAGTCCTTGATTGGCGGCGGGGATATCCCCCGCCGATGCTCATGTCGTTAACCGATCGCCGATCAAAACTCCTGCCAGTCGTCCTTTGACGTATCGACAGCAGCGTTACCAGAGAATGCGGATGCAATCTTGCGGCCAAGCGCGCGTACGGGGGATGCCACGTATCTGTCGTTGCCGCCGGCATTGCGAACCGGAGCGGGCTGGCTCTTCTGCTGATAGGCGGTATCGGCAAGCTTGAACTGCGCGAGAAGCTGGTTGAGCGAAGCCACCTCCTTGGCCAGATTGTGGCTGGCGGCGTTGGTCTCTTCCACCATGGCAGCATTTTTCTGCGTGTCCTGGTCCATCTGGTTGACCGCGGTATTGATCTGCTGGAGGCCGGAGGATTGCTCCTGCGCGGATTCCACGATGGAGACGACGTGCCGGTTGATTTCCTGCACTTCCGATACGATCGTCGCCAGTGCCTTGCCGGTGTCGCCCACCAGCTGAACGCCCTGCTGCACCTGATCGTTCGAGGTGGTGATCAGCGCCTTGATTTCCTTGGCCGCATTGGCGGAGCGTTGCGCCAGCTCGCGCACTTCCTGCGCGACAACGGCAAAACCCTTGCCCGCCTCGCCCGCACGCGCGGCTTCCACGCCGGCATTCAGCGCAAGAAGGTTGGTCTGGAAGGCGATTTCGTCGATCACGCCGATGATGTTGCTGATCTCGTTGGCGGACTTGGAGATCTGCTCCATGGCGACCACGGCGCGGCGTACCACTTCGCCGGATTGTTCGGCACCTGCCTTGGCGCGGCTGACGATCAGGCCGGCCTCCTGCGCGCGCTTGGTGGAATCCTTCACTGTCGTGGTGATCTCTTCCAGAGCGGCAGCGGTTTCCTCAACGGCTGCTGCCTGCTGTTCGGTACGCTTGGCCAGATCGTCGGCGGCCGATTTGATCTCGTTTGCGCCCGCGCCGATGCCACCGGCATTCTGCGCAACCCGGGTCAATGCCGATTGCAGCTTTTCGGCGGACATGTTGAAGTCGTTACGAACGCCGTCGAGTGTCGCCGTGAACGGCTGGCCGATGCGGTAGGACACATCGCCATCCGAAAGCTTCGAAAGACCGGTCGCCAGATTGTCGACGGCAAATTTGACGTCGGCAGCTTCCTTGGCCTTCTGCTGCTCGCGCGCGATGCGTTCCTTTTCCGAAAGGCTGCGATTGGCTTCTGTTTCCTGTTCAAGGCGGATGCGCTCTATCGCACTTTCGCGGAACACCTGAACGGCAACCGCCATCTGGCCGACTTCGTCCTTGCGGTCCATGCCATCGATCTCGGCTGCCGTATCGCCGCCTGCCAGCGACACCATACGCTCCCGCAGCCGGGCAATCGGCGTTGTGATGCCACGCGAGGCCACGATAAGTGCGAGAATGATGCCGGCTGCAAAGCTGATGCCAACCACAACAAGCGAGGTCAGGATCGTGGAATTCGTCTGGTCACTCAGATCGTCGCTGCCTTTTGCAACACCCTTGGCAAGCTTGTCCAGCAAAGAGCCTATTTCGTTTCCGGCCGCGCGAATTTGCCCATCAGCCTTCAGGAGTTCCGCCGCGGACTCCTGATTACGATTAGCGGATCCAAGCTCGACGGCCTTATCAGTGGTTGCGATGATGCTCTGAGATTGTTTGAGCAGTTTGTCGATTGTTGCCGTCTCTTCCGGGAATATCGCCTTGACGTTGTTCAATCGCGAGATCAGTTCGCCTTTGTCGGTGTTATACTCGCCTTTGGCGATGGCGAAATCCGGAATGGAGGTGTCATATGCCATTACCTGATAAGCACCGTAAGCCACCGCCTGAAGATTGCGGTTGGCACGAGAAAGCTCGACAAGCGCGGCATTATCGCCGGCAATGAACTCTGAATAGAGCGTGTCCGCGTTTTTGTAACGGGCGGACATATATACTGTTGCACCCAGACCGATGATGCAGAGCGGTAGAATGAGCGACAGAATTTTGGTGCGGATACTGGCATTCTGGAGAAATGACACGGATAACCTCAGGGCATGAATACCGCTCCTTCCCCGTGCCGGAGGTGTTCGGCAAGACTGACATTGCACGTCGCGTAACCTCGATCATCAAGGCTTCGGTAGCCGCATCATCGGCTCTGATCGCAACTGCATCATGCATGCGCCGAAAAACGCCGGCCTGCCCCTTCAAATACGGGCAGGTCACCATTCCGCGGGCGAAACGACAGCCCCGCCAACAGGCGGAAACGCCGGGCCGCATTTCGCAAAACACGGACTAGAACCGATTGTTCCACGACCGTGCTTCGCTGGTTTTCTTGCGATTAGTTATAGTTAAATACTTTACAATTTCTTCATGCCCAAACGGGCGCAGGAGATACCAATATCTAAAGATCAGCGTGCGATTAGCCATCCCACCGCGGATAAGCCCGACTTGTGAGATGGTGATGCAGGCCACATTCACATATGGGCAGCGCAAGGCTTAAAGAAACCTGCGAACAAGGGCTGCACGGCGGTTACGAGTGTACGCTTCGATGAAGCTGCAGGCCCGCTCGTTTCAAACTGTTCAGCAAATGCTGCGCCATCGCGTGTCGTCAAGGACGTCGCCGCCGAATGCATCAACTCTTTGAAATCGTCCAGACCAACGTCGTCGGCGCGCATGACTGAACGGATCAGTGGATCTGCGAAAATCTCGGCGAGCGTCATCTCGTCTATCGTCTGTCTCATCTCAGTCTCCTTTCGATAATTCCTAAGCTGTGAAAGCGGGCGATTGCTTGACGGGCTCGCGCCAAGGTGTTACCGGTAAGTAACTTTTGTGATAGTTACCGATCGGTAACACGCATGTCAACACCGCTTGAGGGTAAAAATTAAACTCATGAAATCCGAGACATCTGATCGTGCTTCTGAGCAGAAAATCGCACCTCGTGACCGGATTGTGTCAACGGCCTGCCAACTGTTTCGTGAACATGGGATACGCGGCATCGGTGTTGATGCCATTGCCGAAGCCGCCTCGACCAACAAGATGACCTTATACCGACATTTTGGTTCCAAGGACGATCTTGTGTGTGAAGCGCTCAAGCACAGTTCTCGAACGCTCGATAAAGCCTGGGAAGATCTCGAAAAAGAGAACCCGGGCGACCCGAGGGCTCAACTCACGGCATGGGTTAAAGCGCGCGCACAATGTCTTTCCAGCGAGCCCTATGGATGCGATTTGGCCAATGCTGCGGTAGAGTTGAAAGAGCAAGGGCACCCTGCACATGCGATAATAGAAACGTTGAAGATGGAACAGCATTCCCGGCTTGCCGATCTTTGTCGTTCGACAGGTGTAAGCGATCCTGAACTTTTGGCTGATACGCTATCCATGCTGTTAGAGGGAGCACGCGTCAGCAAACTTGCCGCCGGCAAAGAAGGTCCGTCGATGCGGTTTACGCGTGCGTGTGAAGCTGCGATGGTCTCGTTTGGTCTAGGTGCACAGGCTTCTGCCTGATCCTGCTGGTGCAAGAAGGAAGTGCTACTGAAGGCAGTGAACGTTAACCGGGCGTCGAATAAGGCTATATGACCAGACTTGCCCGTGATCCTCTTTATCGTCGCCACCGATTTCCACCTGACGTGATTGCCCATACCGTTTAGCTCTATGTCCGGTTTCCGCTCAGTCTGCGAATGGCCGAGGATGTGCTGGCAGCTCGTGGGGTCATCGTCTCTCGTCAGACCGTGAGACTTAGGGCTGAGAAATTCGACAGGCACTTTGCCAATGAAATCCGGAAGCGATCGATCGACAAGCTCGGCGACAAATGGCTGTTGGTTATCGCACGAATATGATCCATTCTTCCATTTCGAAAAGATCCACTCTCACTTCGGAAAGATGTTTTCGGTCAATACCATAGAAGCAATGTGTTGGTACAATGCCAAATGAAAAACTGGCTTAAACCCAGCTGAAAACCGACAGCCGCAGCACAAAAAGTTGGTGCGGCACTTTACACGCACGCGCAAGCCTCTCATTAGCCCAGTAACGCAGGACGCCCAGCAATATTGTGGCTCTTGAACGGATTCGAACCGTCGTCCACGCGTCGTGGATTGGCTAAGCATCTGCGACGCAATTCACTCACACTCGCTGGCGCCGCCCTAACTTGGTTTTGCTGGCTAATCGGAATGATGCGCACCGAAAGAATGATCGACCGAACGGCGGTATAGCTAAGGTCGCCAAGTTGCGTAGAAATCAGCGCGGAGATGTAGAGGAAGGCGCTGCGGATACCGATGGCTTGTGATCGCACACCGCTTTCAAAAGCGAGATTGTCGTCGCTTGAGCAGTTTTCGAAATATCCGCATATCCTTCTCTATACTGAAGCTTCCCCATAACTGTGCTAGCGAGGACTGCATCCATTCTCTCGGCGACTGCCAATGCAGCGGCGGCCCTGTTTTTGAATGGCAAGAGAGCTTCGAGAACGTATCCATCGCCGCATGCCTTGGCGATGCACGCGATATCGAACATGTCACGTGGCTGAAGAGAGGATCCTCGATAGTGAACCTTCTTCGCGATGATTTCGCCCGGGGTCTCAAGGTCAACTTGGATTCCACGTACTGCGACACGGGATGTTGGATCGTTGGTCAGACTTGGAGCACAAATGAAGTCAATTTCACCGATGCCCGCGAACACGATTTTCAACGCATGCGTCCCGTCCGAAACATATTCATCTGGGTTCACCTGCAGGGTATAGCCCTGTGTTGTCGGGTTCAGATATGGGAGGACCTGCGGATCATCGACGAAAATGTCGATATCGAAGCTTTCACGATGGTTTATCTGGAGCATAAGGGCGGTGCCACCCCCGAAAGTCCAGCTATCGAGGAGTTTAAAAGAAGAGTTCGCCTGATTGATAATTGACGCAGCCTGGTCGAAAAGGCTTTCCCATTGGCTCATCAGGACAACCCTCAGGCGGCTAGGGCGAGGGGATATCCAGCTAGCTGCGAGAATTTCTGGGCAATCTCGGATGCTGTACCGTGGTCGATTTCCATCTCATCCAGAAACTGGTGCTGGAGCTCGGCTTTCACTTCGGAATAGAATGAGAATGCCGAAGCATCGAAATTCTCAACGCTCGCAAAATCCGAAATCTTCGAAGCGAGTTGCTCAGCCGAAAGGTTCGTCCCGTAAGGGGCGTTCACCGTCGACAGTACCTTAATCGCAACGCTAGACATCGTTATCACCACCAATTTTCAATAAGTTATGTAATACATACCCGCCAAAAACGCAAGAAACACAGCAGACGCAGGCATGCAACGGCAATTAATCCGGCTTATTCCAGTTCTTGTCACAAGAGCAGACGAAGCTGCGGCGTTTTTCTTCCCGGTGCATGTCTACTACACCGGGAAGAGGCATTTTGCGGCTCAGAGGCCGGCGCGCGCAAAACCGTGTTCAACGAGCCGGTCGATTACCTCAGGATAGCTGACGCCGCTTGCCGCCATCGCCTTCGCATACATGCTGATATCGGTGAACCCCGGAATGGTGTTCACCTCGTTGACCAAAAAAGCCATGTCCTCGGTCAGGAAGAAATCGACGCGCGCCATACCGTCGCAACCGAGCGCCCGGAAGGCGAGTGCTGCCGTCTCGCGGATCTTCATCTCAACCTCTGGCGGAAGCTCTGCCGGAACCGTCAGCGCCGCGCCATCGTCGTCGATATATTTCGCATCGTAGCTATAGAAGCCATGGCTTTCGGCCGGGATGATCTCACCCGGGCGAGAGACGAACAGGCCACCCTTGGCGTCCTCGAGCACGCTGCACTCGATCTCGCGGCCGCGGATGAATTCCTCGGCAAGCAGCTTGCGGTCATGCTTGAAGCCCTCCGCGAGCGCCGGCGCAAATTCCTGGTTGCCGGAAACCTTGCGCACGCCGACCGAAGACCCCTGACGCGCCGGCTTAACGAACATCGGCAAACCCAACGCGATCTCAAGCGTGTCGAAGGACGGCACCCGATCCGCATGCACGGTAACAGCACGCGCCACCGGTAACCCCGCCGCCCGCAGCAGCTGCTTGGCGATATCCTTGTCAAGCGCTGTCGCTGAACCCAGGATGCCGCAGCCAACCAATGGCACGCGGGCCACCTCCGCCAGTCCCTGCACGGAACCATCCTCGCCGAAAATACCATGCAGAACCGGGAACAGAATATCGATCTTCCCGGCATCGCTCATCCTGCCGCCGTCGATCGCGATCATCCGCCCACGCCCGCCGGGCACCAATGCGATTTCGGTGCCGTTTGCCGGCCTGGCGAGCACGCCATTTTCGAAATGGCTGAGCAGCACTCGCCTTCCCGCGTAACGAAGATCGGTACCGCCTCGTATTTCGAGGGCTCCAGTGCCCCCACGACATTCGTCGCCGACATGACGGAGACGTCGTGTTCGGCCGAGCGGCCGCCGAAGAGAACGGCGATGCGCGGCTTGCCGCGGGAAGATGTCATGAAAACCCCCAAAATAATCTGGTGTCTAAATAGTCTAAATAGATCTCAGAAGCTGATCGCGATGCCGCGATTGGCAAAGAAGCGGTCGAATATGGCAAGCGGTAGCAGCACATCCGCCTGGCTCGCAGCATCATGACCAGATGGATTGTGGAAACGGACCGTATCAGCCGAGGCTGCCGTCACCAGAATGAGATGCCCGCCTTTTGAGGGCGGCATGCGTTCCGGCCAGCGTATGCCGCTATTGACCGAGGCGATGAAGAACGGGCGTTCAGCGAGCAGACCGGGGATGCTCTCTGTTGCGACACCCGTCATCGTTTCTGCCGAGAGCCCGAAGCGCTCGCCCACATAGGTCACGAAGGGCGCATAGATCAGTCCCTTGATCGAAGCATCCAGCTCGTTGACGACATGGCCGCCATAGGCGGTGCAGGCACGGGCGAGAGCAAGCGTCGGATGCAGATCGCCGCGCGCTGCCAGGATCATCCTCAGGCAGGCCATGCCGCAGACATTGACCGCCCAGCGCGCGTATTCCTCGATCGTCTCGGCACACGATTGCCGCCAGAGCGGATCGCGCAGCAGCGCCGCAGATCCTTCGGCAAGCACGGGCAATGTCATCTCCGGTGTTTCCCACTGACTGAAATAAGGAACGACGCCTGATGATAAGGGCATGGCAAAAATCTCCTGAACGGTATACTCGTATACGAGGTTGCTTGGCATGATCAAGATGATTGCTGTCTCGGAGGAGGTTGGCCATGAACGATTTCGTCGCAATAAATGTTGAAACCATCCGGCCGGAGACCGTGGCGGATCGTATCGCAAGGGTTCTCAGGGAAGCGATTTCCGGTGGAGAGCTTCGCAGTGGCGTCGCGCTCCGACAAGACGAGCTGGCCGCACGATTTGGGTTCAGCCGCATGCCTGTGCGGGATGCCTTGAGGCTTCTGGAAAGCGAGGGCCTCGTAACCATTCACCCGACAAAGGGGGCCTTCGTGGCAAGAATAGATGCCAAGGAGATTGCGGAGATCTATTCCATTCGCTCGCTACTGGAGACGGAAGCCTTGCGCCTATCATATGTAGGGCTGACGACAGCCGATTTGGACAGGGCGGCAACATTTCTCGCCCAGATCGAAGCTGAGAAGGATGTGGGACGTTGGGGGACGCTGAATAAGCAGTTCCACATGACACTTTACGGCGCCTGCCAAAATGAGCGGCTCATCGGCCTTATCGCTACCCACCATGATGCAGCCGACCGCTACGTACGTGTATTGCTATCCAGCTTGGACTATGAGCAGCAATCGCAGGACGAGCACCGTGCTCTGTTAAAGGCTTGCAAAGATCGGAATATCGACGCTGCAAGTGCAATTTTGCAGCGTCATTTGCTTGAAGGAAGTCGCAAGCTCAGCACGGCCGCACAGTCGAGCTAAGGCGGCTCGCCGGTTCAGCGTTCGAGACGGGCGAAAGTACGCTTGACTTAGGAGATTCGCTGCCGTTGAGACGGGTAACAGGTACATTTTTGCTCTTGATGAGAGGTGAACCGCTGACCCCCACACCGCGGAAGTAGGTATCTACCCTGACAGACCGTTGCGCTATCACGAACTCTTCGGAAGTTTCGACTTAAAACTATCTTTCGCTTCGGTTGAAAGTCGACAAAGAGTGATTTTAGCTCAACTTCGCGAACGCATTTGACGGGCCCAAGGTGGATTAGGGGTGGGCTTCTTCGGGACATTTGACAGCCTGCATCACGGTTTTCAACCTCAGCCGGATTGTCACCAATAGGTTGGGGGAGATCGCCCGCGCGGATTATCTCATGCCAGCTGGAACGATGTAACAATGCATGTGCTTCTTTAGAGTGATACGGTGCCAGCCGTCCTGGACCTCGTACCCCCCGGTGATCGATGACAATATTTACCGTCCGACACGTCACGTCCTATCGTTATAAACGGCCGGTTGCGTTCGGAGAGCACAGACTTTTGTTCAGACCGAGAGACAGTTTCGATCAGACGCTGCTGAGCTCCCGACTCCTCATCGACCCGGAACCGGACTATCTTCGTTGGATCCATGATGTGTTCGGAAACTGCGTCGCAGTTATCGGCTTTGCTCAACCCTCACGTGAGCTCCGCTTCGAAACCGTCATTCGCCTTGACCATACACCCTATGTCGCAATTGATCTGCAAATCGATCAGGACGCTTTGACTTACCCGTTTTCATATGATCCAGACGAAGCGCTGGATCTGGAACGAACCATCCAGCGCCATTACGCTGATCCACATGATCAGGTCGGTAAATGGGCGCGCCAATTCGTGCGAATCGGGCAACCCACTGAAACCGGGCACCTGCTGATGACGTTGTGCTACGCCATCCATGAAAGTTTCATCTATGCCCGACGACAAGAGCATGGAACGCAAGCGCCGACCGAGACGCTGCAGCTTCGCAAGGGAACCTGCCGCGACTTCGCGCTACTTATGATGGAGGCCGCTCGATCACTTGGGTTCGCGGCCAGGTTCGTCACGGGCTATATCTACGTTCCAGACCGAGACGGATCAATCACCCTTGGCGGCGGTTCCACCCATGCGTGGTGCCAGATCTATTTGCCGGGCGCCGGTTGGGCTGAGTTCGACCCAACCAACGGTATCGTGGGCAACCGTGATCTTATCCGTGTTGGGGTGGCACGGGATCCGAAGCAGGCAGTTCCTTTGTGGGGAAGTTACGACGGAACAGCCGCTGACTACGAGGGCATGTCAGTCCAGGTCAACGTCACAACGGATGATCGCATCGAAACTGTGCTCAACTGATCGGAACGCATTGCCTATTCCGGCGTTTGCCGCCCAAGCTAGTCTCACGGCAATTCGCCGGCGCAACCGAATTTTATGATGAAGATACCTGGACTGGGTGAACCGACACTTCTTCGCGCCTGCGCCAAACATGCACGATGTTGATTAGTGATAATGTGTGCTCCTATCCGAGCGGCGAGACACGAGCTAACAAACTTGGCAATAGCAGCTTTCCCTCACGGTAGGTGTACGGCGAGCCTCAGGGACCGATTCCCCTATCTGTAGGTTGCGTTGAGTTTCACATGCTGCTGGAAAACGCGTCTGAATTCGCGGTAACTCTCAAACCCAAGAGAGATCGCCAACCGAACCACCGTCGACTGGGTGACGGAACAACAAACAGCAAGGGAATTTGCTGTCCCGAAGGCGACGACTTCCGGGCAAGCGACAGCAGTTCGCGCTACTCTCTCTTGATGGCTCGATAGCCTCAAGCTTTTGACCTCAAGCATGTTTCTCAAATCAAATACTGTTTTGGGCTTCTGAACTGTTGATTTCGTTGCCATGACGATTGTCTTTCGCCCCGCCGATGCGTTTCTGAGTGGCTGATTTTTCCAATACCTATGTGATGGCAGGAGCAATATCGGCCCCTGCCATCTATGCCTTCAAATCACAGGAACCGGCTGTTTTTTCGACACGGATTCAATCGCAGCAAGTGCAATCGCCAGAGCGTTGCGAGCATCAGCTCCTGTTGGTGCATTCTGAACAACGCCGTTACGAACCGCATCGACAAAGGAAGCAAGCTGCGCCGTGTAGGCCTGAACGAAGTGGTCCGTATCGCGCCGCCATGTGTCGTTGGATACGCCAGTAGCGTCGAACAGCGTCATGCTAGAACGTCGTACGTCGCCCATCGCAACCATTCCGCCGGAGCCGAATACTTCGCCGCGAATATCGTAGCCGTACATTGCAGAGAAGTTTGCTTCCGCAACCGCAATCGAGCCGTTGTCAAAACGAATATTGACGACGGCGGTATCGAGGAAGCCTGTATTGCGTGCGTCCGAGCGAACCAGCGCATCTGCCATTGCAAACACTTCGACAGGCTTTGCGCCGGGGTTCAACCAAAGCAGGGTGTCGAAGTCGTGGATCAACGTTTCATAAAAGATGGTCCACAAAGGAATCCTGCCTGGGTCGCCGCCGAACGGACCAGGATCACGCGTTAGCGACCGGATGAGTTGAACTGCGCCGACCTTTCCGGCGTCGATCGCTTCGCGGCCTTCGGCAAATGCCTGGTCCCAGCGACGATTAAAACCGACCTGCAGCGGAACGCCTGCGGCCTTTGCGGCTGCAATGCCGCGGTCCGCATCTTCAAGCGTGAGCGCCATTGGCTTCTCGCAAAATATCGCCTTGCCGGCCTCCGCAGCCTGCACGAGGATATTGGTGTGAAAGCGTGCGGGTGTCGCAATGATGACCGCATCCAGACCGGGGTGAGAAAGCATTTCTGCAACGTGGGTGTAAGAAGCGTCGGCGCCCAGCCTCTCCGCAAGCTTTGCAGCGGCTCCGGGGGCGGGGTCGGCGACGGCTATCAGCTCCGCGTCCACAAGCCTTTTTGCGACACTCTCACCATGAAACGAACCGATGCGCCCTGCCCCGATAAGTCCGACGTTGACTGTTTTGACCTTGGTCATGATTTTTAGTCCTGTTTTTGAAATCAGAGAGTGAAGGCTTCGCGGAAGGCAGCAAGCGCGGTGTCAGCATCTCCGGATGCCCATGCTTCCATCCCAATCGGGCCGGAGTAGCCCATGTGGCTCAGGGCTCTTGCGATCCCCTTCCAGTTCACTTCGCCGGTGCCCGGCTCAAATCGCCCGGGTACATCGGCCACCTGAATCTCACCGATCCACGGCAGGCTCCTGCGGCAAAGTTCGATCAGGTTCCCCTCACCGATCTGCGCGTGGTAGAGGTCCAGGTTCAAACGCAGGCGCGGATGGTCGATGCTCGATACGAGTGCCAACGTGTCTTCGGCGCGCCCGAACGGAACGCCGGGGTGATCGACGGGAAGATTGAGGTTTTCCAGCGTGAAAACCACGTTTTCTTCTTCCGCGAGGTCGACGATTCGGCGTAGCGTATCCTGAGCCTTCAGCCACATGGCTCCCGTGACGACCTCGACAGGCTGAATCGGTAGTCCACGATCCCCGAGGCCAGTGCCGTGAAGGTTGAGGCGCTGCACGCCAAGACGTTTACCGATCTGAGCTGTTTCGCGCGCGGTTCTCAAAAGTTCGGCTGCACCTTCTTCATCCGTAAGACGCCCGGTCAGGTAACCGTTCATAATTGTGAAGGTCGCACCTGTGGCTTCGAGCTTGGCGATGTCGTGCTCTGGCCAATTCCAGAGGCCCACGCCAAATCCCTGCTCCTTCAATCGGGAAGCGCGCCATTCGATAGGCTTGTCCCGCCACAGCATCTCCGCGCAGGCGGCTAACGGAAACGGGGTGTTATTCGTACTGCTCATTTGGGGTGGTTCCCTGGATTTTGGATATGACTGTCCCAAGGCCCGGCGAACGCGCCGGGCCAAAATTCATGTTTCCAAGTGTCTTCAAATGGTGCCGCCCAGCTCCGCGGAGATCGACTGGAGTTCTTTGCCGCCGGCCATCAGGTTCTGCAGGCCATCGAGGCTGATTTCATGTTTGGCAAATGTGCCAAGCGTCTTTCCCCTGTTCAGAGCTGTAAAACGGTTGCCGACGGCAAAAGCGTGTCGGACGTTGTGGGTAATGAAAATCACGCCCAGACCTTTGCGACGAACCTGATCGATGTACTTTAGGACCATCGAGGTTTGTGCAACACCGAGTGCAGATGTCGGTTCATCGAGAATGAGGACTTTCGCCCCGAAATACACGGCGCGTGCGATCGCCACGCATTGACGTTCGCCACCGGAGAGCGTGCCGACGGCCTGCCCGGGTTCACGAACATCGATGCCGATTCTCTTCATTTCTTCGCTGGTCACGCGATCCGCGAATTCCATGTCCATGTATTTGAACGGACCGAAACCCTTCAACGGCTCGCGACCCATGAAGAAGTTTCTTGTGACAGACATCAGCGGGATCATCGCCAGATCCTGGTAGACGGTAGCAATCCCCGCATCGAGCGCATCTCTTGGCCCGGTAAAGAGATGTTGTTTCCCCTCGACGAGGAAGTCGCCGGATGTCGGTCTGTGAACGCCGGAAAGAGTATTGATCAGAGTTGATTTTCCGGTCCGTTATCTCCGAGGAGGCACAGAACCTCTCCTGCGTGAACACTCAGCGAAACGCCGTTGAGTGCGATAATCGAGCCGAAGTGCTTTACGAGGTTCTTGACCTCGACGAGTGGTGTCTGGCTCGTGCTCATCAGCGTTCTCCCGTCACACGCTTGCGAATGATGTTGTTGAAAATAACCGCAATCAGCAGCATCCCGCCGAGGAAGACGAGGTACCAATCCTGGTCGATTGACGTGTAGGTGAGACCGATCAAGACCATGCCAAAGACGATCGATCCGAAGAACGCACCAATTGCCGAACCATATCCTCCAGTCAGGAGACATCCGCCGATGACGGCCGCAATGATGGCTTCGAACTCCTTCTGAAATCCCCGTCGTGCGTCCGTTGAACCCGCATCAAGCACGGTGAGGATCGCGACAAGAGTGGCGCACATGGCGGTAACAATGAAAAGGGTGGTCTTTACGCGCGCGACGGGAACACCCGACTTGCGAGCTGCCTTCGGGTCGCCTCCGGATGCAAAGATCCAGTTTCCAAACCTCGTGCGCAGCAGAACCCAGGTCGCGACGAGTGCAATCAGCACAAACCAGAGAATTTCTACGGGGATACCGGGGACTTTCGGCGTTCCATTGGGGAAGGTCTCGATGACGCCTGCACTGCCAAGCCACGTGAAGAAGCCCGGGAAGGCATCGCCTGAGAACAGCGGCGCAAGGGGACTGTCCGCCACAGCTTCCCTCATGCCGCGAAGCTGTGTTGAACCGCCGCTCGCCCACTTCAGTCCGACGAGCGTGAGGCCACGAAGAATGAAGAGAAACGCAAGCGTTACTATAAACGATGGAAGTCCGGTGCGCATGGTGAGCTGGGCGTTGGTGACACCGATGACCACGGCGAAAGCAAGCGCGATCAGGATCGCGACGCTGAGCGGCAGATTAAGGACCACAAGGGCCGTGCCAAAAACTAGCCCTGCGAACGCGACCATCGAGCCGATCGACAGATCGAACTCGCCGCCGATCATCAAGAGTGCCGCGCCAACCGCAAGAATCCCCAGTTGAGCAGCTGGCGCCATGAAGTTTACAACGCCTGCAAGTGTGAACATGGCGGGGTTTGCGGTCAGCATGAAGAATGTTGTGACGAGCACCAGTCCTGCGACTGCGCCGAGTTCCGGACGTCGCGCGAGCGCGGTCAAAGTCGAAACCTTTTTCAGGCGCTCGTCGGATCGAGTCGGGGACCCGTTCTGTTCGTTGGCCAGCGTCATGGTCGTACCTCAGATGTCAGTTGTTTACGTGCGCCATCGGCTGCCGTTCACGCTTCACGCGGATCGGATGTCGGGCGATGAGGGCAGCCCCCGCTGGAGGTGCGGGAGCTGCCGGATGGGTCCCGCTCAGCGGATACCCTGGGAGGATTTCTCAATCACCGAAGCGGCGGTATCCTTCTCGACAAAGCTCGGACCCGAGGCAACGTTTCCAGCAGGAATCGTGCCATATCTTGCATTCAGCGCGAGGAATGTGACTGGCAGATATCCCTGGAGATAGGGTTGCTGATCCACGGCAAAAAGTGCCTTGCCTTCCGAAACAGCCTTTAGGAAATTGGCCGAGAGATCGAAAGAAGCGACCTTGACCTTGTCGCCATTGCCCATCTTCTCGACAACAGCAACCGCTCGCTCACCGACGAGCGGCGCCGACAGGCCAAGCACGACATCGACAGAAGAATCCGAGGTTAAAGCAGCCTGGATCTTTGATTCAATTTCCGCCGGTTCGGCGGAAGTCGGCAGGACCGTTACCTTTCCACCTTCGAAGCCCTTGGCGGTACCTGCGCAGCGCTGGTCAAGGGCGGCATTTCCCACCTCCTGGTTTACGCACAGCACATGCTTCATGCCGAGAGACTTGAGTTTTTCGCCGACCTTGGCCCCTGCGGTAAGTTCGTCCTGGCCAACATGAAGCTTGATGCCAAGCTTTTCCGTTGCGGCAATGCCGGAGTTCATGGAAATGACGGGGATACCGGCCGCGATGGCCTTGGCAATCGCCGGGCCTAGCGCATCCGGATCGGGATTGGAAATTACAATGCCCGCCGGGTTTTGATTGACTGCGGCCTCAATGAGCTGAGCCATTGCCACCATATCGAAGGTCTCGGGTGCCCGGTAGTCAACCTTGGCATTGATGTCCTTGCCGGCCTGCATCATTCCGTTTTTCACGATCGACCAGAAGGGGTCAGAAGCTTGTCCATGAGTGACGGCGATGATGCTGGGTTGCTCGTCGGCTTTGACGCCAACCGACCAAGCGCCAATCAGTGACACGGCAATAGCCGCAGAAGCGAAACTCTTCCAAATGGATTTCATTTTTCCTCCTCAATGTCACCCACTCCTCTGAGTGACGAATTCGAATGCTACCGGGTGCAAATGCGTTTGCTACCGGGTGCAAGCAGGTGCATGTTATGTCAGAATGCGTTAAAAGCAAGCATTCATTTCACTGAATCAAAAAATGGAATTTATGTTCCATTACCGGAGAGTTTATGCGGAAGAGAGCAACAGCTAAACAGGTGGCAGATGCGGCGGGAGTCTCCAAGTGGACCGTGATACGAGCTTTCACACCGGGAGCTTCGATTACCGACGAAAGCAAGCGGAAGGTACTGGAGACCGCTGCAGCTTTGAACTACACGCCGAACCTTCTTGCACGAAGCCTTGCCACCAACTCGACGGGGCAGATCGCTGTCTTCGTGGATGACTTCTCCAACCCGCAAAAGCTCCCTTTCCTTGAGGCGCTTACCGAGAAGCTCCAGGCCGCAGGCCTGGTCGTGATGCTGATCAATATCAATAGCCACTTTAACCATGTGAACGCACTTCTCCATGCGGACCAGCGTCAGGTCGATGCCATCATTCTGTTTGGTACAGCGTTTCGCGACGAAACCCTGACAGACCTGCAGCACGGACGCGGCATGCCGCCTATGTTCGTGCTTGCACGTGACAGTCAGATCGACGGCGTGCCAGCGGTTGTCTGCGACGCGGAACTTGCTCTCAGGGAGATCGTCGACCACCTTCATGCGCAGGGATACAAACGCCCGGGCTTCATGAGCGGTGCTGCCGCTTTGTCCACGGCTTTAAAAAGAAGCCATTACTTCACGGAGTTCTGGGCAGAAAAAGGCATCCAAAACATCGTCCAAATGAGCGCGGAAAAATACAGTCTGGACGCTGGTGCGGCCTCGGTGAGGAAGTACTTAAGCGAGACTTCACCGCAAGATCGCGTCGATGTGCTAATGTGCGAAAACGACATTCTGGCGATGGGCGCAATGGATGAGATCCGGGCAAACTTTCGCCTTCAAGTTCCCGAAGATATTGCGATAGTGGGTTTCGACAACTACGAGATATCCGGTTCGTTCGGATACGGCATTACCACCTATGAGCAACCGCGCGACGAAATGATTGATGCAATTCTGAGTATGATCAAGGGGAGTTCGGCTTTGAAGACGGTAACTCTTCGGGGAGAGCTTGTCGTTCGACGCTCAACTTAAACGCTGTCGACTGATCACAGTTGAATATTCTTTAGGACCATCCGATCGGAACGTCACAAAGTCGCGGCGAAGCTTGGGTGTCATCCGAACTGGATTTCATCAACGAGGCAGGCATGCAGTGTGCGTACCAACCGCCTTGGACGGGATCGAGCCGTCGACCTGCCACTACTTCAAATGCAAACTCGCAGATAACCGCGCCAGATCAAGTACCTGGCCCACTTGGAATGTCGGGAAGGGTGTCGTGCGGGGCTGTCTGATGTTGGGGTATCAAAGGCTAGAGCGAACATCGAAGGATCTGCTGCCTTGTCGAGTTCGGCCATTGCGGCATCGGCGTCGATGGTCACTGAAATGGCCTTGCCCAAACTGAGGGCGCACTTGCAAAAAACGTCGAGCGAACCATTCATGGCCTCCGGGCTGCCATCGCCCCATCCTCCACCTCTATCGCCCAGGAACGGTTGAACTACTTCGCAGCCGCTCGTTACGATCTAGACCCATCAGGAACTGCTCTCACGACGATCCCGCCACTCTGTCCGTAATGGAGTGAGCGACGGGACAGCAGATGAAGCCTAGCCTGACATGCTTCAGCCGAGGGGTGGGTAGTCGGTATAGCCTCGCTCGTCGCCCACGTAGTAGCTGGACGGGTCGGACGGCGCCAATGCGGCATTTTGACGGAAGCGTTCGGGCAGGTCCGGGTTGCTAATGAAGAGAGTTCCGAACGTCACCGCGTCCGCCAGATTGCTTGCTATCGCCCGCTCGCCACTTTCTCGGTCATATCCAACGTTTACGACAAACAAGCCGGAGAACCGCTTTCTCGCCTCGGGCGCCAGCAGCTTGAGACCCTCGGGAAGCTGCGCCGACTGCATGAAGTGAAGAATGCCCACCTTCCTCGTTTCGAGAGCTTCGACGGCGAACATATAGGTGCCCTCTAGGTCGCTATCGCCCATGTCGTTGTAGGGTATCCGGGGCGAGAGCCTGACCGAAACACGGGAAGCCCCAAATACCCGGATTGCGGCGTCGGTTGCTTCGAGCAGGAAGCGGGCGCGGTTTTCGACAGGGCCGCCATAGGCGTCCGTTCTCTTGTTGGAACCGTCCTCGAGGAATTGGGCCGGCAGATAGCCGTTGGCGCCATGCACCTCAACCCCATCGAAACCAGCGGCCTTGGCCGCACGCGCGGCGGCCTCGTAATCCAGAATCGTACTGTGGATCTCGTCGAGGGTGAGAGCCCGGGGGGTGACGGTCGGCTTTGGCCCCTCGGGCGTGAAGGCCTGGCTATTGAAGGACACTGCCGAAGGCGCGACAGGCAAGGCTCCGCCATGGAAGTCTGGATGAGAAGCGCGGCCGGTATGCCAGAGTTGGGCGAAGATGAGGCCCCCGGCGTTGTGCACGGCCCGGGTGACCTTTCGCCATCCCTCGATCTGCTCGGCCGTGTGGATTCCCGGCGTATTCGTCCAGCCGATCGCCTGCTCGCTGATCTGAGTCCCCTCTGAGATGATCAGGCCAGCGGTGGCGCGTTGGGCGTAGTAGGTTGCGGTGAGCTCGTTCGCCACATGGTCTGGTGACCGCGCTCTTGTCATCGGGGCCATGAAGACGCGGTTCTTGAATTCGAACATCTCGGTCTTCAGCGGGGTCAGCAATTTTAACTCAGTCATTTTGACGCTCCAGTTGATCTGGACGCCTAGGTATACGTTGTAGACTTGCCGTCAATCAGGCACCTTAAATCGCCTTGGTAGGCCTGAGGATACCTGGTCGCCGTCTTGGTTGGGCTCAATCAGCGCGTTTTCCCAGCTGAATACCGCTGAAACCGTCATCTGATCGTCGGGCGTCGAAGGCTTCTCGCGCCGCATTGACCTCCGGCAGCTTGTCCAGCGTCCACCGGTGAAGCTCGCCGAACGGCTTTTGCAGTGTTTGGCCCAGCTTTGTGATCTCATACTCCACAGCCACCGGCGATACGGACACGATGCGTCGAGTGATGAGGCCGTTGCGCTCCAGTTTGCGGAGACACTGCGTCAGAGCCTTCTGGCTCACGCCCTCCAGGCGCTTACGGATGAGGTTGAACCTATGAGGTCCGTCCGACAGCACCGCCAGAACCATCATGGACCATTTATCGGCGATCTGATCGAAGAGTGTCCTGCTGGGGCAGTCCGAGGAGAAGCAAATCGGATCTAATTCCATGACGATACGCACCTTCACAATCCATTCATGTCGATATCTTTATGCGCACAGGTAGCCCATGTATACTTGTATTTCCCGAGGCGCTCCCTCAACACAAACTTCAGCCGAATGCAGCAGACTCAAAATGACCGGATGTGGGGTGTGAAGCGACCATTGCGTGCGGGCCGCGAGTGGGCCATCAAAACCGCGCTGCCAGCATCGTGCTCTTGAACGGATTCGAACCAGCGACCCTATCGGTTTTGGTGGGCAATGAAACTGCTAACGAGTTACGCTAAAACACCAATTGCTAATTCGCGCACGTGCCGAGGATCGGCGACATCAGCTTGATGTGGGCATCAATCCGCTCCAACACTCTATCGGGTAGAACAGCTCGTTCAGGCAGAGACCACCAAGACTGGTTGACGCGCTCGACGGTCTCCGTAACAGCCTTCAGCACAGCAGCTTCAGGCAGTCGCGCACGATGCGCGAAGACTTTCCATCGCTGGGCGTTCATTGCCTTGAACGGCCTTTCACCGGCCAGCGACAGTGCCATGGCATCCGACGGAATGTAAGGGACTGTCGAGAGCACATCATAGACTGGGGCGAGTGCCGGCTTGTTGCCCTTCCCATAATAAATCAGCGACCAATTCTTGAGGTGCATGTCGCCATTTCCTGTCAGGACTGCCAAAGCCAGTCGTCGGACGAACTCGAGGGCTGCCGCTGAAGAAACGGCGACCCCAATAGCCACAGCGATATCATGATATGAGGCCCCCTCATATTTTCGAGACGGATAGACGCCGAATACCTGTGCGAAATCTTCGATATGGATGCGTTCACCACCGGCAACGCGATCGAAACGTTTGACGAGGAGGACTTTGCCGTCGGACAGTGTCTCAAACTCCTCCGGGATACCCTCGAACTGCGATTGTTCCACGAGCTCGCGTTCCGGCACGTCCATACCAATCGCTTCGGCCAATGCAAGATTTGCAAATTCGTTTTCCGAGACACTGGGAAATGATGTCGATGGAAACTTGGCGATATATGAACCCTGCTCGTCGCCTAAGGGGATCGTCAGACCGCCGCCCTTGCCTGTGTTTTTGATGACGGAGAGTTTCATTTGCACGCCGGCGAGCGAAAACCGGGCCTTTGGTCTCGGGGGTGTCAAACCCTCATTACAAACAACGCTGCCTTCGCTCGGCACAATTCGGACAGCCCCCGGCAGATCCGATCCGAGTGCCGCAAGCAAATCGAAATCATTTCCTGCTCGCACGCTGCCTGAATGGTGCCTCTCCATCGCCTCGCGCAGTTTATCCTCTGGAAGAAGGTTCGCAAAGAACGATGGCAAAGCCCTTGCGACAGGCTTCGGGTCCTTCCGCAAACCCCCATGTGCCGCGCGAAATGACAAACTGAGCACTGGGAAACCACCCGTCTGTCGATAGCTCTCCTCAAAGCTGAACGCGTTGAAGTCTCCCGGCGTCCTCACGATCATACCGACCTTCAGGTCATTCAGCAGCACGTCCAGTGAGGTTATAGATCTTGGATCAAGAGGCGCATCAGACATTGCCATCACCATCAGGACTGGCGACGAAAGCAGGAAGGTCATCTTCGGCGCCACCTGGCTGCAGTAAAGCTTCAACCGCCGGGACCATCGCTTGAGGGATGAGCATCAGTTCCAGACCAAGCGCACGACCAATGTTGATCAGAGTGGTCGTACGGGCAGCGCTGGCTCCAGCCTCAATCTCGCGGTACCGCGGTCGCGATATACCCGCCATATCCGCAAGCTGCTCCTGGGTGAGGCCCAAAGTCTTGCGCGACGTCTTGAGCAGCCGCCCTATGTCCTGAAGAGCCTCCGAATCCGACTTCATATGATACCTTAACAATTCATCTTTCTCAGCATGATATGTTTACGTATCTCACAGCATCTGCTCAGTCAAACTAAATGCCGCTAATAGGGATCATATCAGACTAAAAGATCTTCTTACAGATCAATTTTGTTTCCTCTACCGATAGGACGTTAGGCAATCTGGGCACCGAAACTGGAAGCACCCCCGCAATACACCCTTCTTTAAAAGTCCGCTCCTATCCGCCTGGCAACATGCCTGCCTAGCAGGAAGACAAGGCATGAGGATTGGCTTCATCGGGGCCGAGCACATCAGTAAGGCACTGGCCCGGCTTGCAGTCGCGAACGGACATACCGCGACGCTCAACAATTCGCGCGGACCAGAACCCCTGCGCGAGGCAGCGGCCGAAATTGGTTGTCAGGCCGCTGTTGTATCCGACGTGCCCTCGTCCAGCGATGTGATGGTTCTCACAGTGCCGTTCGCAGCTTGCACCGCAGTTCCTTGATGGCAAGATTGTCATCGATGCGAACAAGTACTACCCGGATAGGGATGGAAGTATCGATGCGCTCGACCAGCGCGAGACGAAAACGTCGCAACCGATCGCAAACCAATTCCAAGGGTCGACGATCATCAAGGCGTTCAAGGCCATTCTGGAGAACGACCTCCTCGATCCTGTTGCACTTCCAAACAGAGCTAAGTGTGCCTTGCCGATTGGGGGTGACGATGCCGCCAACAAGGTGATTGTGACCACCCTACAAGCGGAGTTCGGGTTCGATACTGTAGACGTCGGCCCCCTCGCTGATAGCTGGCGTTTTGAGCGGGCCAAGCCCGCTTACTGCATCCCGCTCGATAAGGACGGTGTCATTGCGGCACTCGCTGCGGAGGAACGGGATAAGGAACTCCCAGAGGGGTCGTGGAGGCGTTAGCCCAACAAGGGGCGGCTCAACGAAGGGGCCGCCACTTGAATTCGCGACCTTCGGAGTGAAAATGTTAGGTGCACTCATTGTCCGCTATGGGCGAAATTGGACTTTGCTCGAACTCGTTTCGCTTTAAGTAAGCGCGAAAGCGCTTGACCTCAACCCGCCGATTAGAGAAGCGCCGCATCGCGGAAGGCGGGACCGACTACCCCGGCGAAAACGCTCCATCAACTTCTGCTTATGCGGCTTCGCTCATAGCAACCCGGCCCAGTTCCGCCGATAGCCATGGATCAACCGACAGATCTCGCTGCCCACAACGCCCTCGGATATCCACTATCGTCGCTGAGTTGAAGACGTTTCCATCGTCAGGAGGCGTCTTCCCGAGTGCCACCGTCGTCAGGCAGGCAGCTTCATCTGCTTGCGCAGGCTCTTGTCGAACGCGCTTGCGGGTACGAAGCGTCGCAGGAAATGCAGTTGCCGCGCCGCCTTGGTGGCGGGGTAGCGCAACTTCGGCGACTTTACTGTCGCCGCCTTCACGACGGCTTCCGCGACAAGCTCCGGCGCATCGCCTGCCTTGATGGCACTGTTCCACACGGCTTCCGTTGTCTTGCGGCCCGCATCGTAGACGCTCGTCATGCGGTCGGGCTGTTTCGCGTTGTGGTCAAGCGCCGTGTTCGTAAAGGCAGGCTCGACCAGGAGGACCCTGATACCGAGCGATCTGACTTCGTGATCGAGAGACTCCGAGTAACCCTCGACGGCATGTTTCGTGGCGGTGTAAAGCGCGCTGAACGGACTGGGAATGAAGCCAACCACCGAACTGATGTTTATGATGCGCCCGCTACGCTGCCTGCGCATGATCGGTAGGACCTCGTTAGTCGTCCGGACGATCCCGAAGACGTTGAGATCGAAAATAGCCTGCGCCTGTTCAACGGATGATTCCTCGGCGCCACCGATGAGGGCCGCGCCCGCGTTGTTAACGAAGATGTCGATACGGCCAGTGCGGCTGACGACTTCGGCGACCATTGCAGCCACCGAAGCGCTGTCGGTCACGTCGCATTCAAGCATCGTGATCCCCGCGACCGTCCCCGTCCTCGCCTTCCGACTTGTTCCAAAGACCTGGTAGCCGGCCGACACCAGAGCCTTGGCCGCGGCAAGACCGATCCCGGATGCCGCGCCAGTGACGACGGCGACGCTACGATTGTTCGTGTTCATTTCAATTCCTTTCGTTCGCCCGATACAGGGCGGTGTTGATGGCGCGGGAGTTGCAAGGGGTCCCCGCGAGGTCGAAGTGTCATGAGTTGGAGCGGTATCGCGCGGCGGGTTCGGAGTTGCTAAAGCCTGCGGCCAAGACGCCACGCGCCTGCTCGAAGGCATCCCATGCGGCGACGTCGGGCACGGGCGGGATCGTCACCAGCTCCTTCCGGTCAAACCCGATCAGCGCCGCGTCGACGAGGTCTTCCACTTCCATCAGGTTCTGGACACGGTTGATGTCACCTCCTGCCCGCTCGAAGATTTCCGTACGTGTCGCGGCGGGCAGAACAGCCTGGACGTATACGCCCTTGGAAGAGACTTCTGCGGCTAGGCTCTGCGACATGGTCAGCACATAGGACTTGGTGGCGGCATAGATGCCGTGGGAATATTCGGGTAAAAGCGCCAGCACCGAGGCGATATTGACGATCGACCCGCTCCCCCGCTCCACCATCCCCGCGATTACCGCGGAAGCCAGTAGCGTCGGAGCGACGACGTTGAGACGAAGCAGTGTTTCCATCGCCGCAGGATCGGCCAACGTGAATCCGCCGAGCAATCCTGCCCCGGCGTTGTTGACGAGAATGTCGATAGACGGCTCTGCCTTCAGGCGTCCGGCGACCGTGCCGAGTTGCGTCGGGTCTGTAAGGTCGGCCGTGATGTTCTCGACGGTGATGCCATATGCCTGGCGAAGTTCGGCGGCCAGCGTTTCGAGGCGATCGGTCGCCCGGGCGACGAGAACGAGGTCGTGTCCCCGAGCGGCTAGCCGTCGTGCGTAGACGGCGCCGATACCGCTGGACGCTCCGGTAATGAGTGCGATGGTCATAGAGGTTCCTTCCGTCGGTCGCGTGACGGCCGATAATTGGTGGCATGAGGAGACAAGGGGTTTGCGGGCTCAGCCGCGATGCTTGATGTGAAGCATGGGATAATGCTCGTAGTGGCCAGCGCCGTTTTGCACGATCGGGTCAAGCGAGGTCAGCGCCTCGATATTTTCGTCGTCTTCAATCTGATAAAGCGAGACGCCGTAACCGCCAGCGGGGTCCATGACAGGCCCGTGCGCCACGATTTTACCTTCCCCGAGAAGCCTGTCGAGATAAGTGCCGTGCTGGCCCATCCAGGTCTTTTCGTCGGTCGTCATCGTGGCGAGGAAATCCGGGCGCGGGGGTATGTATTTGCAGAGATAGAACTTCATCGTCGTCTTCCTGATGGGGATTGGGCACCGGCTGTTTTCGACGGCCAACAGAAATTTACGCTGGAATGTCGATGGATAAAGGGTTACTATCATTTTAAGAGTAAGTCACTACCAAAATGAGATTCACATGAAAAATCTTTCGGACCAGCCATGCCTCATTGCCCGGAGCCTTGCTCTCGTAGGCGATGCATGGAGCATGCTGATCATGCGCGACGCCCACGCCGGGTCCACGCGGTTCGACGAGTTTCGCAAAAACCTCGGAATTGCGCCGACACCGCTGGCGACACGTTTGGCTACCATGACGGAAGAAGGACTTCTCGAAAAGCGCCGCTACTCGGAACGCCCACCTCGCGACGAGTATGTCCTCACCGATGCAGGGCGGGACTTTCTCCCGGTCCTTTTCGCGCTCGCGGCCTGGGGCGGAAAGCATCGCGGCGGTGGCGAGTTCACCCGCTTCTTCGATGAAGACTTGGGCACGGAAATCGAGCCGGTGATGATCGATAGAACCACGGGCGAACCCATCGGGACGCGTCCCATCAAGATCGTGATGCCTGGCTGACGTCGATGTATGGCGATCTTTTCACTTGGTGCTTCCGCATGTCACCGCTTGCTTGAGCGCACGGCGGCCCTCACAAGTACGTCGGTCGAGAGCAGTATCGTGGACACGAGGACTGCGACCGACAGAAGCCCTGCCATTCTCTCCGAATAGCGCACCGTCTCGGTGTCGACCGACTTCGCTGTTGAGTAATAAAGATGGTCGTCCGGTAAACTGTCGTGCGACAGGATGTGAACCCGTGCACCCGCCGGAAGCGGAAATTATTTCCGCGTAATGGCCATTTCCGGTTCCGACGCCTTGATGAGATTCGCACTTACGACCAATATGTTATAAATTCGGCGAAGTGGTTGGTTAGAAAGAATTTCCCGCCCAATCTTCATGGCCGTGCCGTATGCGGATGACGAATACGCTCCCGTCTTCAATGATGCGGTACACGACAAGGTGAGCCTTGAAAGGATGGATCCTGACAGGAGGAGAAATCTCGTGGCGTTCGCGTGCCATTCTTGGGTTGGTGGCGATGAGCTCGAGCAAGGCAAAAAGCTCATCGTGATATTGTCTGGCGACTAGTGCTCCGAAGATGCGGATGCATTCTTCTGCAATGGAAATAATATCCTCTTCCGCTTGGACAGATAGGCTAAATGGCATTAAGCGCGTCCGCGGCTGATGTCAGCTCGAGAAGTGGCTAAAGCAAACAACTCTTCCGTTGAACGGCTCCCAACTCCGCTTCTGATCCCGTCGTCGACAAATCGCTGCATCTCGGCAATCTTATCCGTACGCGCTTGGTCTCTGCGGATCAGGTCCCGGACATAATCGCTCGCATTCGAGTATCGACCAGTCTTGGCCTGTGCTTCAACCCAATCTTTCATGGGGTCTGGCAGGGATACATTCATCGTCGCCATTCGAGTCTCCTTAATGTCTCAACATACTCGCTGATGGCAAAGTTTGTCAAACTAATGATGAGGTCGCAATTACAGCTCTTGATGGGAACCGAACGCTGCACCCTTAATTCGGCTAAGCTGCTATTTGGCGTATCATTAATCCTCCTCTGGACGCTTCTCAGGCAGCAGTGAGGGGTCCGCCAGTACACGAAATAGTCATACGTCCTCGGGATAGAGACGAGGGAAAAGGGTATCGAGCGCTTGGACTGGAAAGCGCAGCGACACAGGCCCCTTTTCGGTAACCGACGCAAGCAGGCCCTCATCCGTCAGCGCCTTTAGAACGCGCCGCGCCGATCGATCTGGCAGGCCAGTGATACGCGAAGCCTCTCCCCGCTCAAATTCTCCGCGCACAAGGGCTTCCTGAAGTAAGGGCGCGCACTCGTCAGGCAAAGTTTCCTGACGATAGACATAACGCTTGAGGCGTCCCCCTAGTGTTTTGAGGTCAAACAGGCTGTCCATGTATTCGAGCTGATCGAGACACACGCGCAGAAACCAACTGGTGAACAGTTCCAGTCCCTTGAGCGACAGGTTGCCCCGTCCATCGCGGTCGCCCTGACGTGGCTCGTCTGCCCAAGCCATATGCTGCTTATATTCGGCGCGTCCTTCAGGCCCCCCCGCCAGGCCTCGAGCCAAGCCGCGGGAAACTGACCAGAGACCATGAGCTCCCACTCCGGCCGCTTGTGCCATCGCATGACTCATCAAACGGCTAACTCGGCCGTTGCCGTCTGGAAACGGATGGATGTAGTTGAAACGGTGATGCGCGGTCGCCATCGCAAAAAGGCGGGCGCTACGGCTGCTCCCAACTGCCATCATCGCTTCTCCTGGAGCCGGCTGGAAGGCGAA
This sequence comes from Agrobacterium tumefaciens, assembly GCF_013318015.2. NCBI lineage: Bacteria > Pseudomonadati > Pseudomonadota > Alphaproteobacteria > Hyphomicrobiales > Rhizobiaceae > Agrobacterium > Agrobacterium tumefaciens. The sequence goes on along the minus strand of NZ_CP115843.1, from coordinate 240,930 downwards.
CCGCTGATGGAAGTAGGCCATGAAATCGGGCACGCGATCGCTCGCGGGAGGCAAATGTCTGCCGACCTCGACGTCCTGCTCCTCCCCTCGCCGCCATTCGCCGGGCGTCATAACAAAGCTGTGGTGGTTACCGACAATCGTCAGCATCTTTACTGTTGCGCCATCATAAAAGGCGCGGTGAAGATAGCGGATGAATTCTATCGATGCAGGATCAGGCAACATCCCTGCCGCCTCTCGCTCGTCGATCTCCTGCTGAACACGATAGTGGGCGACGGCTTCGATCTTGAGGTCGCGCCGATCGTCCTCGGGCTTAATTCCCTGCAGGGCCTGCTCGATCTCACGTGGCCGGGTGTTGTGGCCTTCGATCAGATTACTATAGTAGGTGTTCATGATCCTGACGGTGCGGGCCAGTTGGGCTGCGGTTTCAGGATGGAGAGCCCGGCCAAGTCGTTCGGCCCTAGCGACAATCTCAAGCGAAAGGTCCAGCAGTTCGCCACTGGGATGCTTGATACGCGCCGGTTCGATGCGGGTAGATGCTTCTTCGACAGTCATTTTGGCCGATATCCAGTTTCCTTATATCATTTATATATATGGGATTTTTGTCGATTTACCATCACATTTGGCCGATCTTTTGGCCGATGTTGTCGTGAGTACTATAGCCCCGTCATCAAGACATGACCCACCCAATCACCAAAAAGAACTCGGGCAATGACACTCGGTTAGTCTTCCCTGGCAAATCTTTGCGAACTTCTGGCCTTTCCACTGCGATGTTCATATTAGTCTACCCGCCTTGAAGGGACTCGAACCTTCGACCAACGCCTCGGATTTCCTAAGCACTTGATAACGCGCTCGCTTTAGAGCGGTGAAAGCGGCCAGTGGCGTAAGGCGTTATTATGGAACTATTCGAGATTGTGTCTTGTTGTACAGTGTTCTGTGCGGCGCCCGCCGGGACGCCGCAGTTTGACATAACCTTTGTGTCGAATTCTCCCGGTCTGCTAACAGTCAGACTGAGCACCGGTCATAGCCCGCGACAAGCGACACATCTGTGACACCTGTGTGCCGACGCATTGTCGCAGGGCCCATGCCATTGTTCAGGAATGTTTTTTTGGAGTTTTGATCTCCAGCAGATCTGCGCAGAGACTTGATGGCTTAAAAGTTGCGACACATTCCCCCCTCCTGCGCCTGTTGACAAGCAGTGAAGGATACCCTGACGGATATTCGCTCAATTTTTAGGCAATTTCTCCCATTTCCCATTTCCGTTGTTGCTTGTGAGACAGACGGATCGCTAACCCGCGACACGCTTGAAGCGGTAGTCAAAGCCCGCCAATTCGGAGAGTTTTAATTTGGACGAGCAGCCAGGGGAGAACCGGAGCGCTGCACGCCCATTGGGAACTGCACAAGAATTTGAAAGGGTTGCTGCACCTTTACGGAAGGAGATTTCGCACCTTGGCTCTCCTTGTGAGCCAGCGGTCATCAGCGCGCCATACCCGGACACGATTGGCGATTTCCGATGCAACAGAAGATTAAACCTTGGGCGCCATGCCGCGGGTGATACAATGGAGGAGACACTCAAATGGTCAAACTTGGAACATTCGCGATGCCGCTGCATCCGCCACACCGCACGGTCGGCGAAGTCATCAAGGAAAATCAGGACAAGATCATTCTTGCTGACCAGCTTGGCTTCGATATCGCCTATATGGGCGAACACTATTCGTGCACGACCGAACAGATCGCATCTCCGCTGATCTTCTTCGCCAGCCTGATTAACCAAACCAAAAACATCAAGTTTGCCACCGGCGTCATGGGCCTACCGCAGCATCATCCTGTCATCGTCGCCAACGAAGTCGCGATGCTTGACCACATGTCGCAGGGCCGTTTCGTCTTCGGCATTGGACCGGGCGGCTTGGCATCCGACCTAGAGGTGTTTGAGCATGAAGACCATGCCGTGCGCAACGAAATGGTCGCTGAACACCTGCGGATCGTGCTGGAAATCTGGAGGACCGACCCTCCTTATGACATCAAGGGCAAGTACTGGAACGTCCAGATCAAGAACTCTATCTATCCAGAACTGGGCATCGGCTCCATGAGCAAGCCCTACCAGTTGCCGCACCCGCCGATCCACATCTCCTCGATGTCGCCGGACAGCCCGACGGTCGCGCTGGCTGCCCGAAAGGGTTGGGTTCCGATCACTGCGAATTTCACCCCGCATGAAACTGTCTACGGCCATTGGAAGCAGTATGTCGCCGGCTGCAACGCCGTCGGCCGCGAGCCAACAGGTGAAGACTGGACAGTTGCACGCAACATCATCATCGGTGAAAGTGACGCGCAAGCTGAAGACTGGATGATGGATCCGAAGGGCTCCAGCCAGTATTACTACGACTACATGTGGAAGGTTCTTCTGGCTGCAGATTACACCACCGTTGCCAAACCGAACCAGGACATGAAGGACGAAGATATCACGGTAGAGGAAATCATTCGCTCGTCGGTGATCTGGGGTTCCAAGGAAACCGTGACCGAGAAGATCAATGATCTGCGCGCCCAGTCCGGTCCGTTTGGCACGCTACTGATGGCGATGACCGATGGTTCGGGCGCCAACCTGGAGCGGGAACAGATCTCCATGCGCCGCCTCGCCGAAATCCGCCACCTGATCAAGTAAGCAAAACGCGCCGGCAGCTTTCGGGCTGCCGGCGCGTTTCCTGCGAGCCCTTCATTAGGGAAAGGACAACGCATGTCCCCTGATACGCTTCCCGTCGTGGAAACAGTGGATATCCTGACGCTCGCACAGGCCAGACGCGTCGCCGCGATGCTAGATATCAATCCGCAGAGCCTGAACGCCGGCGATCCGCTTCCGCACGGCTGGCATTTTGCCATGCTGGCCGGAGAAACCCCCCGCCATGCACTGCGCAAAGACGGGTTCCCGGGGCTCGGCATTCCGATGCCGCAGATGGACCGCGCGCGCCTGCTGCTTGGCCAGCGCACCACCGCCTTCTACGGCCCAATCCTGCTTGGCGCGGCGCTTCGGCGCACGAGCCGGATTGAGAGCATCACCGACAAGACCGGACGCGACGGTCCGCTTTCAATCGTTAAAATCGAGCACAATTTCTCCGACCGAGACGCCGTCTCAAACGCGATTGGCGAGACGCAGACCTACTATCTGGCTGCCCTTCCCACCCGCAAATCCGAGCCGCCGAAACCGGCCCCGGCTGGGGCGCCGGCGATCGGTCTCGGCAAGGTCGTCACTCCGGATGACGTCATGCTGTTTCAATATTCTGCCCTCGGCTTCAACACCCACAGGATCCATTTCGATAGGGACTATGCAACGCGCGTCGAAGGCCATCCGGACCTGGTGGTAAATGGCGGTCTGGCGACCCTGCTCGCCACCGAACATGTGCGGACCGGGCACGGGAAGGTGCTGAAGACACTGTCGGCCCGCCATCTCGCCCCGCTCTACGTCAATCGGCCGATGACGATCGCCTTACCGACCCTCACCGAGACCGGAGCGACCATGTCGCTTTTTGATAGCGACGGAACCCTTGCAGCAGAATTGGTGATGACATTCCATGCGCTATGAACCCCTGAACGGCACACGTATCCTTGATCTGACATCGGTCGTGGTCGGGCCGGCAGCCACCTGGCGTCTCGGCCAGTACGGTGCCGAGATCATCAAAGTCGAAAGCCCTGAAGGCGATCTGATGCGCGGGCTCGGCGGCCTGTCGCCAACCGGCGAGCATGCCGGCGCCTATCTCCATCTTAATCGGGGCAAGCGAAACATCTGCCTCAACCTGAAATCGCCCGGCGCCGCCAAGGTCATGCAGCGGCTGATAGGCTGGGCCGATGTCATCGTCGCCAATATGCGGCCCTCCGCACTGAAGCGGCTGGGGCTCGATCCGGAGACCCTGCGCGCCGAGCATCCGCAGAAGATCTATTGCCTGCTGACCGGCTATGGTTCCAATGGCCCCTATGCCGGTTTCCCGACCTATGACAGCGTGGTTCAGGGCGCCGTCGGGCTGCCGGGCCTGGCGCTCGCTCGCGATGGCGTGCCGGGCTATGTGCCGCTGCTGATCTGTGATCACGTGGTGGGCGAAATCGCCGCCGGAGCTATCATGGCCGCCGTCTTGAACCGCCTGCGCACCGGCGAGGGCGTTACCCTCGAGGTGCCGATGTTCGAGACCATGTCGACCATGGTACTGCAGGAGCACCTAGCGGCGCAGAGCTTCGATCCGCCGGCCGGTCCATATGGCGACCAGCGGCTGCTAAGCCCGCATAACCAGCCGGTCAAGACGCAGGATGGCTACCTCTCCATCACAATCAACACCGATCGGCAGGTCCGCGCCTTCCTCACCGCGACCGGCCGGGAGAGCATCGCCGACGATCCGCGATTTTCGAGCGTCGCCGCCCGCGCCGTCAATGTTGCGGAATGGTTCGAGATTCGTGGCGCGCCGCTCACGGATAAGACTTCGGAGGCTTGGCTGACGATCTTCCGCGCCGCCGACATCGCTGTCATGCCAATCCATTCAATCGAGAGCTTGAGCAAAGATCCGCATCTGACCGCGGTGTCGCTGATCACGCAGGAGGAACACCCGACGGAAGGACGGGTTGCCGTCATTCGCGGCTCGATCCGCATCAATGACGCCCCCCTGCCCCCTCGAGAACCTGCGGCACCGCGTGGCTGGCATACCGCAGACGTACTCAGCGACCTCGGTTTCACTCCGGACGAGGCGGGTGCACTGGTGCACGAAGGGGCAGCGATCAGTCGTTGAACCGATCCACCGAACGACAGACGGTCTTACAAGGGCGGAGGAACGCGGAGAGCCGATGCTTTCCATACTTCTACGTCGTTCAGGTCGCGCCACCATAGCCGAAGACAACTAAGTGTCACGTCTGAGACAAGCGCTTCGGGCCCACGTGCCGCCGATGGGGCAGTGGGCAAAAGGGGTCTGTTCACGCAGCATCAGGGGCGGGAGAGCTGAAAGCTCCAGGGGAGAGAGGCAACAACCGCCGGAGGCAAGCCGAGCATCGGCGGAGCGGAGGGCAGTTGTGTCAAGCATCGATCGGACAAGGCAGCAATGACTTCCGCGCTTCTTGCCAAGGCGGTGACGCCGCAAGAGGCATCGCACGATTATCATTTTGGGGGAGGAAACGACATGATACTCAAGAAACTTGCGGGCCTGGGCCTCACGGCGATACTGCTCGCTACGATCAGCACCGCCGCTATTGCTCAGGAAGACACGTCCAAGAAGCTCTATCTCGGGGTCGGCAACACCAGCGCAGAATACTGGACCCAGATGATATGGGGAGCGACCCAGGTCATGAAGTCGGTGGGCGGCGATGTCAAAGTGATCAGCAACGACTTCGATCCGCAGAAGTCACTGCAGAACATTGGCGCTATCGTCGCACCAGGCTGCGAAGGCTGCATCTTCACCTGGTTCCCGGATTCCCCCGCCTTCACCAAGACCTTCGTCGAGCGTATCGGCGACGCAGGCGGCTTCATCACAACGCTGTGGAACCGTGCGGAAGAAATTCACCCTTGGGATACAGCAGCCGAAGCCTGGGTTGCCAACATCTCTTTCGATGGTGTCGACGCTGGCTACCAGAACGGGATGGCCATGTGCAAAGCGATCGACGGTGAAGGCGCCATCGTCGTGCTCAAGGGCGTTCCAGACAACGCGCCGGCCAAGCAGCGCTCGATGGGTCTTGCCAAGGCCATCGCCGAATGCCCGGGCATGACGGTGCTCGACGAACAGGTTGCCAACTGGCAGCAGGCTGCCGCTCAGGACATCATGCGCACCTGGCTGACCAAGTATGGCGACAAGATCAAGGGCGTCTTCGGCCAGAATGATGCCATGGCGCTCGGCGCAGTGGCGGCGCTTCGCGAAGCTGGCCTTGTCGGCAAGATCCCGGTGACCGGCACCGATGGCTCGAGCGATGTCGTTAAACTGATCGAATCCGGCGAAATCCTCTCCACGATGAGCGGCCTGAACGAATATCAGGGCGCTGTCGCTGCGGCTCTCGCCTACGGCGCCCGCGTCGGTGACATCAAGCTCGCCGATCTCTCGGAAGCCCAGCGGGACTTCTTCGTGCAGGAAATCCTGATCACCAAGGAGAATGCGAGCGATTTCCTGGCCCGCAAGCCGGACCCGGCCGACTATACCTATGAAAAGATCAAAGCTGATTTCTGGGCCAAATCTGCCGGCCAGATCCCGGCAGGCGTCAACTAAGCGACGTCGTTGTGTGACGGGCACCGTCAGACGCACTCGGTGAAAGGCTCTCCTCTACACCAGGAGAGCCTTTCGAACTCCCCACACCGCATTCGATAAGGCGTAAGTCGCAGATGTCGAACTTGATGAAATCACAAGGCCCCTTGCTGGCACTGATCGGGCTGGTGATCCTTTTCTCCATCGTTACGGACAGCTTTGCATCCTGGCTCAATCTGGCTGCCGTTTTGGAAGCCGCCGCCATTCCGGCGATCGTCGCCATTGGCCTGACCTTCGTGCTGATGCAGGCGTCGATCGATCTCTCGGTCGAGGGAATAGCCGCGCTTGCCAATATCGTTCTGTCCATCACCGTCGCCAACTCGGTGACGAGCACGGATATCGGTCTTTTCGCCATTCCGCTCGTGCTGACCGTCGGTTTCCTAATCGGCGCCACCAGCGGTGCAATCTCCATTTACCTGCGCATGCCCTCGCTCATCGTAACGTTGGGCATGTGGCTGACAACGGTTGGCCTCGCTGCCCTCTTTTTCCCGGATCGCCTGCCGCAGATCCTCGATGCGCGCATCACCACGATAGCAATCAGCAAACTCGGCGGCTTAAGCTGGATCGTCTATCTGACATTTGCACTGATCATTCTCACCACGCTTGTGGAACGCCATACCCGCTTCGGCCGGATGAGTCGGGCCATCGGCGAGAACGAACCGGTGCTGATCATGTCCGGCATCAAGGTCAACCGTCACAAGATTGCAGCTTTTGCATTGGCCGGGAGTTGCTATGCGCTGGCCGGCATCCTGCTAGGGGCCCGCATGGGCGTCGGCAATCCGCAATCGGGCATCGGCCTGTTGTTTCCCTCGATTGCAGCCTGCGTTCTCGGCGGAACACTGCTGTCAGGCGGGCATGGCGGTATCCCGCAGTCGATGATCGGGGTGTTGATCCTCGTCACTCTCCGCAATGGGCTGATTCAGGTCGGTGTCGATCCCCTTCTCCAAAGCGCGCTGGAAGGCGCCGTTATCATTGTGGCCGTGGCAGTGTCGACCTGGCACCTGCGACGCAAGATCAGGGTCATCAAATGACAGCTGCATTTTCTTTGGAACACATCAGCAAACGCTTTGGCGAAGTCACAGCGCTCGACGATGTCAGCCTCTGTCTTAACGAAGGTGAGGTTCTCGGCCTTATCGGGCAGAACGGCTCTGGCAAGTCAACCATCATGAAGGTGATGGCCGGCCTCCACCGCCCCGACACCGGCATAGTCCAGGTTGCTGGACGCACCGTCCAGCTACGTTCTCCGCTCGATGCGGCAAGCGTCGGCATTGGCCTCGTCCATCAGGAACAGTCGTTGATAACCTCTCTGACGGTCGCCGAAAATCTGTTTCTCGACAAGCCGGCGGGCTCGACCCGTCTCGGCGTCTATCGCTGGAACAACTTGCGCGACCGTGCGAAATATCAGCTCGATAAGGTCGAGCTGGATCTCGATCCCTTTACACCGGTTTCCGAACTCAGCTTCGGCCAGCGCCAGATGGTGGAGCTTGCCAAGGTCCTGTCGCTCGAAGAACTGGTGCGCGGCCATCTCGTCATCCTGTTCGACGAGCCGACCGCCGTCCTGAATCCGCCGGAAATCCAGGCGCTGTTCCGCCAGATTCGCCGCATCAAGCACCGCTCCTCGGTGGTATTCGTTTCGCACCGTATGGATGAAATCCTCGATATTTCGGACCGCGTCTATGTCATGAGCGACGGCCGTAATGTAGCCGACCGCGAAAAGGCCGGTGTCGATGTCGATGAGCTCTACGAACTGATGGTTGGCAAGCAACGGGTAAACCGCACCGATCGTAAGGCAAGGCGGTCGCATATCGGGGCCGAGCCTGCTCTCACGTTGACGAATGTCTCGGTGCCGGGTGCGATCGCGGATGTCAGCCTTAAGCTCGCACCCGGCGAAATCCTCGGTCTGATCGGGGTGCAAGGTTCCGGCGCGGAGACAGTCCTGCGCACCATCTTCGGCATGGCCGACAAATTCACCGGTGAGATCCGCTATTTCGGGGCGCCGCTGAAGATCGACAGCCCGGCCGAGGCAGTCGACAAGGGCATCGGCTATCTGCCAGCCGAGCGCAAGACTGAAGGAATGATCCGCAACACCTCGGTCTCCGAGAATGTGGCAATCACCTATGGCTGGCAACATGGCCATGGCGCAGGCCTGATTTCCCGCGCCAAAGAGCGGGGCTTGATCGAAGGCTGGGTGTCGAAGCTCGCCATCAAGACCCCCTCGATCGGTCACCGGATCGATAATCTGTCGGGCGGCAACCAGCAGAAAGTCGTTCTGTCCAAGTGGTTATTTGGCAAGACGCTGAAGGTTCTCATGCTCGATCATCCAACCCGCGGTCTCGATCCCGGCGCACGCTCAGACCTGTTCTCCGTGATCCAAGAGCTGGCCGAGGAAGGACTGGCGATCCTACTGGTGGGCGATACGCTCGACGAGGTGCTGACGCTGTCGGATGCCATTATCGTGATGAAAGACGGGCGTGTGAGTGCCCGGATTGATGGCGTGCAGGCTGCGCCACCGTCTGAAGAAGAGCTTGTAAAGGCGATGGTGTAAGGGGAGGAAGACATGAAAGATACAGGGTTCAAACTCTTGCGTCGGCATGGATCGCTGGTGGTGCTCGTTCTGATAATGATTGCGGTATCAACGGCGGCGCCGGGCATCCTGCGCTGGCGGGCGATCAACTCCCTACTGATGGACAATGCACCACTGCTGATCCTCATCATCGGCACCACTCTCCCGATCCTGCTCGGCTGCCTCGACCTGTCGATTGCCGGCATGGCCTCGCTGGCGGCGGTCACCGCAGCCCTGTTGTCGCCAAGCCTCGGCTCGGCCAGCGCCTTCGTGGTGGTCGCCGGCGGCGCAGTGATCGGTGGCCTGCAGGGCTATCTCATCGGCCGGCTTCAGGTTCCCTCCTTCGTCATCTCGCTCGGCGCGCTCGGCATCTTCAAGGGAATCGCCATGTTCATGACGGGTGCCAACATGGTGGGCATCTCCCCCGGCATGGCGATCTATGATCTGCTCGGGGGGCGCAGCTTCGGCATCTCCAACTCATTCATCCTGACGGTCATGGTCGCCGGAATCCTCACCTCGGTGCTACAATTCACCAATCTTGGCCGCAACATCTATGCCTTCGGCGCCAATGAGATGGCCGTCTATATTTCCGGAGTCCGGCGCGATGTCGTGCGCAGTCTGGCCTTCGCCGCATCGGCGGCCTGTGCGGCACTGGCCGGCGTGATTATGATTTCGCAAACGATGTTTGCCAGCGCCACCGTCGCCAACAGTCTGCTGCTGCCGGCGCTTGTCGGCGTTGTTGTCGGTGGAACGGCCATTTCCGGCGGTGTCGGAGGAGTGCTCTCCAGCCTCGTTGGTGGGCTGATCGCCATCCTCATCCGCGTCGGCGTGACCATTTCCGGCCTGCCGCCGGAAAGCCAGGACGTGGCCTTCGGCATCGTCATTCTCATCGCCGTGGCACTAACCATCGATCGCACCAAGATCGGCATCGTCAAGTAATTCAGAAGAAAGAAACCCATCATGATTTCAGAAGCTACATTGATCATCGGCGGGGAAACTCGCACCAAGGGCAGCGAAGGCGTCCTGGAACTCACCGATCCTGCCACCGACGAAGTGCTGGCCGTCCTGCCGAAGGCCGGCCTTGCGGAAGTGACGCAGGCGACGCAGGCCGCGCTGGATGGCTTTGCCGAATGGTCTGCCGTCTCGCCCTATGAGCGTTCGAAGATCCTGCGCCGCGCAGCAGACCTGATGCGAGGGCGGACCGACGAAGCCGCCCGTTGCCTGACGCTGGAACAGGGCAAGCCGATTGCCCAGTCGCGGCTCGAATGGGCCGGCTCCGCCGACCTGCTCGACTGGTTTGCAGAAGAGGGCCGCCGGTCTTACGGGCGCATCGTCACCGGCCGCGTGGCGGAAGCGGATCTGCGTGTCATGCGCAAGCCCGCCGGCCCCGTCGCCGCTCTCGCGCCTTGGAATTTCCCCGCCTGGGGCATGATGCAGAAGATCGCTCCGGCGCTTGCTGCCGGCTGCTCGGTCGTTGCCAAGCCCTCGGAAGTCACCCCCGTCACCACCTGGCACATCGCCATGTGCCTGCTGGAAGCCGGCCTGCCGCCGCGGGCCATCAGCGTGCTGTGGGGCAGTTCCTCTCTGATTTCCGAAGCGCTGATCAAGTCGCCGGAAATCCGCAAGGTTAGCCTCACCGGCTCAACCCGCGTCGGGCGCATCGTTGCAGCGCTCGCCGGCGAACACCTGAAGAAAGTCACAATGGAACTTGGCGGTCATGCGCCAGTGATCGTCGCCGACGATGCCGACATGTCAAAGCTGATACCGCTGGCCGCCCAGTGGAAGTTCCGCAATGCCGGTCAGGTTTGCGTTTCGCCGACGCGGTTCCTTGTTGAGAATGCCATCTATGACGAATTCGTCGAAGGTCTCGGAGCTGCCGCCGCTAAGGTCACCGTAGGCCATGGGCTCGAGGACGGGACACTAATGGGGCCGCTCTGCACCCGCGGCCAGCGTAACGTGATTTCCTCCATGGTGGCCGATGCGCGGGCCAAGGGTGCGAGGATCGTGACCGGCGGCGATGCGATAGGCAACACCGGTAACTTCCACAGCCCGACGGTGGTGGCAGAGGCGAATTCCAGCCTTCTGGCGATGAATGACGAACCCTTCGGTCCGCTGGCACTGGTCGCACGAATGGGCTCGATCGATGAAGCGCTTGCCGAAGCAAACCGCATGCCGGTCGGTCTCGCCTCCTTTGCCTTCACCTCGAATGTACATACGGCAGCAAAGATCTCCCGCACAGTGCGCGCCGGGATGCTTGGCATCAACCATTTCTCGCTCGGCCTGCCGGAAACCCCATTCGGCGGCATACTCGATAGCGGCTTCGGCTCGGAAGGCGGGGTCGAGGGTTTGGAGGCCTACACCTCGCCGTTGTTGGTCTCGGCGATGATTTGACCCGCGCTCCAGCGTGACGGCGCAACAGACGCAACAGCCCGCCCGGGACCTCGGTCGGGCTTTTTATCGCCCTGGATTTCCCGAAAACATAAGACGCCCCAAGACCGGACACGCATTGACCCCGGTCTTGGGGCGGATCGGCGAATGTTAATTGACCATGTCAGTAGGCGGGATTGAGCGCCCCAACCAGACCGAGATCCTGCTGCATCGTTGCAATCAGCTCATCGACAGAGGTGAACCGCATTTCTGGGCGTATGAAGGCCAGAAGCCGGACTTCGATCTCGCGGCCATAAATATCCCACTGGAATTCGAGAATATGCGTTTCGATCCGCTGGTCCGCGCCTTGGAAAGTTGGGCGGGTTCCGTAAGAGGTCACCGAGCGCCAAATCTTGCCCTCGCCCACGATGCGGGTTTCCGACGCATAGACGCCAAATTCCATATTCGGGATACCAGCATTGATATTCGCGGTCGGGAAGCCCAGTACTCGGCCGCGCTTGTCGCCATGGGCAACCGTGCCACGCAGCTTCATTGGAAGCGAGTGCGTCATCATCCTCTCTGACCGCGCTGGCGGCCCCCATCGACAACCAGATCAGTGCCGGTCACGAAACGTGCCGCATCCGAGCAGAGATAGAGGATTGCCTGGGCAACATCCTCTTTCTGCCCAAGGCGGCCAAGCGGGAGATCGGTCGCTTGGCCGGTCTCTTCATACAGGCGTTTAACACCTTCGGTGCCCGCCACCGGGCCTGGCGCAATGGTGTTGCACAAGATGCCATCCGGCCCCCATTCCACCGCCAGTGTGCGGATCAGCGACATGACGCCAGCTTTGGCGGCGGCGGCATGCGCGCAGCCGGCCCAGCCTTCGAGCGCCCGCATGGTCGAGATCGCGATAAAGCGTCCGCCAAAGACCGAGGCCTTCAGATGGGGATAGCCAATCTTTGCGCAATGGAATGTGCCGTGCAGGTCGATATCCACCACAGTGCGCCAGGCATTGAAGGACATCTCGGCAAAGGGTACAACAAAATTGCCGGCCGCATTGGCAATCACGATGTCGAGGCCGCCAAAGGTTTCGACGGCGACATCGACTGCGGCCTGCACGGTTTCAGGTTGGCGAACATCGGCTTGCACAGCGATGGCGCGCCCGCCACTGTCCGAAATCTGCCGGGCAGCCTCCTGCAGCCGCTCCAGCTTGCGGCTCGCCAACACGACATTGGCGCCCGCTTGGGCCAGCGTCTGCGCGATGGTGAAACCAACGCCGCTAGCCCCGCCGGTGATGATGGCAGTGCGGTCTTTCAAGCAATCCGGAGAAAATGCACCCAGCGACATCTAAGGCGCCACCGGTCGGCTATTCGCCCACGCGCGGCTCTGTGACCGGACCGACGTCCAGCGATCAGAAGTCATCGGCAATCCTCCATGCTCGTTCTCTTCCCTACGCCATCCTGCAAAGCCCCGGCGCGCCTCGCAATTGTACTTTGTGTGACAGTCGGGGGCCTGCTCGGTGCTGCGGTTGAGTCAATTGAACGTCGCGTAGGCGCGTGGTCCGATAAGTTTAATTGTGGCGACAAACAACGAGTGGAGGAGAACATGTCGCAATTTTCACTGGAAGGCAGGATTGCATTGGTCACTGGCGGCGGGCGGGGGATCGGTCTTGCGATCGCGACAAGCCTTGCGCAGGCGGGTGCCGACGTGGTCGTCGCCGATTATACCAAGGAGCTTGCAGAAGACGGCGCGCATTCCGTCAGCCAGATTGGTCGGCGCAGCGCCGCCATCCTCGTGGATGTTCGAGAGCCGGAAAGCGTGACGGCGATGGTGGATGCTACCGTCAAACAGTTCGGCCGGCTGGATATCGCCATGAACAATGCCGGCGTCGTCAGTCTCGGGGGGATCGGCGAACTGACTGTCGAACAGTGGGATGATTGTATCAACACCAATCTGCGTGGCGTCTTCCTGTGCACGCAGGCGGAAGTGGCGGTGATGCGCAAGCAGCAATATGGCCGCATCATCAACACCGCCTCGATCGCCGGCAAAGTAGGTTTCCCGGCACTGTCGCACTACTCGGCAACGAAGTTCGGTGTCATCGGCTTCACCAATGCAGTTGCCAAGGAAGTTGCGCAAGAAGGCATCACCGTCAACGCGCTGTGCCCCGGCATCGTCGGAACCGGCATGTGGCGCGGAGAAACCGGACTTTCCAGCAAGTGGGCCCAGCCAGGCGAGAGCGAGGAAGCCTCGTGGGAGCGCCACCAGAAGGTGTTCCTGCCCCAGGGTGTGGCCCAGACTCCGGAAGACATGGGCCAGATGGTCGTCTACCTCGCCTGTGCACCGCATGTGACTGGCCAAGCGCTGGCTGTCGACGGTGGCTTCTCTCTGGGCTGAGACGTGGAACGCGGCAAAAGGATCGCAAGACGGAAACGCCGGCAAGCGATTGCCGGCCTTTCCGTTCAGCAAGGGCCGTATCCGGAGCATGGGATTTTGATCAGCAGAAGGCGACTGGTGATGGACAGGCCAAATAGGCCTCCATCACGGTCTCAGGATCGCGGAAAGCAGGGGATGGCAGGCCAATTAGCCTGCGCCTATCAGGCGTCGCTACGCACCTTATCGATCTCGATCTTCCGGTAGAGCGTTGCGCGCGATACGCCCAGATAGCGGGCTGTCAGCGAGACATTGCCGCCATTGTAGCGTAACGCCGCTTCGATCTTCGACGCTTCCGATTGCGAGCGCGCCGTCAAATCCTTGCGGGCGATTTCCTCGACAATATTGTCTGGCAGATGCTCCAGCCCGATCTGCCTGCCATCGGCGAGTGCGACGGCATGGCGCAGCGTGTTGCGCAGTTCGCGCACATTGCCCGGCCAATAGTAGTGCATCAGTACCAGCCTGGAATCGTCATCGAGTTCCAACGTTGGTTTGCCGAGCGCTTCGCGTTCGATTTTGAACAAGTCGATAATCGTCGCTTCTAGGTCCGGCACGCACCGCAGCGGCGGAAGTGCGACCTGTCCACCCTTGAGCCGATGGGCGAGATCAACACGCATGCGGTTCTCGCGCACAAGATGATCCATGTCATGTGGGGAAATAACGATCACGCCGACGCCATTGTTACTCGCCCGTCGGTCATTTTCCAGGAGGGCCAGCAGCGCTGTCTGCCGGACTTCATCCAGTTCATCGATGCGGTCGATGATCAGGCAGCAACGCTCGCCCGAAACCCGCCTTTGCAGGAGATCGTCTAGATTCCCATGTCTCTTGAGCGAGGCGCAATCGATGAAGACAATGTCGCTATCTTCGCCGAAGTAGCAGCGAGCGACAGCCTTGGCAAAGGCGGTCTTACCGGTGCCCGTTTCTCCCGTGATCACCAGCGGCAGGCCTACCATCAGAAGACGCCGTGCGCGGTCAAGCGCCTGCGAAAGAACCGGGTTGATGCGAAGCGGTTCCTCGGGGGCATCGATGGTCCGCAGTGCCGGCGTCAAGGGCCGCGAGACGATCAGGCTAGATTGAGAACGCTGCCGCGTTTCCGGCATCGTCAAAACCGCCTGCAGGGTCCGGCCCCGATAGTTCAGTGTAATGGGCGCATTCGGACGGACCTCTGACAGCGAATGGCTCATCTCGAACAGGTCTTCAGCAGATTGCCCTGTCAGATTGCTAAGATCCTGGCCGAGGATGCGCGCGGTGAACGAAGAGCTGTCGAGCACCCGGCCATTGTCGTCGAGTGCGATCCGGCCTTCGTCGGCAATGTCGGCGGTATCGCCATTATCGAGAATACGCAGCATCAGGTTCTTGCGGTTTAGGCGCCCGAAATAGCCGTTCTCGATCCGCCGTGCCGACCGCTCGACGATACTCTGGACGATCCGGTTGGTCCGGGCGTCACCATCGCGCGCCGTCGTCACGTTGATCACACTTTCGATCGCTCCATTGCGGCCGAGAACAGGGGCCGTGAGACAGGTGAGGCGCTGAATAACCGAGCCGTAATGTTCCGACCCGGCGATCGTAACGGGCTTACCCACCCGAAGGCAGGTGCCGACACCATTGGTGCCCTGCTGGTCCTCGGTCCAGATCGAACCAGGTATCACGCCAGAGCCAGCCAGGTCGCTGAGATACTGATAATCGCAGCGGAACAGAACCATCGCGCCCTGGGACGATGCCAATGACACCAGATATTCACTGTCCACCAACCGACGGAAAAGGCGCTCGACCTCGGGTTCGGCGATCCGCATGAATTCCTGCCGCTCTTCGAGTTGCAGCCGGATCTCAGAGTGACTGAGGACAGATGCCCTCGGAACCGCGTCCGGAAGCAGGTTGTAATCCGCGAGGCAACGCTTCCATGACTGCTCCACAACATCGGGAAGTCGTTCCTCCCGGGCGCCGCGCGACCGAAGAATGTTGGAAATTTCAGTGGTAAGCGGGTCGGCATAGCCGCGCGCCTCAAATACGTCCGTCTCCCACATCGTGCCCCTCCCAAGACAGTTGATGTGTCACCTTACAGGATGCAAGGCCTACGCATATTCTCTCGTCTGAAGCCTTGCGGCCCCGCCATTAATCCAGATCAGCGGCTCGCTGGCGTGTCTGCCACGCTCGTCAACCCTAGTTCCGACGATCCTGCCGATGAAAACCGTCTGGTCTTCGTGCGCATGCGCACCCTGAACATCACAGAAGAAGCAAGCCCTCGCGCTGTCAAGATACGGCAAGCCAAATGGCCCTACCGACCAGCGGCCCGTGGTGAACCGCGAGGCTCTCAGGTCGCTCCGGCTGAAGCGATCGAGAAGATCCATCTCGTCGGCGGCAATCTGGTTCAGGCAGAAGTAATTGCTGTCACAGATCGCTGGATAGGCGGATGCACTATGCTTGACGGTAACGATCATTGCCGGCCTGTAGGTCGAAAACGGCACGCCCGTCGTTACCACGATACCGTGACTGATACCAGCACGATCGCAGGTTGTCAGTATAGCAACGTTCACCGCCGTCCCGCGCAGTGCCGTTCGAAGAGTCTCGGCGAATTCCGGGTCCCCGTCGCAGCAGGGTAAGGATGGTCCATACATCAGCACATTCCAAGCTACGGCCGTTGTTTTCGTTCGGGCACGTCCAGAAGTTACTGGCAAGTGCCCTGCGGGGCAATGTCTATTCTGGGACCGGAAACTGTCTCACTGAGTCTCACATGCAACAGTTTCCAGCCATTCATTTGACGACCGACGCCTCGATCAGCCTGTCGATCCGGGCAGCATCGAGACCGAAGCGTGTCAGCACCTCGCGGCTATGCTGACCGATTGCCGGTGGTGGCAACCGCACTGAGCCCGGCGTCCGGTCGAGTTTGACGGAAACGCCAGCCCCCCGGTAACCGTCAAGTTCGGCCACCATCTCGCGTGTGGCGGTGTGATCGAGCGCCAGTGCCTCATCGACCGACAGAACCGGCGCGCAGGGCACGCCGAGCTGCATCAGCCGCTTGAACAGCGCCATGCCGTCTTCACCAGACAGCGCCGGCAGAAGCGCAGCCCGCAGCGTATCCCGGTTCACAACCCGGTCGCCATTGGTCCTATAGAGAGGATCAGTGCCGAGCGCCGCCATACCAAGCTCGGTGCAGAGCGTGCGGAATTGCCGGTCATTGCCGACGGCGAGAAACAGCGGAACATTTGCCGTCGGGAAGAGGTCGTACGGCACGATATTTGGATGGCCGTTGCCGGTGCGGCTCGCCTTGCCACCATTGAGAACATTGGACGCATGCGGATGCAACATTGCGAGCGCCGTATCATAGAGCGTGACTTCAACCTGCTGGCCGCGTCCGGAGCGGTTGCGCTCCAAGAGGGCGAGCAAGATTCCGATACAGCCATACATGCCCGTACAGGTGTCGACGATCGGAATCCCAATTCGGCAGGCATCGATATCGGGCGGACCGTTGACGGCCATCAGGCCCGACATGGCCTGCAATGCCGCATCATAACCCGGAAGCCCGCCATACTGGCCCGTCTCGCCGAAACCGGACACCCTGCAATGCACCAGCCTCGGGAAGCGGTGGGTTAGCTCCTTCAGGTCGTTGACCCCCCATTTTTTCCAGGTGCTGAGCTTGAAATTTTCGATAAAGACATCGACGGTTTCGAGCATCTCGAACAACAGCCCGATCCCGTCCGGGCCCGACAGATCAAGCGCCAGATCGCGTTTGTTGCGGTTGAGACCGAGAAAATAGGGAGCCGTTCCGTCCACGAAGGGCGGGCCGTAGCCCCGTGTATCGTCGCCGTCGAAGGATTCAACCTTGATGACGTCCGCACCATGATCGCCCAGAAGCTGTCCGGCGAAGGGACCGGCCAGAACGCGAGACGCATCGAGGACGAGGGTACCTGCAAGGCAGCCCGGTAAAAATTGCGCCATTGGTGGTTCCTCAAGAGAATAAAGTGGGCGAGAGCTTGACCTCTCGCCCACGGAGGTCATCAACCTGCGTTGATGACTGGGAGAACGTCTTCGGCCAGGCGACGCATCGTCAGCCGCTCGCGCTCGCGGTTCTTGCCAGATCCGTCCATCGCAGCCTTGAGGAGCACATTCCACGGGCCGGAACGCTCGCGCAGCGACATAATTTTGTCGATCACGGTCTTGCGTGAACCGTAGATGACAGAGGCCTTGACGATGGACTCGACGGTCACGTCCTCATCGGCCATGGTGATGTCGGGCTTCGCGACGGCGGTGTAGTTCGCGACTTTCAGGACCTTCCAGAGATAATCGAAGTAGTAGAAGTCGGAACCTTCCGGATCCAGCAACCAGTCTTCGGCCTGCTCATCGGTCTCGGCGATCAGGATGTTGCGGGCGACCGACCATTCCTTGCCGGTTGCCTTCTTGCCGACTGCCTCGCAGCCTTCCACATACTTGTTCCAGTGGTTGATGACAGTGCTCTCCGGCGCGAAATTCGCGGTGATAGGCTTCCACCCCATCTTGACTGCATGTGCGACCGAATTTCCGTCCGGCGACATGGACGACAGTGAAATCGGAGGATGCGGCTTGGTGTAGGGCTTCTGCATGTAGCCTACGCCGAGTTCCGGAATGATGTTGTCGGTCAGCTTGATGTGCCAGTGCTTGCCCTTGATGTCATACGGTGGCTCCTGGGACCAAATCTGCTTAATCATGCTGATCGATTCGGCGAAGCGCTCGGCGCGTTCAGTGCCGTCGAGCACGTCGAAGAGTTCCATGTCGGAGGCAAGGCCGCCTGGGCCGATACCCATGTTAAAACGGCCCTTCGTCATGTGGTCAAACAGCGCGGCCTGACCGGCTATCTGCGCAGGATGATGGTTCGGAAGGCAAAGGACGCCGGTACCGAAGCGGATGTTTTTGGTCAGCGGAATGAGCGAGGCCATAAACATCATGGGAGCCGTAATCGGCTCGGTGGTGGCCGAATAATGTTCGCCGATCCAGACCTCTGAGAAGCCGAGTTGATCAGCATAGATGATCTTTTCTGTGTTTTCAGCCAATACGTCGACTAGCGCCCTGTGAGCCGGATGCAGTGGCATGTGGAAAAGTCCCAGATCCATGATTACCTCCCTTTGTGATCTCCTCGGTGCGAGGAAATCATTGATGCAAGATTGATGCGGATGTCAGATGGCGTGCGCAGAGACCACGGATGCGCGCTTGCCGTTCAGCCAGAGGATGGGTCCCTGCGATGTACTGTCGTGCAGGATCACGTCATCAACAGTGCCGAAGAAAACCGTGTGCGTGCCGAAGTCATGCGTTTCAGCAACCTTGCAGACATGGCTGCACAGGGCGCCCGTCAGCACGGGACCGCTCGGGCCCGCCGGCACCCAGGCCTCGTCGACGAAGCGTCGATCACGCATGTCGCTTCGCGCGAAAGGCTCAAGGAGGGCCGCGTGAGATTCGTTTATGAGGTTCAGCGTGAAATAACCGGATGCAACGATCACCGGATAGATTGAGGCCGTCCGATTGACGGCCACCATCATCGACGGCGGGTCCATGGAAAGTGAACCAGCGCTGGTCACCGCCATTCCGTGCCAGTTGCCGCCAGCATCACGCGCTGTGACCAGCGACACAGATGACGCCACGAGACGCATGCTGTCCCGAAACAATCCCGTCAGGGGGTTTTTGCCCAGGTTTTCTGCCGTCATCTGGTGGATCCTCCCTTTGTGTGCTTACTATCTAAAACCGTTGATATCCTGCTTTCGATGCCATCATTTTCAATTACTTACCGGATTCATACTGGCCAAGGTGAGTTGGTCTCCGTGCCAGTGCGTGTCTCAGAATTGACAGTTGCCGCGCTGTATCATCAGCCTCAGAGAGAAGTGACGCACAGCACCGCCTGAAGGCCGGCCGACAGCACCGCGAATGTCGTCCGACATCATCCCGTCGAGGAAACGCCATGCCAGTCACTTATGAATTTCGCGAAAAGCGCGCGATCATTACGTTCGATAACCCGCCACTGAACATTTTCGGACAGGCGATGCGCGCCGGGCTGAAGGACGCGATTGCACGGGCGCGGGGCGATCGTCCCGAGCGCCTGATCCTCCGGGGCGCCGGGCGCGCCTTCGTGGCCGGCTCGGATGCCAGGGAATTTGACGGGCCGGCGCTATCGCCGCATCTCAACGACATTCTGCTCGAGCTGATCGCACTGCCCTTCCCGACAATCGCCGTGATCACCGGTCCGGCCCTCGGCGGCGGACTTGAGATTGCGCTCGCCTGCCGCGCACGCGTGGCATCGCCCGGCGCAAGCTTCGGCCTGCCGGAAGTGACGCTCGGCATTGTGCCGGGCGCCGGGGGCACCCAGCGCCTGTCGCGCCTGATCGGCGTTGCGGAGGCTGCCGATCTCATAGGCCAGGGCCGCACCATTGCGGCATCAGAAGCGTTTCGTCTCGGTCTGGTGGATCTCGTCGACGACGATCCTATGGCGGCGGCGCTCGCCTTTCCGGCCGATCTGCTGGCGGATATGAACGTCGCCGATCATCGCCCTGCCCCGGCTTCTAATGCCGAGGCCATTGAGGCCGCCCATACACTGGCATACCGCCGCGCCACGGGGCAGAACGCCCCGCATATCGCCATTGATCTTGTTGCCGCCTCGGCCACCGATCCGCTAGACGCCACGCTCGAGCGCGAACGCGCGGCCTTCCTGCAGTTGCGCCATTCCGCCCAGGCCGCGGCCTTACGCCATGTCTTCTTTGCCGAGCGGGCAGCCCAATCGCAGGGCAAGGCGTTCCCCGCGCCGGAGCGACCGCTGTCAAGCGCCATCGTCGTTGGCGGTGGCCTGATGGGCGCAGGCATCACCTATGCCCTGACACTGTCTGGTCTGCGCGTCCATGTCGTCGAGACGGATGCCGCGGGTCAGGCGCGTGCCATGGTCAACCTCGACAAGTTGATTGCCCAGGGCACCGAGCGACGCGCCATCCGTGATGCCGAGGAGTTTCGCAGCCGGCTCAGTTTCGGTGCCGGCTTTGCCGATCTGCCGCCGGTGGATCTGGCAATCGAAGCCGCTTTCGAGAACATGGACGTCAAGAAATCGATCTTTGCCGACCTTCAGACGGGTCTGTCGGCCGATACGGTTCTGGCGACAAACACTTCCTATCTCGATGTCGACATCATCGCCAAAGGAATCGTCAACCCGGGCCGCTTCCTCGGCCTGCATTTCTTTGCCCCGGCACATGTGATGAAGCTGCTGGAGATCGTCCGCAGCAGGACCACGGACGCGGCGACGCTGGGCAAGGCCTTTGCCCTGTCGAAGCAGTTGAACAAGATGCCGGTCCTTGCGGGCGTCTGCGACGGCTTCATCGGCAACCGAATTCTGTCGCGCTACCGGCATGCCGCCGACGTGATGCTGATCGAAGGAGCCACCCCGAAGGCCGTCGATGAGGCGATGCGCGATTTCGGTATGGCGATGGGCCCCTACGAGGCACAGGACATGTCCGGTCTCGATATCGCCCATGCCAACCGCAAGCGGCAGAACCCGCGCGAACGCACCGATATCCGCTACGTACCGATTGCCGACCACCTGGTCGAAGTCCTCGGCCGGCTCGGCCGCAAGACCGGGGCCGGCTGGTATGATTATGACACTGCCGGCAAGCCGGTGGAGTCGCCGGTCGTCACTGAGGCGATCTTGCAGGCGAGCAAAAAGGCCGGCATCCGGCGAGAGACCATGGACAAGGCCGGACTCGCCGAGCGCGCCATTCTCGCCATGGTCCTTGAAGCGACGGCCATCCTCGAAGAAGGGATAGCTCAGCGTCCGCAGGATATCGATCTGGTTTTGATCCACGGCTACGGCTTCCCGCGCTTTGCGGGTGGCCTGATGCATTTTGCCGACCAGATGAGCCTTCCAGTCATTCTCACCAAGGTCGAGGCGCTCGCCGCAGCCGACCCGCGCAGTTGGAACATTCCCAGTCTCCTGCGGCAGCTGGTTAGCGACGGCCACAATTTTGAAAGTATCAACCGTGACGGAGCCTTTGCATGACCGACGTCTTCATCTGTGACTATATCCGCACGCCGATTGGCCGCCACGGCGGCTCATTGGCGAAATTGCGCACCGACGATCTCGCCGCCCTACCGCTGGCCGAGCTCATGAAGCGCAACACGGCCATGGACCCCACAGCCGTCGAAGAAGTGTGGATGGGCTGTGCCAACCAGGCCGGTGAAGACAACCGCAATGTTGCTCGCATGGGGTCGCTGCTGGCCGGCCTGCCGGACAGCGTTCCGGGCGTCACCGTCAACCGGCTGTGCGGCTCGGGCATGGAAGCGATCATTTCCGGCGTGCGCGCCATCAAGGCGGGTGAAATGGAGCTGGTCGTCGCCGGTGGTGTCGAAAGCATGAGCCGGGCCCCCTTTGTCTTGCTCAAATCGGAGAGCGCCTTTTCGCGCTCCATCGCCATGGAAGATACGACGATCGGGTGGCGCTTCATCAATCCGCGTATGCGCACCCGCTACGGCACCGACTCCATGCCGGAAACCGCGCAGAATCTGGCCGACGACATGCAGATCGACCGCGACGAGCAAGATGCCTTCGCGCTTGCCTCGCAGCAGAAGGCCGGGGCGGCGATGGCATCGGGCCGCACGGCCAGAGAGATCATGCCGGTCGCAATATCCGTCGGAAAGGGCAAGGAAGTGCTGTTCGACCGCGACGAGCACCCGCGTCCCGAGACGACACTTGCCGATCTGGCGCGGCTGCGGCCAATCACCCGCACCGACGGTTCGGTGACGGCGGGCAATGCCTCGGGCGTCAATGATGGTGCCGCTGGACTGATCCTCGCCTCGGAAGCCGCCGTCAAGCGCCATGGCCTGGAGCCAATCGCACGGATCGCCGCTGGCGCCTCCTCCGGCGTTACGCCACGCATTATGGGTTACGGCCCCGTGCCGGCGGTGCAAAAGTTGCTGTCGCAGGCCGCTCTCACCACTGCCGAGATCGATCTCTTCGAACTGAATGAAGCCTTTGCCGCGCAGGTTCTCGCCTGCCTGAAGGGGCTTGGCATTGCGGCAAACGATTCGCGCGTCAATCCTAATGGCGGCGCGATAGCGTTCGGCCACCCGCTCGGCATGTCGGGTGCGCGCATCACCGGCAGTGCGGCACTCGAACTGTCGCTCGGAACGGTCCGGCGCGCCGTCGTGTCGATGTGTGTCGGCGTCGGACAGGGCGTTGCCGTGCTTCTCGAACGGGTCTGACTGCACCAAAAGCTACCACGAAAGGCCCGCAGCTTGGCAGTGCTGCGGGCCTTCTTCTTGCATTCCGGTCCTTCACCAGACGTCGGTCCCGGCGAAAAAGCCAAGCCAAAAAGACTGCCTTGGCTTTCTAGAATCCGGGCAAAGCCGATGGGAGATACGTTGTGCGGTCAGCGCCCAAGGTCAATTAGGATCTTCAGATGGGTGCCCGCCGGATCGAGAAGCGCGTCAAAGCCTTCCTTGGTGGCGGTGTCCAGTTGAACCGTCTTGGTCACCACCTTCTGGGCCGGGATCTGGCCAGAGGCGATCAGGCGCATGACACGCGGCCACATCTGGGCGGTGTATGCCCAGGAACCGCGAATATCGATGTCCTTGAAGGTGACGTTGAACCAGTTTACCGGAGCTTCGCCAGCATGCAGGCCGATCTGCACCACCGTACCGCGCTTGCGCACAGCATCGACGCAGGCCTGCAGGGCCAGCGTATTGCCGACGCATTCCAGCGCGACGTCACACCCGACATTCCCTTCGGTGGCAGCGCGGATCACATCACCTACACCCTGTTCGCGCGGATTGATGGTGACGACATCCGGGATAATCTTCTTTGCAATGGCAAGCCGGGTTGCGTTCGGATCCGAGACGAAGAGCTGAACCGCTCCTGCCGCGCGCGCGGCCAGAAGCGTCAGGAGGCCGATCGGGCCTGCGCCGGTGACCAGCACCGAATCACCAGCTTTCACACCACCACGATCAACGCCATAGACCGCAACCGCGGTCGGCTCGACAAGCGCGGCATCTTCGTCGGAGAGGTTGTCGGGCACCTTGTAGACGTTAAAGCCCTTCAGCAGGCTTTCGCTCGCCATTCCGCCACCGATCCACGAGAGGCCCGCCAGTTGCAGTTGGTCCGACAGGTTGAAATGGCCAAGATCAGAATAGTAGTCACCGCCGCGCGGGGTGATGAACGGCTGGACCGAGACACGATCGCCAACCTTGACATGCATGATATTCTTGCCGACCTTGGTGACGACACCACCATATTCGTGGCCGAGAACCTGCGGCTGGGCCGTCTTTCCTTCAGCATCTTTCGGCACAAAGATCGGGCCGTAAGCATATTCGTGCAGATCCGTGCCGCAGATGCCGACAAAGCGGTTCTTGATCACCACCTCATCATCAGCAGGATCTGTCGGCAAAGGGATGTCTTCGACCCGCAGGTCCTTAGCAGCGTGAAAGCGCAGAGCCTTCATTTCGGATACCTCCTCCCAAGTTGTCCTATGACGCAGCAATTACAGGCTGCGGCTGGAAAAGTAGAAGCACAGCCGCTGGATTGGACAACTGTCTCTTCTGCGACGGGACCGCATCGCGAGCATGGAGCAATCGGGCAATGGGCGAGGTCGCAGCTGCCTGTTATGCAAAGCCAAAACCACAGACATGGATGGCACAAATGAGCCTTGATGCCGAAACGCTCGCGCAGTTTCTCGACACACTCGACCGCTTCGTCAGGGAGCGGCTAATCCCTAACGAGGACAAGGTTGCCGAAACCGATCTGATCCCGCCGGATCTCGTTCAGGAGATTCGCGACATGGGGCTCTTCGGTCTGTCTATCCCGGAAGAATATGGTGGTATTGGGCTGACCATGGCCGAAGAGGTTCAGGCCGCCTTCGTGCTCGGTCAAACCTCGCCCGCCTTCCGCTCGCTGGTGGGCACCAACAACGGGATCGGATCGCAGGGCATCATCATTGACGGCACGGACGAACAGAAGGCGGCTTATCTGCCGCGTCTCGCCACCGGCGACCTGATTGCCTCCTTCGCGTTGACAGAGCCGGAGGCAGGTTCGGATGCAGGGTCGCTGCGCACCTCGGCACGGCGCGAAGGCGATCACTACATTCTCAACGGCACCAAGCGCTACATCACCAATGCGCCCCGCGCCGGCCTCTTCACCGTCTTTGCCCGCACAGACCCCGAATCCAAGACATCGGCCGGGGTGACGGCGTTTCTAGTCGAGGCGGGAACGCCGGGTCTAAGCCTTGGGCAGGTCGACAGGAAGATGGGTCAGAAGGGATCGCATACCTGCGACGTCATCCTTGAAGATTGCCGTGTTCCAGCGAGCGCCATCATAGGCGGCTCCGAGCGCGAAGGCCTTGGCTTCAAGACAGCAATGAAGGTTCTAGACCGTGGCAGGCTGCACATCTCCGCCGTTTGCACCGGAGCTGCCGAGCGGCTCATCCGCGACAGCCTGCGCTATGCCATGGAGCGCAAACAGTTTGGCGAGGCGATCGCCGAGAAACAACTGATTCAGGCAATGCTGGCCGATAGCAGAGCCGAGGCGTTTGCTGCGCGATGCATGATCGAGGAAACGGCCCGCCGCAAGGATGCCGGTCAGAACGTCTCGACGGATGCCGCCTGCTGCAAGATGTTTGCCTCTGAGATGGTCGGCCGGGTCGCCGACCGCGCCGTTCAGATCCACGGTGGAGCCGGCTATATTGCGGATTACGGGATAGAACGCTTCTACCGCGATGTGCGCCTGTTCCGCATCTATGAAGGCACGACGCAAATCCAGCAGATCGTCATTGCGCGCGGGATGATCAAGGAAGCCGATCTCTGACCTGAGGGACAGGCAGGACAAAGCCGCAGGGGTGGTGACGGGCGATGCCCGCAAAATCGGGCTGCCATCAGCCAGCGCCTGCTGGAAGATGGATTCCGAGTTATCACCGTTGATATTGTACCGCCCGATGACCCGGCGCTTCAGACCAACACCGTCGTTGCCGATCTTTAACAGAGACATTGCCGAAGCGGCCTTCGCCGAGATTGCCAAGCGCCATCCGGTCAGCGTCCTTCTCAACAATGTCGAAATCGTCCAGCCTGCGCTGTTTGACGATGTTGCGGTTGGTGATTTCGACTGCATCCTCCATCTCAAGACCCGTACCTGCCTAATCGCAGGCCTGCATGCGCCAGCGCGGCACTGGTCGGATCGTCATGAACACCAGTCGTGCACGCTCGGCTAGGAAGGGCCCAGCCTCTACAATCGCTGGCGCGGACATGGGCGCTTGAGCTTGGGCGCGACGGGATTACCGTCAACTGCGTGGCGCCAGGCCGATTGCGACCAGCGCATTCTGGCAGAACAATCCGCCGGACGCCAAACGCACGCAGAAGATCACCTCCACCATTGCGGTAGGCCGGATGGGCACTCCGGACGATGCGGCCAATGCCGTCAGTTTCTTTTGTGGTGACCGCGCAAGCTTTGTCACCGGCCAAGCCTTCTATATCTGCGGTGGCGTTACCGTAGGAATAGGGCGTAAGGAACTTAGCGCAGACAGGGTGTCCGACGCTGTCTCGCGCGAGAAAACGAGCATCGGACAACGGGTAACAGCCTGTAGCATAAGAGACAGTTTACCGCGGCTTCACGCTTGTTTTAGCTTGATCGCGAGCGGGGATCCGGGAGTGGTCCCGCCCATCAAACAGCGTGGGAGGAGAGGTCGCTATGCCCGAGACATTGAAAATTGCCTTCATCAAGGCCCGTTGGCATTCTGAAATTGTCGATCAGGTACTGAAAGGCT
Source organism: Agrobacterium tumefaciens (assembly GCF_013318015.2). Classification (NCBI taxonomy): domain Bacteria; kingdom Pseudomonadati; phylum Pseudomonadota; class Alphaproteobacteria; order Hyphomicrobiales; family Rhizobiaceae; genus Agrobacterium; species Agrobacterium tumefaciens. Next base: position 214,570 of record NZ_CP115843.1, on the reverse strand, counting down.
TCGAAGCAGACATGGCAGCAGCCGGTCGCAAGGTCGCCATTTCTGCCTATGATGTCCCCGGCGCCTTCGAGATGCCGCTGCTCGCGAAGAAACTAGGCGAGACCAAGCGCTTCGACGCGATCGTGGGGGCCGCTCTGGTTGTCAATGGCGGGATCTATCGGCATGAATTCGTGGCGCAGGCTGTCGTCACCGGCCTCATGGATGCCCAGATGGCAACCGGCGTCCCGACCTTTTCCGTCAGCCTAACCCCGCATCACTTCCACGATTCCGAGACCCATCATGAATTCTACTCCGATCATTTCGTGAAAAAAGGCGCCGAGGCCGCGAACGCAGTGCGGATGGTGGCCGATCTCGCGATCTAGGGCGGCACCACGACGATCGATCGGCAAGAGCGTGATCGGCACCTTGCCTCAACGATTGAAGGTACAGCGATGAGATCGTTTCCCGCACCGTAGCGGGCAGATCTGACTACAAAGGAGACTTGCGATGCTCTCTGTTCTTCCAAACCGATGCGTAGCGACCCTAAACGATGTGCCTCTAGCGCTCGAAGCGTTTCAACGCGGTGATTTCATAGTCCTGCTGGACCATCGTGGCCAAGCCTATCTTGCGCTGTCCGAAGAACAGGCGACCGTTTCTTCCATCGCGCGGATGCGTGCGACTGCAAAAGGCGTCGTCACTCGGGTGGCAGAAACCGAAGCGGCTGAGGCTACGGACCCCTTTCCAACCCTTTTCGCTGATCCGGCCGGTGTGATGCTCCGCGAATATATGCCAGAAGCGATGCTTGATGTTGCTCGGCTGGCTGGACGTTCTCTCTCGGTTCTGGTTTGCGAACTGGTCTATAGCGGCAACCTTGAGACAACACAGGCCAAGGGCGTTCCTGTTGTGACGATTGAGGCGCTGGTACTGCATCGCCGTCGGCATGAATCAGCGCTCGATCACGTTGCAGTGGCCGATTTGCCGACTCCTCATTCCGCTCACCCATTCCGCGTGCATTCTTTTACAACTCAGTTTGACGGGATAGAACATCTGGCACTCATGTCTCCGGGCACCTCGCGCGAGCCGCCTCTGGTGAGGTTACATTCCGAATGTCTCACCGGCGATGCTTTTGGTTCGCTACGCTGCGACTGTGGCCCACAACTGAATGAGAGTTTGCGCCGGATAGCAGCCTCTCCTGGGGGCTTGCTGATCTACCTTCGTGGGCACGAAGGCAGAGGCATTGGTCTAGCCAACAAGATGCGCGCATATGCTTTGCAGGATAAGGGGCTAGACACGGTAGAAGCCAATCGCGCCCTGGGACTACCCGACGACGCGCGTGACTATTCTCATGCAGCCGAGATACTGCGCCGTTTGGGTTATGATGGCATCCAGTTGCTGACCAACAACCCCGAAAAGGCTAGAGGCCTTAGACGTCATGGAATTTCGATCTTGAAGGTGGAGCCATTGGTCATCCCGCCGAACCCGTTCAACGCCCGCTATCTGGACACGAAGATGAAAAAATTTGGTCATAGCTTGCTGGTGGGGACCTCCGACCGCGTCGGTCAAGCTAACAACCAATGAAATTCGACACACGGTGGCAATCCTCAGGGAATGTCGAAAGGAATAGGTGATCGGCGAACAATTTTCACTCATCGGAAGGCCGGTAAGTTTCAATGCCTCCCGTATCGCAACCAATACGATGGATTAATAACTCGGGAAGTCCGGCGCTTTCCCGTACATAACTGCGCGACCGAAAACTGAAATTTAGCTGTCAATGGGTTCGAGGCGAACCCATTTTCTCCCCACTCGAGTGTCAATCGAAAGTTCCATCAACCGGGGCGACGGTAAACTGCAAATCCAGAACCTTCGCCATGGACAGTGATCTGCGTCCGCGTCGTATACGCACGAACAAACATCCTTCGAACTGTCAGACTCTCAGAGCACCTTCTCGAACTCCGGGAGCAGTTCGAAGAGATCCCCGACGAAACCGTAATCGGCAACCTGGAAAATCGGTGCTTCTTCGTCCTTGTTGATGGCAACGATGACCTTCGAGTCCTTCATACCGGCCAGGTGCTGGATAGCACCGGAAATACCAGCAGCAATGTAAAGCTGGGGAGCAACAACCTTGCCGGTCTGGCCAACCTGCCAGTCGTTTGGTGCATAACCGGCGTCAACCGCCGCACGCGATGCGCCAACGGCCGCGCCCAGCTTGTCAGCAACCGGCAGAATGACTTCCTTGAACTTTTCCGACGAGCCGAGTGCGCGGCCACCGGAGATGATGATCTTGGCAGATGTCAGTTCAGGACGATCAGACGATGCCAGCGCGTCTGACACGAAGGACGATACGCCTGGGTTTGCCGCAGCAGCGATCGCTTCAACAGCAGCGGAACCACCGGCCGGCGCCGCAGCGAAAGATGCCGTACGCACGGTGATGACCTTCTTGGCGTCAGTTGCCTGTACGGTCTGGATGGCGTTACCGGCATAGATCGGGCGCTTGAAGGTGTCAGCGGAAACCACTTCAGTGATTTCCGAAACCTGTGCGACGTCGAGCAGAGCTGCAACGCGCGGCGCAACGTTTTTGGCCGATGCGGTCGCAGGTGCGATGATGACGTCGTAGGAACCGCTCAGCGAGACGATCAGCGCAGCAAGCGGTTCTGCCAGCTGGTTTGCGTAGGACGCGTCGTCAGCAAGCAGTACCTTGGCAACGCCGGACAGCTTTGCTGCTTCATCGGCGGCAGCCTTTGCACCGGAGCCAGCCACCAACACATGCACGTCGCCACCAATCTTGGTGGCTGCCGTCAGCGTCTTGGCGGTCTGGTCGGAAAGGGTTGCGTTGTCGTGTTCTGCCAGAAGAAGAATGGCCATAATAAAATCTCCCTTATCCGTCTCTTACAATACGCCGTCGGCCTTGAGTTTCGATACCAGCTCTGCAACCGAGCCAACCTTGACGCCTGCCTTGCGGCCAGCCGGTTCTTCGGTCTTCAAAACCTTGAGGCGCGGCGCAATATCAACACCCAGATCGGCCGGGGTCTTCTTGTCCAGCGGCTTCTTCTTGGCCTTCATGATGTTTGGCAGCGACGCATAACGTGGCTCATTGAGGCGAAGGTCGGTGGTCACGATAGCAGGCAATTTCAGCGAAACGGTCTGCAGGCCGCCATCGACTTCGCGGGTCACGGCAACGGAGCCATCAGCGATCTCGACTTTCGATGCGAAGGTGCCCTGACCCCAGCCGAGAAGCGCTGCCAGCATCTGGCCGGTCTGGTTGCTGTCGTCATCGATTGCCTGCTTGCCGAGGATAACCAGATCCGGTGTCTCCGCGTCGACCACGCCTTTCAAAAGCTTGGCGACTGCCAGCGGCTCAACCGTTTCATCTGTTTCGATCAGGATGGCGCGGTCGGCACCCATGGCCAGCGCCGTGCGCACCGTTTCCTCGGCCTTGGCCGGACCGATCGACACAACGACCACTTCTTCGGCCTTGCCAGCTTCCTTCAGACGAAGAGCCTCTTCGACAGAGATTTCGTCGAACGGGTTCATCGACATTTTAACGTTGGCAAGTTCAACGCCCGTGCCATCGGATTTCACGCGAATTTTCACGTTGTAGTCGACAACTCGTTTGACCGTGACCAAGATTTTCATGACTATTATCCTCCGATGCTCGACGAGCTCGCGCCCACAGATCGTCTATTGCACCCACGTCCACAACTGTCCGTCTGCGACATTGTCTTGTGTCGGCATTGGTTCTTGAAGGACGACACAAGAATTCACAAAGTCCCGCAAAGCGATTTCGCCTCAACTTAAACTCAATCAAAGCGGTTGAACGGGTCTTTGATTTCCAGAATTTGCCTTGCTGGGACGGACGGCCGGTGGCAAAATCTCTGATGTTATGCGGCGATTTTTGGATGCCCTTGTAGCCAGTTTTCTCATCCAAAGTGGAGATCGAGATCGAACGGGCGGGACTTCATACGCTTCAAGTTCGGTAAAGCGTTTTAACGCTTTCTACGAGACTCGAGCGATCCAAATCGAAGTAATCCGATACCTCCACTATGTGTTATCAAGACAACACCCACTGGTATCGAAACGCCAGTGAGTGTTTGAAGCGCATTTCCGTAATGGGGAGATGGCGCCGCGGTGATTAGAAGCGATACGCGACGCCCAGCATCGCGAATGGCTGCACATCATCCTTGACGATTGGACTATCCTTGGCGTCACCCATCAGGAAACCAGCACCGGCTGCGCCAGTCACAAGCCAGTTTTCAGTCATCATGTAGGTGACGGAAGCCTTGACGTCGACGCGCTTTACACCCGCTTTGGCGTCGTATTGTGCCAAGCCTGAAGTTACCGATTGAGCTCCCGTGACACCGAAATACGACTCCATATGCTTGTCGTCCGCCCAGGTGCCGGAAACATCGGCGGAGAAGATAAAGCGTTCGTATTTATACGACGCCTTAGCACCGACGGTGCCCGTCAACCCATCGCTGCCCCCGATCGTCTTGTCAAGCTTCGCATATGCCTGAAACGGGCCGACATCGTAACTGATGATGCCGCCGATAACGCCACCGGGATCGATATCGCCAAGGCCGCGCAGATAGTCGGAATCGTCTTCCTTGCGTCCCATCTCATAGCCACCCTTGACGCCGACCCTGAAGCCATTCGCCTCATAGAGATCGACGGTGACACCTGTGATATCGACGCTGATGCGCTCGCCGAACTCCGCCGAGAAGATCGGGAACGGATTGACGTCGAACTTGTCCGATCCTTCGTATTCCGGCATGTAGATTGCGCCTGCGCCGATCGTGACCTTCCAGTCTGCCAGCCTGTCACGGAAGTCCCCGTAGCGTGCTGTGTCGAACTGCTGCGGCGGAGACACGACAGCATCACTCGTATCTAAGTCGGCCGCGTGGACGACCATCGGCAGGGAAGTCAAGGTGCCTGCAAACAGGACGGTACGAGCCATGCCGCGGGGAAAACGGGTGGCGTTTGCTCGCCAAGGGCGGGATGTGTGTCTGGTCACGAAAAACTCCTGGGATTGGATATTGTGAGGCCCGCCAAAGAAGCCGGGAACATGGGTTGAAGATTTGATCAGGTGCACCCCACGTCGGGTCGCGCCATAGCGCTGGCGATCGCGGGGAAAATTCCTTCAAGTGTTGACAAAAGCTTCGCTACAGCGGGCGATGTGCTGGAATAATAGATGGTTTGTGCGTCACGCCGCGTTTCAACCCACCTGCCGCGACGAAGCTTCGAAAGATGCTGTGACAAAGCGGACTGGCTGAGACCCACAAGGATCGAAAGCTCACCAACCGAATGCTCCCTCTTGGTCAGCAATTGCAGGATCGAAAGACGTTTCGGGTTTGCGGCGGCAGACATGAACGCCGCCGCCTCGACGCAATGGCGCTGTAGCCTCTCTGTTTCCATTATTGTTTCCCCTTTTAGAGAGCCCTACCCTGCTTTCGAGTTGTTGCTACTCTGGCGAGGAAGAATTGCGGCAACATTACAAGGTGGTAATGTGGCCGAGATTTTAAGACGGACGGAAGGTCTGGGGTTTGGCCTTTGCTCCGTCCGTCCTACCGACCGGCAAAGCCTGCCGATTTTAGAACGTTGATGTCTGTTGAGTGGGGGTCTTCGGCTGCTTGTCGGTCCACTCTGGCGGTGCGCCGACCTTGTCGGCGACGATACCTGCGAGACCCGGCGACCGGCCGAACGCATCACAGGCTGCGTATTTAGGCTTGCCGCCAAGTGCGGAATTCATCCGTTGCGCAGAGGGCAGCGAGAGGTCGAGGCCATTCGGCTCTTTTCCGCTAACGAGCATGCGCGAGAGGTATTTTCCAAAATTTGCGGCGAGACTGTAGGCGTCCCCGACCTCTGACACACGGGCATTGTTGGTGATCGAGTTGGCGCCCTTCGACCAGACGACAGCTGCCCGTTGGGTGCCGCTGATGTCTATAGCCTCGGCTTCGACCGCAAGCCCACCGAGCCCGACAGGCAGTCGAGGAATCCCGACCGGCAGGGCGAGGCTGCTGCCAAGCGAAACCGCGGTCGAAACACCGGCCATGGTCTTGTTGGTCGCGACAATGTCGGTAACGACAGTTCGGACAATCAGATCGGCAGGCTGACCCGTGGGCACGATCTGGTACTTATCGCTGAGCGAAACGCAAACGGCACGGTCAAGGGCGTTGGAGACCAGTGCCCTGTCTTGCGGTGACTTAATTCGCGAGGTGGCATCAAAGGAGAAAGTCGTCGGTACGATCGAGACTGTTCTCACGCCAGATAGGCCCTGTGCATCAACAAAGGTGCGCGATTTGGTAAACTTGCCCTTCGGCGGGCTGAGCTGGCTATAAGACGTCAACGTCCCGCCCTCCTTTAGAGGAACGGACGTGCAGCCGGCGAGAAGAGCTGCCGTTGGCAGGACAAGCCACGCCAACCGCAAGCGATGCCTGCTCATTTTGTCTGCTCCGGAAACCGTCGCTTCCGGACCGTGTCTGTTGTTCACAATACTGTCCCCTTGCTGATCGCAATGGGCGGAGGATGCGCGACAAGAATTGCGGCAACATTACAGGAACTGAAACGGAAACACTTCCATACTAGCCAATCGTTTGCAGCGGTCGGTCCGTTGACGTGCTACAAGCAGATTGCAAACGTCGTCCCAGCAGAAGAACTGTCGATCGTCACTTTTCCGCCATGGCGTGAAACGATCTGCCTGACAAGCGCCAGACCGAGGCCTGCTCCCTTGCTCCTGGGAGTAACCCGGTAGAAGGGCTCGAATATCAGATCCTGCTGGTCTTTCGGGATACCCACCCCCTCGTCAGAGACAGCAATCACTGCGTCAGGAGAGACGGAGACGACGATAGCGCCGGTATTACCTCCGTGATCGATCGCGTTGCGAACGAGGTTGGTGATCGCTCGCGTGAGCGCTGATGGGCTGCCTTTCCGCTTTAGGGTCTCGATGTCACCTTCGAACGAGATGTCATAGCCGGCCGCGATTGCGACCGGGGCGAGATCTGCGACCACTGTCCGCGCTATGTCGACGAGATCCATAGTTTCCTGCAGGTCATCGGTCTGATCGTTGCGCTCGAAGGCCAGAAGCTGTTCGGCCGTATCGGCAAGGCGGGCGACATCGTCGAGGAGGCGCTGTCGCTCCTTACCCCCATCCATCCCTTCTATGCGGGTCTGCATGATGGTGATCGGTGTCCTCAACTCATGCGCGGCATCAATCAGGAATCGCTGCCTGGCCAGGAACTGCTCTTCAAGTCGTTCCAGCATGCTGTTGAAGGCAACGATCAGTGGCGCAACCTCTTTGGGCACCTTGCGGACCGGAAGCCGCGTCCCCGGGCGACGGGGATCGATTTCCGGCGCCATTTTAGCGACGTCTTTCAAGCCTGCGAGCCCTCGACCGACGATGCGCGGGATCGTCAAAAACAATGCCGGCAGGGCGATTACCAGCAGTGGGACATAGATCGGCGCCAAGCTGGTCAGCATCGTCAGGATATTGTCGGTCGTGCTGGTATTGCCGCCGTACATGACGCGGACTTCACCGAGCGGGGTTTCGATGGCGTCGATCGAGGCTTTTTCCTGCGTTCCGCTCGCTCCTCGAATGTCGCCATCTCTTATCAAACGAATATAGGGCGCGAGACCCTGATAATAATCGGGTGTGGTGCCGAAGCTCACCAATTGCCCGTCCTGAGTGGCAGCTACAAACCATAGGCGGTCGTTCTCGGCCTTGAACGAGCGAAGTTGGGCGCTCTCCTCGATGACGAGCCGTCCTTGTTGATCGCGCGTGAGAGAGTCTTCGAGCGCATGCGTCAGCCTGTCCTTCAGTCCGACGTTGGGCGAGAGGATCATTGCGCCGTAGACGCATAGCCCCACAATGACGGCTGCCACGACAGCGACAAAAACGAGGCTGAGTTGCCAGCTGAGCTTCCACCAGAGCGAGGAGTTTGGTCGGGTCATCTCCATCAGACCTCATCCTTCAGCAGATACCCGACACCCCGGATATTATGAACGGATACGCCGGCGGAAGAATCGGACAGGCGCTTGCGCAGCCGCGAGATATGGGCATCGAGTGCGTTCGACTGGATCTCTTCCTCGTAATTGTAGACGGCCGCCTCAAGGACGGATCGCAGCACAGTCTTGCCCTGTCGTTTGGCGAGCGCAATCAGCACCAGAAGTTCACGGCGCGGTAAATCAAACGGACTGTTGTCCATCGTCACCGTGAGATTGAGCGGATCGATCGTCATGCGCCCGACGACGATCTTCTGTTCCACCACGGAAGCTGGACGGCGAAGCACGGCGCGTACACGTGCCATCAGTTCGTCGACGAGAAAGGGCTTGCCGAGATAGTCATCCGCTCCGCCGTCAAGGCCTTCGATCCGCTCCTTGGGATCGTTTCGGGCGGTGAGGACGATCACCGGTGTGACCACCCCTTCCCGCCTGAGCTGGGGAATGAATGTCAATCCCTCGCCATCGGGCAAACGACGGTCCAGAAGGATTGCATCGTAAGTGTTCTGTCGCGCAAGCTCGTGAGCATCCGCAAGCAACATTGCATGGTCGATGACCACACCCTGTTTCTCAAGCGCCGCCGTCAAGGCATCCGCCAGATCCTTCTCATCCTCTACCAATAGAAGTCTCATTCTGTTCACCGCCCTTTCAAAGTCCTCTTTTCTACCCTGAATGTTGCGGCAGGATTACGTAACCCGGATCGCGACCGGTAATGCTGCTGCAATTGTCGGAGCCTAAAACCGTGAACTCACAGTAAGCGAGGGGATCTTTCAGTGGTCATTTCGCGTCCGGTCGAAAGGATATGAACGATGGCATTCAGGTGGACAACGCGTATGGTCAAGGCGAGCCTTCTACTCGTCGGCTGCAGTCTCACTGTCATGTATCTTGCTTCCGCAGGCGGAACAGTCGATGCGAACGAGCGGCTGGAGTATGTCGTAGCGTCCGTGAGCCAAGTCGCCAAACCTCTCGAACTCACACAGACCGAGGTGGCGAAAATCGAACGCGCCTCAATGGTCGAGCGGCTACGCGTCAGCGGCGAGCTTCAGCCGGTCACCCGGGTGGTGATGCGGGCTAAGACGGGAGGCAATATCCTCGACCTCGCCGTTCGTGAAGGTGAGCGCGTCAGGGCTGGTGACATCATTCTCAAGTTCGAGACGGACGATCTGCAATCGACGCTGCTGCAACGTGAGAGTGATCGCGACGCGGCTGCGGCCGAATTGACACTGGCGATGCAGGCGCTGAACAGGATGGAGCAACTTGCGGCGGGAAACGTCGTCTCGAAAGAGCAGCACGAAAAGGCGAAGAGTGAGGTCTCGTCCAATACCTCTAAAGTCCGGAGCCTTTCCGCACAGGTCGATATCGCCCGCGTCGCTCTTCGCGATGCGGACATCACCGCCCCCTTCGACGGCGTTGTTGCGAGCCGTGTTGTCGAGGCGGGCTCGCGGGTCAGCGCCGACGCTGAACTGCTGACCATCGTCGATACCAGCATTCTGGAAGCGAAGGTTCTGGTTTCCACCCGTGACATTGTACGCGTGGCGGCAGGCCAGACCGTCCAACTTCAAATCGACGGCATGGAAGGCCAGACGCTTGAAGGCAGGGTCGCCCGGATCAATCCGGTCGCGGACAACGGCACGCGGTTTGTGCCTGTCTATCTGCGACTTTCCAATCACGACGGACGGCTCTGGGGCGGAATGTTCTCCACCGGTTCGATCCTCGTTCGGGAAAAGACAGATGCGCTCGTTGTCCCGGCGATATCCCTGCGCAAGGACGAAACCGGTGACTACTTGCTCAAGCTGCACAACGGCCATCTTCAGCGCCAGTCCGTAACAGTTGGACAGACCTGGAACGGCGGCAGCCTGATCGAGATCGCCGATGGCCTGGTCGATGGAGACACGATCGTGACCGTACCTCTGCCCGAGTTGCGACCGGATGTGGCCGTGACCCTCGACAGGGCCGGCTGACATGTTCCTGACCCGCATCTCCGTCACTCATCCCGTCTTCACCACCATGATGATGGTAGCCCTACTGGTGATGGGCGTCTTCTCGTTTCAGCGGCTGGGGCTCGACCAGTATCCCAATGTCGACGTTCCGATAGTCGTCGTGATGACGACCTATCCCGGCGCCACACCGGAAACCGTCGAGACGGAGATCACCCGCCCGGTCGAGGACGCGCTGAACGCCATTGGCGGGCTCGATGAGATTACCTCGACGTCCTACGAGGGGCGCTCTGTCGTCACGGCCAAGTTCAAACTTGAAGTGCAGGGCGCGGCGGCCGCGCAGGATGTGCGCGACAAGGTGGCAGCGCTCGAAGCGGAGTTTCCCGACGACGTCGACAAGCCAATCGTCTCTCGGTTCAATCCGTCCGACCAGCCCATCCTCTCCATCGCCATCAGCTCGACGTCGCTGGACGTCCCGGCCCTGACGATGATCGCCGACCAGCGCGTCGTTCGCCAATTGACGACAATTTCAGGCGTCGGTCAGGCAACGCTGGTGGGTGGACAAAAGCGCCAGATCGACGTTTCCATCGACGATACCCGAATGCGGGCGCTGGGCGTTGGCATCAACGATGTGATCAATACTCTTAAATCGGGCAACCAGAACAGCCCGGCCGGGAGCGTCATCAGCACCTTCTCCGAGCGCACGATGCAGGTACAGGGCCGGATCGAGCAGCCGCAAGACCTGCTCGACATGGTCGTCGCCCGTCACGGCGGGGGCCCGGTCTACCTGCGTGACGTCGCGACCATCTCGGATGGTGCGGCCGACGCCGAGAGCCGGGCGCTCTATAATGGCGAAACGGCGCTCGCGATCGATATCATCAAGGTGCAGGACGCCAACACCGTGCAGATTGTCAATGATGTCCGGGCGCGTCTCGATCAACTCAACACAGAACTCGCCACGCATAACGTCCAGCTCCGCGTCGTGACGGATGCCTCGACGGCGATCGAAGAATCGGTGACCCAGGTACAGGCGACGCTAATCGAGGGCGCAGCACTCGCCGTTACGATCGTTTTCCTGTTCCTTAACTCTTGGCGCAGCACCGTCATTACCGGCCTGACGCTTCCCATCGCTATGCTTGGAACCTTGGCGGTCATCAGCTTTCTGGGGTTCACCCTCAACACGCTCAGCCTGCTGGCATTGACGCTGTCGATCGGCATTCTGGTGGACGATGCTATCGTCGTGCGTGAGAACATTACGCGCCATCTTCACATGGGCAAGTCACACTTTCGCGCGGCACTGGACGGCACCAACGAAATCGGACTTGCGGTCATCGCCACAACCTTGAGCATCGTCGCGGTTTTCCTGCCGGTCGCTTTTATGGACGGGATCGTCGGGCGCTTCTTCTACGAATTCGGCGTAACGGTTTCTGCCGCAGTGTTAATATCGCTCTTCGTCGCCTTCACGCTCGATCCGATGCTGTCGAGCGTCTGGTACGATCCCGATGCGCAGCCGGATGCAAAACGCGGACCTATCGGGCGGCTGATCGCGCGCTTCGATCACGGCTTCGAATGGCTGGCCAGCAAGTATCGGAACGTGATCGGCTGGACGTTGCGCCATCGTTTCGTGACGCTCTTGGCAACCGTCGGCATCTTCATCGGCAGCCTGTTCATGGTGCCGCTGGTCGGCGCGGAGTTTGCGCCCGGCGCCGACGAGGGCCGGTTCCAGATCAACGTGACAGCGCCGGTTGGCTCCTCCCTTGACTACACCGCAACGAAAGTGCGGCAGGTCGAAAATGCGCTCAGGGAGTTTCCCGAGATCGAGACGATCTATTCGACGATCAACACTGGGGGGACCGTCGGCAAGCACCGCGCCGCAGTGCTGGTGCGCCTTGTGCCTTTGGAACAACGGAAACGGACCCCGCTCATGCTGGCAAACCCGATCCGCGAGCGACTGTCCGTCATTCCGGGCATCGAGATCGCCATCGTACAGGAAGGGCTGGGCGGCGGCGACAGCCCGATCCAGCTCAGCGTGCTTGGAGACGACCGCGCGATCATTGAGAAAATCGCCTCGGATCTTGCCGACGACATGCGCAAGATATCAGGTATGGTCGATGTGAATTCGAGTGCCAGGGAAGTGACCTCCATCCTTTCGGTGCGCCTGAAGCGCGAGGCGGCGAGTGATCTCGGCATGACGAGATCCGATCTTGCCGCCTCGCTCTCTCCGCTGGTCGGCGGCGAGGAGGTCTCGAACTGGACAGATGCCACCGGCGAAACCCACGATATCGTTGTTCGCCTGCCGAGCGAGCAACGCGCAGACGGTGCGATGATTGGCGAGTTGATGCTAACAACCGGGCGACTGGATGCAAATGGAGCGCCAATCCTGGTCCAGGTCGATCAGGTTGCCGATATCAAGGCCGTCCCGGCGGCTTCCGAAATCCGCCGCCTCGACAATCGCCGGGAGGTGCTGGTGTCCGCCGATGTATCGGGCCGCACGCTCGGCGACGTGACCAGCGAATTGCAGACGCTGATCGCCAACCGAGATTTGCCCGATGGCTACCTCATCCGCTTTGGCGGGGAATCGGAGAACATGCAGGAAACAATGGGGCATATGGTGACGGCACTCGCGATGGCGGTGATCTTCATCTATCTGGTATTGGCCTCGCAGTTCAGTAGTTTCCTGCAACCGCTTGCCATCATGGCAGCCCTGCCCCTCTCGCTCGTCGGCGTGCTTCTCGGACTCCTGATCGCCGGAAGCACGATCAACATGTTCTCGCTGATCGGCTTCATCATGCTGATGGGCCTCGTCACCAAGAACGGCATCCTGCTGGTCGACTTCGCCAATCAGGAGCGCCGACGCGGTCTTTCGCTCAACGACGCCCTGATCAGCGCTGGCGCCATCCGCTTCCGCCCGATCGTCATGACAACGCTGGCTATGATCTTCGGCATGATCCCGCTCGGGATGGCGGTGGCTGGCGGCGGTGCGCAGCGCGCTCCCATGGCCCATGCCGTGATCGGTGGGCTGATCAGTTCCACCGTCCTGACCCTGATCGTAGTGCCGATGATCCTTTCCTATATCGACAGCATCACGCGGCGCCTGGCCCGCTTCATGCCGAAAGCGCCCGACGATCATGACGATCAAACAATATACGCCGGCACCCTGGGCGGTTATACCGAACAGCAGCCGGGAACGGCATCATCCTGACCCTGCCGGGAGCAACATAAAGGCGGCAATGTATGGGACAAACGTCGATCGAGGGTGTAACCTTCATGGCCGTGGTCGTTCTGGTGACCACGGCCTTCGTCTTCTTGCTTCTGCCCTATTACGGAACCGTGCTGTGGGTCACGATCGTTGTAATCCTGTTCTACCCTCTGCACGAAAGGCTCTGCCGCTGGTTCGGCGGCCGTCGCAACCTAGCCGCGGCCGCCAGCGTCATCTGCTTCGTCTGCATCGTGCTCATCCCCGGATCGATCGTTCTCGGGTCGCTGGCCGATGAAGCCACGCGACTCTACGGTCGCATCAGCGAGCGCGAGTTTGACGCCGTCCAGATTCTGCAGCGCATCCGCGATGCCTTGCCCTCCCCCGTCGTCCATGCTCTGAGCGCTCTTCAAATCGGCGACGTGGAGCCGGTCCAGTCTCGCATTGCCACATCGCTGGGACAGGCCCGTGCAGGCGATCGCATCGCGCGCGATAACGATCGGACAAGGCACGATGGAGTTGACTATCAGCCTCGGGATCATGCTCTATCTGCTGTTCTTCCTGTTTCGGGATGGGCCTAGACTTGTCACGACCATCAGCGAGGCAAGCCCACTTAGTCGGCGCTAAAAGGACCAGATCCTGCCGAAGTTCGCATCCGTCATGAAAGCGACCGTTAAGGGGAACCTGATCATTGCGTCGATACAGGGTAGCATCGGAGGATTGACCTTCTGGCTGATCGGCATCGAGGCTGCTTTGTTGTGGGGCGCGTTGATGGCGCTGTTGTCGCTTCTTCCAGCCATCGGTGCTGCGTTGGTCTGGTTTCCGGCGGCCGTCTATCTTCTTGCAACCGGAATCTACCTGAAGGCAATCGCGCTCATGGTCGTCGGCGCTCTGGTGATCAGCATGGTCGACAATATCCGGGACTATGCAGCACGCGGTTTCGCCATCGGCTTGACATCTCACGGCATTGGTACCGCCAGAGCTTACAATGTCGACCAGACGGCCGGCGTCTTTGCCGGGATTTCCATGGCGCTCAATGCGGTGGCGACGGCGATCATAGTACCGATAGCCGCACGATTCCTTTTATGATCGCAGCCGGCGACCTAGGTCACCTGAACAAAGTGACCGGGCGACACTTCCCGTAATACCCTGCCTTTGCGCTCGTAGCCGATCGCACGTAATGCACTCGGCAACTCTTCCACATCGATGACACGCTTCGCCAGGCGGCGCGACGGATCGGGCAAGGGAACCGCCGACAGCAACTTCTTCGTATAGGGATGCTGCGCATTTTCAAAAATGCTCTGGCGCGGCCCGATCTCCACGATCTCCCCGAGATACATGACGGCAACCCGGTGGCTGATGCGCTCCACCACCGCCATGTCGTGGGAGATGAACACGAAGGCCAGTCGCAGTTCGCGTTGCAGATCGAGAAGCAGATTGATCACCTGCGCCTTGACCGAGACATCCAGTGCGGAAACCGACTCGTCGGCCACGATGACCTTCGGTGACAGCACGAGCGCCCGTGCGATACAGATGCGTTGCCTCTGGCCACCGGAAAACTGATGCGGCAGACGTTCAGCCATATCCGGGCTAAGTCCGACGCGCTCCAGGATCTGGCCGACCAGTTTGCGGGCCTGAGCCGCCGTTCCAAGCTTATGGGTAAGATACGGTTCTGCGATTGCCTGACCAACCGTGCGGCGCGGACTCAGGCTTGCATACGGATCCTGGAAGACCATCTGGATGTCCCGCCGGGCATCGCGCAGGTCGTCATGCGCCAGAGACATGATCTCACGGCCTGCCAGCCGGACACTCCCGCCCGCAGGTTCGACCAGCCGCATCAGGCCCCTGCCCGTCGTCGACTTGCCGCAGCCGGATTCACCGACGATCGACAGGGTCTCGCCGGGGCGTAGGTCGAACGAGACATCCTCGGCCGCGTGGATACGGCTGATGACGCGGCGGAACCAGCCGCCCCTGATATCGAAACGGACGGAAAGGTTCTTGACCTCTAACACCGGGGCGTCCGATGTCTTTACGGTTGCGACCGGTTCGTCGGCGGGACTGGTCTCTCCAGTCTTAGGATTGACGATCGGAAACTTGAGAGGATAGGGAATGCCCTGCATCGAACCAAGCTGCGGCACCGCACTGAGCAGCGCCCGCGTATAGGGATGTTCCGCCCGATCGAATATCGCTTCCGTGGTTCCCGTCTCGACGACGTCACCTTTCAACATCACCACCATCCGCTCGGCCACCTCCGCCACCACGCCCATGTCGTGAGTGATGAAGATCACCGACATTTTCTCCTCCTCCTGGATCTCCTTGATCAGGTTAAGGATCTGCGCCTGGATCGTCACATCGAGCGCAGTCGTCGGTTCATCCGCGATCAGCAATTGCGGCCGGCAGGCCAGCGCCATGGCGATCATCGAGCGCTGACGCATGCCGCCGGAAAAATTGTGCGGATATTCGTCATAACGGGTCTTGGCCGCGGGTATCCTCACTCGGTCCATCAGCCGAAGCGCTTCTGCCTTGGCTGCCGCTGCGGTCATCGGATTGTGCAGCATCAGGCTTTCGGAGATCTGCTGGCCGATCGGAAATACCGGATTGAGGCTTGTCATCGCCTCCTGGAAAATCATCGAGACATGGTTGCCGCGTACGGCGCGCATCTCGTCTTCGCTCAGCGACAGGAGATTGCGGGACCCAAGGAAAACCTCGCCATTGATGCGTGCCGTGTCCGGCGATAGCAGCCGCATGATCGAATACCCGGTCACGCTTTTGCCGGAGCCGGATTCGCCGACGATGGCAAGCGTCTCCCCCGCCTTCACGTCGAAGGAAATGCCTTTGACGACTTCTTTCCAGCGGCCGTTCTCGCGGAAAGCCGTGCGAAGATCACGCACCGACAGAATGCGGTTTTGCTGGAGTTCACTGACCTTCGAGAGATCCGGTGCCTTGGCGATCGCCGTCTGCATGTTGTTCTCCTCCTTGGGCTGGCGCAAGCACTCGTTCACGCCGCAGCGTCGAGCGAAGTCCTGACCCTGTGATATTGTTCGCCGAGCCCTTCGGCCCCAAGCCTGACTGTCTGCCCCGCTTTCAGGAAGCGCGGCGGGTTCATCCCGACCCCGATGCCGGCGGGTGTGCCGGTCGAAATGATATCGCCCGGCAAAAGCGTCATGAATTGCGAAAGGTACGCGACCAGAAATGCGACCCCATAAGCCATGTCCGCCGTCGTCCCATCCTGAAGCCGCTCGCCATCGACATCGAGCCAGAGGCGAAGGTTATGCGGATCCGGGATCGATGCGGCAGGCACGAAATAGGGGCCTATCGGGCCGAAACTGTCATGCCCCCTGCCCTTGCTCGTATCGCCGCCGCGTTTCGACTGCAGTTCGCGGTCAGCCAGATCGTTGATCAGGCAATATCCGGCAACATGGTCCATGGCCTTGGCCTGATCGATATATTTCGCCCTTGTGCCGATCACGACGCCTAACTCGACTTCCCAGTCCGTGCTTTCGGAACCGCGAGGTAGTTCAATGCCATCATGGGCGCCGCAAATGGCAGAAAGCGGTTTCATCGCAATCACCGGCTCGGGCGGCAGGTCCTGTTTCAGGGCGGCCGCATTGCAATGGTAGTTCAGCCCCAGGCAGATGAACTTGCCCGGCCGTGCAATGCAGGCGCCGATCCTGACATCGGAAGCAACCGCCGGCAGGCTGCGCGGATCAATCATTGCTATCGCGGCAAGCCAAGCCGGCGAGAGAACATCGCCACCCAAATCTGCCACATGCGCGGAGAGATCGCGGATCGTGCCGTCATCATCCAGCATAGCCGGCCTTTCGGCGCCCGGCGGACCGTATCGAAGCAGTTTCATATCTCGCAGCCTGTTTCAGCATTCAGATGAATTGGGATCAAGCACGTCGCGGGCGGAATCCCCGATCAGATTGATGCACAGCACGATGATGGTGATGGCAAAACCTGCGCCGATGATTGGCCATGGCGAACCGAAAACATTGCCGAGACCTTCCCGGATGATATTGCCCCAGCTCGGGTTTGGCGGTGGTGTGCCGATACCGAGAAAGCTCAGCGCAGCTTCCAGTCTGATGGCCGATGCGATCCACAGCGTTCCGAGCAGCACGATCGATGCGGACATGTTTGGAATGACGTGCCGGAAAATGATGATCGGCGTTTTCACCCCAATCGCCATCGATGCCTCGATATAGGGCTCCTGGCGCACCGAAAGTGTCGCAGCGCGAGCCACACGGGCAAAACCCGGCACAAAGGCGATCGTCAGAACGATGACGACGTTCCAGAAACCACCGCCAAGCGCCGCCGAAACAATGATGGCGAGAAGCAGTTCCGGAAATGCCATCAGGATGTCGATGAGCTTGGAGATGATCCGGTCCGTGACACCGCCGAAATATCCGGCAAGCACGCCGAGCGTCGTGCCGATGACAGCGGCGCTGACCGGTGCGATCAGGCCGAAGGTCAGCGAGGTGCGCGAACCGTAGATGAGCCGGGACAGCACGTCGCGGCCGAACTGATCCGTACCGAGCCAGTTGGCCGCGGACGGATATTTGTTGATCGACAGGAAGCTCTGTTTGAGTGGATCGTAAGGCGCGATCCACGGCGCAAAGACAGCGATCATCGCGAAGGCGAGTATCACCACGAAGGCGATCGTGGTCGAGACCTTGCGGAAAAGTATCCGCTTGAGCAGCTTCGGTTTAACTTCCGGCGCAACGGTTTCGTTGAATTCTATCGCGGCCATATTCAGCTCCTGATACGCGGGTCGATGACGCTGTAAAGCATGTCTACGAGAAGATTGACGACCACCACCATGAGCGCGAAAACGACGATCGTCCCCTGGATTAGCGGATAGTCACGCTCGGCAATCGCCTTGATCAGCGTCGATCCGAGACCCGGACGGTTGAAGACGAGTTCAACGGCGACGGACCCCGAAAGCGTGGCCAGAAGGCTAAGGCCGAGGCCGGTCACGATAGGCAGAAGCGCGTTGCGCAGGGCATGTTTGTAGATCACCCGCTTTTCAGGCGCGCCCTTGGCCCGCGCCGTGCGGATGTAATCCTTGGACAGCACCTCAAGAAGCGAGGTGCGCGTCAGGCGGCCGAGAAAAGCGATCTTGAGGATTGCCAGTGTGACGGCCGGTAAAATCAGATGGTGAAGCTGGTCAAAAAAGCCCTCGCCGCCGCCGTTGATCGGAAAGAACTGCAGATGCAGTGCAAAGGTGATCAGCAGGATGGCGCCGAGATAGAAGTCCGGGATTGCATAACCGACCAGCGAGAACACACGCATCGCCGAATCCGGCAGCTTGTTCTTGCGAACCGCCGCCAGCACGCCGAATGGCACGCCGAGGATGACGCCGAGGCCGGTCGCACCGAGCGTCAAGGCAATCGTGTAAGGAAGGTTATAGGAAATAAGCCCGACAACACTTTCCTTGGAGATCAGCGAAGCGCCGAAATCCAACCGTACCACATCCCATAGGAAGGAGAAATATTGCTGCCAGAGCGGCGCATCGAGACCGGTCTGGGCCCGGAACAACGCAAGCTGCTCCGGGGTCGCATAGTCACCGAGCGCCACAAGAGCGGGATCGCCTGGCAGAATGCGCAATGCGACGAACACGAGTGTCAACACCAACCATAGAGTCGGGATTGCATCGAGCAGTTTGTAGGCGATCATACCCAACATCAGTAGTGCTCCACTTCAAACCAGTTTGGCGTGCTTCAGCGGCCAAAGAGGTGTTCCGGAAGTGACTTTGAATCCGAGATCGAGGCGGGGATTGCGCGCCACGAGATAGGACAGAGTCACGATACCGAGCGCCGGCAGGTCTTTCAGGACCTGCTTTTCCATGTCCTTGACCAAAGCCACGCGCTTTTGGAAATCAGCCTCGGCTATAGTCTTGCTCATCATGTCGTCGATGCCTGGCATGGCGACGCCATAATGGCTGTAGTTGGCAAGACCGCTGCTGTCGGCTTTGACGTCACCGGACTTCAGCAACAGGTCGCCGATCGGTGCCGTGGGTACGGGCGGATAACTGACCGAATAGAGAACCAAGGCGTTCTTATCCTTGCGGTTATCGGCATGGTAGGTGGCATGGTCGATGATCTTGAGATCGAGATTGATGCCGACCGTGCGCAACTGTTCCTGAATCATCAGCATGATCGAAGCATAATCCTCGCGCTGGCTGATGTAGCAGGGGATCGTTAGCCCACCGGCATGGCCGGCTTCGGCAAGAAGCGCTTTCGCTTTTTCAGGGTCGTATTTGTACTGCAGTTCGCCCGGCAGTTCGTTTAGTGTCACCGAACCGGGAAACTGCGAGGGAACAAGGCCAACCATCGGGGTTGAAATACCGCCAAACGCGCCGGCAATCGCGCTGGAATCGATCGCATAACGGATGGCCTGTCGAACCTTGATCTCCGCGAGCGGTCCTCTGGTCAGGTTGATATTCAGGATGTTGAAGCTGCCCGGCGCCGTCGCGTCGAACACCGTTTTGGCGTTCTGCTGCCGCATCGTCTCGATCCAACCGGGTGCGCGCACGCCCTCGATCATGTCAACATCGCCGGATGCGAAGGCCAGGGTGCGTGCCGTCGTATCGGCAATGAAGCGGATCTGAAGTTTCGGCGTCGCCGGCGGTCCGTCGAAGCACTCGGGAAACGCAGACAGCGTTACGCCCTTTTCTGTATCGGCGCTCGTGAACTGATAGGGGCCGGTACCGATCGGATCGGTGTTGAAGCCATCGGCGCCTTTTTCTTCAAAGGCTTTTTTCGATATAATCACCGCGCTGATGTCCGAAATGCAAGTCGCATTCAGAAGCGGGTCTGGTTGGCTAAGCTTGAATACCACCGTCAGCGGATCGGATGCGGTCACGCTCTCGATATTGCGGTAATAGGATTTGTATTTGGTATTGATCTTGGGGTCCAGATGACGGCCGTAGGTGAAGACCACGTCGTCGGCGGTCACCTCGCCGTAGTTCTTATGGAATTTGACGCCGCTGCGGAGTTTGTAGGTCCAGGTCTTGCCATCCGGCGACATCGCCCAGCTTTCGGCCAAAGCGGGCTGGAACTCTTCCGGCTTGACCGCCCAGGCACCATCCGGGCGCTTGACCAAGGCGTGGAAAATCTGGGCCATCACCCAGTTATCGGCACCGGTCGTGGAAATCAGCTGCGGGTTCATGCCGGTCGACGAGCGGGCGGCGAACGCTGCCCGGATCGTGTCCCGTTTTGCCTGGGCGCCGGCGGGCGATGGTAGCCCGCCAAGGCCTGCGGCAAGCATTGTCCCGGCGGCACCCGAAAGCATCATCTGTCTACGTGTAATGGTCATGAGGTTCCTCCCTTTGTGTTTCCGAGATGCAATGCCGCCACTCCTCCAAGAGCTTTTTCGGGGATTCCCCTAACATTGCGGGTTACTGTGGTTTTTGCGAAGCTCCAGTCATCAGAACATGGTCTACGGCTGCCTGACCGTAGCTACGCGGAGCGGCCAGTAGGCGGGTCAAAAGTGGCCGTAAAGCCATGGGGTCAAGCCGAAATATCGATGCGCCGAGCATCCATTTCTTTCCGGTCGAATTCGATCCCGAGGCCCGGCGCGTCCGGCAACGTGAAATAACCATCACTCGTCTCCGATGGATTGACGAATACGGGCGAGCCACGCTCCCACTGATCAGCCAGTTCCACTGGCTTGGCATTGTGCATGATCGTGCTCATCACATGAATATTGGCGAGATGCCCGACGGTCGGCTGGGTCTGATGCGGCACGAGTTCGACACCGTGCGCCCGCGCAAGTGCCGCGCATTGCATCATGCCGGTGATACCGCCCATCTTGACGATGTCGGGCTGGACCATCCGAACGCCTGCCTCGATCAGATCCTTCAGGCCTTGAAGCGTATAGGTCTGCTCCCCGGCCGAAACGGTGATATCAAGACGTTGTGCCACTTCACCCATAGCATTAACATTGTAGTGCTGGACCGGCTCCTCGAACCAATCATAACCGAGGTCTTCCAGCGCCCGGCCAACCCGCATGGCGCCACCGATCGAATAACCATTATTGGCATCGAAGCCGATCGAGAAACCGTCGCCAAGCAGTTTGCGAACAGCCTTTGCCTTGGCGATGTCACCGGCGATATCGACGTCCTGGCGGGTGCGATCACCATCCCAGCGGATTTTGACCGCAGCCGGGTTTTCATTCTCGACACGGGCGGCAACGGCGCGCACCACGTCATCGACCGAGCGCGCGGCATTCCCACCAACCGAGCTGTAGCACGCCAGGCGCTTCGTCCAGGCGCCGCCGAGAAGCTTGTAGACCGGCTGGCCGAGCAGCTTTCCTCTCAGATCCCACATGGCGATGTCAAGCGCCGCCAAGGCACCGGTGACGATACCGTCAGGGCCGAGCTTGATGCATTTGTGCAAAAGCGTGTCGAGCAGGATCGCATGATCGAACACGTCCTTTCCGATCAGGAACGGCGCCATATCACGGGCGATCACCACAAGCGAGGAATAACCACCTTGCATCGGCGAGGCTTCACCAAGCCCGAATGTGCCATTCTCCGTTTCAATCCGGACGAAAGCACTTTTGGGCATCCAGCTCTTTCCGTCTCCCATGGAAAGCTGAAAAGCGTCGATAGACTTGATATTCAAAACGAGCCCTCCCTGGCCCGCTTCAGCTTACCAGCTGACAGCGATGTATTTTGTTTCGCAAAATTCGAGGATGCCGTGATGGGCGCCTTCGCGACCAAGGCCGCTCTGCTTGGTGCCACCGAACGGCGCCGCGGGGTCGGAGACGAGGCCGCGATTGAGGCCGACCATGCCGCTGTCCATCCGCTCGGACACACGCAGTCCGCGTGCCAAATCGCGTGTGTAGACATAGGAGATCAAGCCGTATTCCGTGCCGTTCGCCAGGTCGATCACCGCTTCCTCGTCATCGAACGTGGTAATCGCGGCGATCGGCCCGAAAATCTCTTCGGCAGCGATTTCCGAATCCGGGGAAACATCTGCCAGAACCGTCGGCGCGTAGAAGTAGCCGCTGCGATCCAGCGATTTGCCACCGGCAAGCACGGTCGCACCACGCGCCTTGGCGTCTTCGACCAGACCACTGATGCGGTTAACTGCCTTGACATTAATCAACGGACCGCACTGGACACTCTTGTCGTAGGCGATGCCGACGGTCATCGAACCCATGCGCTCGGCGAGCTTGTCGGAAAACGCCTTGGCGATACCGCGCTGCACGTAAAAGCGGTTAGCGGCCGTGCATGCCTCTCCGCCATTGCGCATCTTGGCCACCATCGCGCCTTCGATCGCCGCATCGAGATCGGCATCGTCGAACACGATGAATGGGGCATTGCCGCCAAGTTCCATTGAGCAGGAGACGACGGTGTTGGCAGCTTCGCGCAACAGTACACGACCGACTTCGGTCGAACCGGTGAAGGACAGCTTGCGAACCCGCGGATCATTCAGCATGGCGCTGACGGTCGGCCCGGAGCGCGAGGTGGTGATGACATTGACGACACCATCCGGAACACCGGCTTCCCTGTAGATTTCGGCCAGAGCAAACGCGGTGAGAGGCGTTTCCGTCGCGGGCTTGAGAACGCAGGTGCAGCCGGCGGCAAGCGCCGGAGCGATCTTGCGTGTCGCCATCGCGGCCGGGAAATTCCACGGCGTGACGAGCACGGCGACGCCGATCGGCTGATGTTCGACCAGAATCTTGTTGGCACCGCCCGGTGCGGTGGAAATCTCGCCATTCAGGCGCACGGCCTCTTCCGAAAACCAGCGGAAGAATTCGGCCGCGTAACCTACTTCACCCTGGGCGTCGACCAGCGATTTGCCATTCTCGAGGCTGATCAGTTCCGCCAGCATGTCCCTGCGCTCGATCATCAGGTCGAAGCAGCGGCGCAGGATTTCCGAGCGTTTACGCGGGGCGGTGGTAGCCCATCCCTTGCCGGCTGCATGGGCGGCGGCGACCGCATCCATGGCGTCATCGAGACTGGCATTGGCGATCTGCGCGATCACCTGGCCGGTGGAAGGATCGAACACATCCAGCTTGTCCCCGCCGCGTCCGGCACGCCACTGGCCGCCGATAAACAGGTCCGTCGGGATCGAAGCGACATCGAAACTCAACATCGCCGAAGGTTTTGCAATCACGTTCATCTCAGCTTGCCTTTCTTTGTTCTGGCTGGCTTCGCAGGGCGGCACGGTCACCCGTAAAGGCGGCCTCCACCAGCAGTGTCATGGAAGAGACATCCAGGGGCCGGGGATTGTTCTTGATCAGGCGGGCGCTGCCCAGCGCCTGTTCGACCACCGTCGGAAGCTGGTCCCGGGTGATGCCGAGATCTGCAAGCGTCTTCGGGATACCCACTGACGCGAAGAGATCAGCGACCCTATCGATCGTGGCGTCGGCCATCCGCTCGCGCGGTCCATCCACCATATTCACGCCAAGTGCCGTACCGATCTCGATCAGTTCTTCGACGCACCAGTCACGGTTCAACTGCATGACATAGGGCATCATCAGGGCGACGCCCGTGCCATGCGCCGTATGGGTCATTGCACCGACCGGATATTGCACCGCATGAGCCGCAGCCGTACCTGCCGTACCGAAGGCGAGGCCTGCCGTCATCGCGCCCAGCATCAGGCGTTCCCGGGCCACATGATCGTTGCCATTATCGACTGCCGCCTCGAGGCTTGCGCCGATATGTCCGATAGCCATCAACGCATAATTGTCGCTGAAAGCGTTCTTGCCGAGGAAAACGTGGTCATGGACGAGGGAATCGTAGGGTTCGCGCCGCGCCGTCGTGAATGCTTCGATCGCATGGGTGAGGGCATCGGCGCCGGAGATTGCCGTCAGCGACGGCGGGCAGCTATAGGTTAGCTCCGGGTCGCAGATCGCAGTCTCGGAAATCAGATAAGGACTGGCAATACCGATTTTCACCGCACGGTCAGGATCGGTCAGGACCGCGACGGGCGTCACTTCCGAACCCGTTCCGGAGGTGGTCGGAAGCGAGATCAATGGCAGGATCGGTCCCGGGATCTTGAATTCTCCGTAATAGTCGGACGCCTTGCCGCCATGGGTGAGAAGCAGGGCAATTACCTTGGCCGCATCAAGGCAGCTCCCACCACCGATGCCGATGACGAAATCGGCTTCGAACGCTTTGCCGACCTCGACTCCCGCTGCGATGCATTCGACCGGCAGTTCGGCGGTCACGCCGGCGAAGATCCTGGTCTCAACTCCAACGGCCGAAACAGCAGCCATCAACTCCGCGAATACGGGGTCGGCAGCCAGCCGTTCGTCCGTGATCACCAATGCACGCCGCCCGGCCTTGGCCGCGAATTGCGGCAGCGCTTTCCTCTGGCCGGCACCAAAGACGATATTTCTGGGTGAACGTAAAGTACCGAATAGTGTCACGGTCAATCCTCCATTGATCCGATTCAGGCAACTGCCGACACGCCTGCGAGGCGAGACAGCGTTTCGTAAACTTCATCGGCAACGGGCACGCCGTCGCGCAGCAGGACGGCACGGCAAGCCCTGCCCCGCTCTCCGGGAATAAATACAGCGTCGAACCCGCTTGCCGGCTCCATGTCCCGGATGGCCTGCAAATAGGCTTGCAGATCTCGTCTCGGGCCGGGCATGACAATGAAAAGGTCACCCTTGTTGCAGATGCTGGTGTCGTCGAGCGTACCGTGCACGTCGCGTCCGATGGCCGAAGCCGCAAGCCCGCTGACCAGAAGCTCGAAGGCCAGTCCGAGCGCATATCCTTTGGCCTGACCGAACGGCGCGATCGCACCCTTCTTGGCAGCCTCGGCGTCCGTCGTCGGATTTCCGTCCTGATCGAGCGCCCAGTGGGAAGGCAGGCTCGCCTTGCGATGGGCGTGATCGTAGATCTCCCCCATGGAAACGACGCTGGTAGCCGTATCCATGACGAAAGGCGCCCCGTCGGTCGGCACGCCGATGGCGATCGGATTTGTGCCGATCATAGCCTTGCGCGCACCCCATGGATGTACCAGCGCCTCGCTGGTGGACAAGGCGATGACAGAAAACCCATGTTCGGCCACCCGTTCGGCATACCAGGCCAGCATGCCGATATGATTGGAGTTTCTGATCGCGGCGGCAGCAATTCCGGTTCGGCGAGCACGCTCCATAAGTGCATCGAGCGCACAGTTAGCCACCACGGGACCAAGCCCCGTTTTACCATCGACACTGAGAAACGCCTCAGAAATCCAATCATGGGCACCGGTCGCCTTGGGGTCGATGGCGCCACTGGCGATCCGCGCGACGATTCGGGCGAGCCGCAGAAGCCCGTGTGACGGAACCGCCCTCAGCTCGGCCTCCATCAACACATCGACCTGAAGTGATCTATGCCCGGCGGGTACACCCGCCTTGGCCAATGCGATTTCGGCCATGTCCCTCAGTTGCGAGGCTACCACTATGGTCACGATATAAAATCCGATCGGATATATGATTGATAAAGAAAAGCTAGTCTGCTAAACTGAGCGCGTCAAGGAGAAATTTTGTGATGAGGGATAAGGTGAAACATTCCGAAGCTATTGAAACGGTCCTTCTGAGGAGGCCTGCGCGACTGGGAGACGAAGTTTACGACGCGCTTTACGCTCAGTTGATGTCGCTCAAGATCCCTCCCGGCGGTCGGATCTCCGTCGATAATCTGGTTAGAACCCTTGGCGTGTCACAAACCCCAATCCGCGAAGCGCTTTCACGGCTGGAGGCGCAAGGGCTGGTGATCAAGACCCATCTGATCGGCTACAGCGCTGCTGACCAGATGGATCGCATTCAGCTTGACCAGCTTTACGAGCTGCGCCTGCTTCTGGAGCCGTTTGCGGCAGGCCGCATTGCCGCGCAACGTGATCCCGAAATCATTGCAGACTTAAAGAACCTGGATGCCGAGATGCGGAAAGTCGAACGATCCGAATCTCGCGCTGCCTACGGTGAATTTGCCAAACGCGATGCCGCATTCCACAATTACATCGCTAGATGCAGCGGCAATGCCCTCGTCTATGACAGCCTCACTAGGCTGCATACCCATGTGCATCTGTTTCGCCTTTTCTACCACGCAAGGGCGACGACCGACGCCAATAGCGAGCATGAGGAACTGATCGGGGAAATGGAGGCTGGAAATGTCGAGGGTGCCCAACAGGCTATGGCACGGCATATCGAAAACTCGAAGGCGCGTTTTGCTGGCGCATTTTCTCAATGATGACTGCAGCTTGTACTGCGAGCTTTTTAGTTTGAACTCAGCAGTCTTTGGCCTCGGAGTCTTTACCAATGCCGCCTATCCCGACGTCAGCGGAGCAATCGGCAAGGCGCTCAACGATTTCCTCTCCAAGGAAAGAGCGCCACTCCCCATCGCCGCCTCATAGTGCCGAAGGCGACTTGATCCTCATCAGTGAAGCGCGGCAACGATCACCTCATCTATTCAGGAATTCTACGACGCGACGCCGTCGTGAAGCGGAACATTCATCTTCTCGGACATCCGCTTCCGATATGTCTCCACGGCGTGGGGATAAACATAGTGCTCAGCCGCCGACCTAAAACTCAACGTGGATTTCGACAGAAAGTGCTCCAGAATGGTCAAGTGCTTTCAGTTTCAAACCACCTTCGACATCTTCAGTGTGAATGTGGATCGGCTTTCCGCTGAAAAGCGGAAGGTGATGCTTCGCTACAATCTTGACCGCTTGTCTCGCATCACGGTTTCGGAGATGCTCCAATAGCAATAGGCTAGATAAGCCCCCGTTCACCACTATGTCTGGATAACCCTCAACATCCCTCGCATAGGCGCGGTCGATATGGATCTTATGAGAGTTGAATCCTAAAGCAGAATACTGAAAGAGAAGGATGTCATCGGGAACGATTGTCGTGACATTTTCAGGCAACTCTAACTGAGCTGTTTCACGAGACGTGTAAGGTGCCGCCCCAAGCAAAATGTAGGTCTGAACCTCGTGCAACACGACCCGAGCTGATAGAGGATCTACCAAGTCGTGGGCGATGGATACAATTGCCATTGGGCCAGCTTTTCCCTCCTTCTGGACAATGCTATCAACCCAGCTGTGGCGATCATAATTGCTTCCGATAATCAGATCTTCACGTGCATCGACAGTCCTGCTGCCGAGCAAAAGACGAGGTAAGCCCAAGTCTGGGATCGGAACACCCAGACCCGGAAATCCATCGCCTCTGACCTCGGAGCGCCGAGTATCTCCCGCCAGCAAGATAAAATGCCATCCTAAGGGAAGCACGCCCCCTTCTTTGTACTCGTCGGGGTCAACGTCCAACATTGCAGCGATACGACGCACCGCCGAAACAGAGCAAGTCTCCTTACGAACAATCTCATTTACATCGGGAGCGGAAGGGTCGTTTGTCATTGTGTTAGTCCTGTACGTCATTATCGCAGATTTGGATTCACCATGCTTCGACTACTTCGTGATATCGACGTTTCTCGTCTCTGGGCTTATCAGAAGCGCCACGAATGAGACGGACAGCAAGATCAGGCTCATAGCTGTAATGATCCAGACTTGACCACCGAACGATTGCATCAACCAAGCAGCGACAAACGGCGTCGGGCCAGCGAAGAGCAGGTTTGCACCGGTATACGCGATTGCGGATCCCGCATACCGCTGCGACGTTGGAAAATGCTCAGCAAAGAAGGATGGCAAAATACCGCTCTGCGCCTGGATGCAGCCAGCGAAAGCGCCCATGGCAAGGAAAATCAAAACCGTGCTGCCTGTGTTCATCATGGGGAAGTAGAAGAACGCAATTACGAACATCAACAAAGTTGTGACGATCAGAGGTGGCTTACGGCCGTACTTGTCGCTCAAGGCACCACCAATGCATGTCGTGAAAATTGCGACCACATTTGCTGCCATCAGGCATGCAAAAGCGGTCTGGTTGGCGACCCCAACAGATTTGGTGAGGTAGTTGATCGAGAACACCGTAATCACGTAGTAACAGCTGGCTGGCGCTGCCCAAAAAAGGATCAGCCGGATAATCGTTTTAGGGTGCGTTTTAAACACTGAGCGTTTGGGCTCCAGCTCGATGTCCTTAGCCTCAGCAAGCTCCTGACGTTGCTTGAGTTGCTGGAATGCGGGTGTTTCTTCAACGCGGAAGCGGATGTACACGCCCAAAAGCACCAACAGTACACTCATCAAGAATGGAATTCTCCATCCGTAGCTCGTGAATTGCTCAGTGGTCATCAGCGCCGCAATTACAAACAGAAGCCCGTTCGCCAAGACCTGGCTAATAGGAGCTGCCATGTTTGTGAACGCACCAAACAATCCACGCTTGCTTTGTGGTGCGTGCTCCATTGTGAACAGTTGCGCGCCCGTTGATTCACCACCAAGCGCAAAACCTTGGATAAACCTCAGCATCACGATCAGTATTGGTGCCCATATACCAATTGTCTCGTAAGTCGGCATCAAGCCGATCAAGAATGAAGCAAATCCCATGATAATGAATGTGAACAACAGGATATTTTTGCGTCCTATCCGGTCACCCAAAATGCCCATGATAACACCACCCGCCGGGCGAGCGAAAAATCCGACGCCAAACGTAGCAAATGATGCCAACAATGCAGCACTTGGCTCCATTGTGGGGAAAAATAGCGCAGGAAGTACAGTCGCGGAGATAGCGCCATAAGCGGTAAAATCGAGCCACTCCAGTGCTGATCCAACCGCGCTGCTAAATGCAGCTTTCTTCGCCATAGGCGTCACTGTTTCACTCTCGACGTCTACTTGGGATAGCGTCGCGTTTTGGGTATTAGCCGACATTTGCGTCCTCCTCGAAAAGCAGCATAAATTTCTAGAATTGTGTGGTGTTATCTTTCTGCCATTCGCCGAACGTACGGTTAGTTCGTACTAGTTCCACGAGCAGGCGTGATGGTTCCGATCCTGCGCCACCGATATGGGCCGCGCTAAGAACTTCGTTCAAAATGGCACTCAGACCTATCTGGTCCGCCGCATACATTGGCCCACCCTTCAGACGTGGAAATCCATAACCATTTACAAAAACGAGATCGATGTCAGACGGCCGCGAGCTGATCCCTTCTTCAAGCACTTTCGCACCTTCGTTTGCCATCACTGCCAGCAGCCTTCGTTGGATATCTGACGGAGTGAAATCTCGTTCCATGACACCCTGGCTCAATCGTCCAAGCTCAACCATGTTCTGGACTTCAGGAGATGGAGCGGCGCGCCCATCCTGGTAGTCGTACCACCCCTTCCCAACTTTCCGCCCAATGCGCCCTGCTTCACAAAGGCGATCCGGAATTGAGACATAACGTTCCAAAGGGTTTCTCGTCTTTGCCCGTCGTTTCCGCATTGCCCAAGCGATATCCAGTCCAGACATGTCCGCGACCGCGAATGGTCCCATAGCAAACCCGAAATCCTGGGCAGCGTCATCAATCTGTTTTGGACTGGCACCGTCCTCAAGAAGGTACTCCGCGTGCCTACGATAAATCGAGAAGATCCGATTTCCTATAAAGCCGTCACACACACCAGCGACGATGGGAAGTTTCCCAATCCGTCGCCCGAATTCTACACCTACGGCCAGTGTGCTTTCATTCGTCGCCTCGGTTTTGACGACCTCCAACAGGCGCATAATGTGCGCAGGTGAAAAGAAATGGAGACCAAGAACGCTTTCGGGCCGTTTCGTGAATTTTCCTATCTCGTTTATGTCGAGATAGGAGGTATTCGTCGCCAGTACCGCGTCTTTCTTTGCAAGGGAATCCAGTCGCTCAAATATGGATCGTTTCACATCCATATCCTCGAACGCCGCTTCGATTATCAAGTCGACATCGCTGAGAACTTCCCAGTCATGCGTCGCAGAAACACCTATCAGAGCGGTCTCGGACTGTGATTGCGATAATCGCCCGGTCTCCACCTGTTTGCCGTAGATGCCGCGGACGCGCTCGATACCAGCGCGAGCGGCTTCTTCTGTCTGTTCGATCAACGTGACGGGAAGGCCAACTGCTGAAACGGCTACGGCTATCGCCGATCCCATAGTACCGGCACCAATAACAGCAACCGTTTTGATCGGATGGTGCGCAGTCGACGGATGGCCGGAAACAGACGCCTGCTTTTCAGCCCACTGAAGATGCTGAAGCGCCCTAAAATCGTCCGATGACGCAGAGATAATGTAGTTTGACCTCTCTAGATCGTCCGCATCAGCATCTGAGACCACCCCGATCTTGTCTATCAGCTCAATGGCCGAGGCCACGGATCCAAGCTTCTTGGACCGCTTGATAGCATCCTTTGAGGCGATAATTACCTTGGCCGGATCCGCGTCAACAATAGCCGACGTCTCTGGCATCTTCCGATAGTTCGTTGCGTTGGAAATTACGTGCGCAACCACATCAACATCGGCCAGCACCTCATCGACAAGCCCAATATCTTTCGCAGATTTGGCATCGATGTTTTCTGTACAAAGTAATTCAATGGCGGCCGACTTCCCCACAGCTCGCACCAAACGTCGGCCAGCTCCTCCAACAAAGGAGAGACCATACTTCGACGCAGGAAAACCGAAGAAGGAAC
The DNA here is from genome assembly GCF_013318015.2 of Agrobacterium tumefaciens. Lineage (NCBI taxonomy): Bacteria > Pseudomonadati > Pseudomonadota > Alphaproteobacteria > Hyphomicrobiales > Rhizobiaceae > Agrobacterium > Agrobacterium tumefaciens. The sequence continues at coordinate 183,959 of NZ_CP115843.1, read as the reverse complement.
TATCAGTGGCAATTCGATGGTCACAGGCAAGAACGATTGCCAAACCCGCATCTTCTACACGGCCCTCTGTGAAGGCAATCACAGGTCTCGACGAGCGTTCAATATGAGTACAGAGCCCTGCAACAACATGCCATCTTGGCGCATCATCTGGGTTCACCAAAAAGGACGCGGTGCCACCACACAACAAAACTACGTCGACACCTTCGATGTCGACATCAAAAAGTGCGCAAGCGAGCTTCGTCGCCAGTTCCTCAGTAAGCCCTGTAGCGCTTTCTTCTACAGAGATTATACCGATGTTATCCTGAATTCTGGTCTGAACGACGCCGAACTGCTTACTCATCTCGGTTCCTCAAACCCGTTCAATCAGGGCTGCTATGCCTTGGCCAACGCCAATGCACATTGTCGCGATGGCCCTCTTCGAACTCGTCAATTCCAGCGCTCTCACAGCCGTTCCAGCTATTCTTGCACCCGACATGCCCAATGGATGCCCAAGGGCTATCGCTCCGCCATGGGGGTTGACGTGGTCTGCGTCATCTGGAAGACCCAACCCTCGAAGGACAGCGAGACTTTGAGACGCAAAGGCTTCATTCAACTCGAAAATGTCTATGTCAGAGGTTTTCAGCCCATTCATCGCCAACAATTTCTGTGTTGCGGGTAACGGACCGACACCCATCAGACGGGGTTCAACCCCGGCGGTCGCTACGCTTACGACTCTGGCACGAGGAGTAAGGCCGAAGCGCTTTACCGCTGCCTCTGACGCCAAAATGAGCGCTGCTGCACCGTCGTTCACGCCAGATGCATTGCCAGCCGTAACTGTGCCACCGGAGGCACGAAAAGGTGCTTTCAGTTTGCTCAAGCCATCAAGAGTTGTTTCAGCCCGAGGGTGTTCGTCCTGGGCAACAACCGTTTGGCCACGTTTCGTGCTCACCGTGACAGGAGCAATCTCACCGGAGAAGAATCCACTGTCCTGGGCGGCTTTGGTTTTCTGCTGCGACCGTAGAGCGAAGGAATCCTGATCTTCTCGGCTGATAGAATAAGATTCCGCTACATTTTCTGCAGTCTCGGGCATCGAGTCCACGCCGTGCAGTGCTTTCATCTGCGGATTTACAAAGCGCCAACCAATTGTGGTGTCTTCCATCTGCGCTTGCCGTGAGAAAGCATCCGTTGCCTTCGGCACGACAAATGGCGCGCGCGTCATGCTTTCCACGCCACCGGCGATCATGAGGGAGGCATCGCCGGAACGGATCGCTCGCGCTGCGGTACCCACGGCGTCGAGACCGGATCCACAAAGACGATTTATCGTTGAACCCGGGATTGAGACCGGAAGTCCAGCCAACAGAAGCGCCATTCGCGCAACGTTTCGGTTGTCTTCACCAGCCTGATTGGCACAGCCAAAATAGGTATCAGTTACAGCTTCCCAGTCGACACTTGTATTTCGCTCTACCAAGTTTCGCAGGACGTGAGCGGCTAAGTCGTCAGCTCTGACGTCTTTAAGGCCTCCAGCGTATCGTCCAATGGGGGTACGAACATAATCGCAAATATATGCGTCGTTCATGCGGGCTTTCTCCTCCGAAAGACCTGAGATTGGTCGGAACCACATCGAGATTTGGTTTCTCGGGTCGAGAGGGGGTGCCTTTACGCCACCCCCTCAAGTTCGGCCTTAGGCAGCCTCGCCGCCTTCAACTTCGTGGACTTCCACGATGTTGCCTTCAGGATCCTGGAAAAAAATCTGCTGCCATCCCTTGATAGCCCACTGGCCATAGTCAGCATAAGGAATGCCGCGCTCGGTCAAGCGCGCCTTAATGCCTTCAATGTCGTCTGTACGGAATGCAATATGTCCACGGTCAAGTGGGTTCACACCCTTGCCGGTCTTGAAAGCAACGTTGAGGTCACGCGTGGCCAGGTGCATTTCAGTGGAACCGTCGGTGAGGAAGGTCACGTGACCACCATATCCGCGGTCCTTAATCTGGTCGTCAGCGTCGTGACCGCCGTAATATGTCTGCTGCAGCTCTAGAACGTCTTTGTAGAAGTTTTCGAGATCCGAAACATCTTTCGCGGTGAAGTTTACGTGGTGAAAATGAGTTGCCATGGTTTCCTCCATATATAGGCTTGCGCACTTCTCGTGCTTTGGCTTTGGTAATCAGTGGATGTGAATGCCACCGTTCACATCGATGGTTGCCCCGGTGATGTACGTCGACAAATCAGAGGCAAGGAACATGCATGCTCCCGCCACTTCGGAAGGACGCCCAGGACGTCCCAATGGAATTGCCGTTGAAAGCTCGCGAAGTCGTTCAGGTGTGATGGCTGACGCGACGAAGTCAGTCTCGATTAGGGAGGGGCAAACTGCGTTGACGCGTACACCAGACGCACCAAACTCCCTTGCAAGCGTCCGAGTGAAGCTCAAGACACCGCCTTTAGAGGCCGCGTAATGTGATCCCCCGAAAAGCCCGCCTCCCCGCTGTGCCGCGACCGATGATACATTGACAATAGAACCGCTACCCTGAGCGATCATCGACGGTGAAAACGCACCGACGATATTAAATGTCCCTGCCAAGTTCACCGACAGCACATCTGTCAAATCCTGTTCGGATATCTCTTCGAATTTTGCGGCGCGCATGACGCCAGCACAGTGAATGAGTGCGTCGACTCGCCCAAATCTCTCAAGAACAACTTCAATTGCAAGCTTACAGTCGCTTCGGGACGAGATGTCCGTCTGTACAGCAACGATTTCGGAATTCGGGAATTCCTTCTGGAGATCAGCACAAGCTTTATGAATGCTGTCGCTGACATCTAGGATGACCAGCTTTCCTCCATTTTGTGCAACCAGTTGAGCAGTCGCGCGCCCAATTCCATGAGGAGATGCTGCGCCTGTGATCGCGCAAACCTTGTCTCTCATCAACATGTAGTCCTCCATTCCTCGCCTCGCAGCGATCATTATCATTTCACATATGATGTCAATAGTTCACCTACGGAATCTAGATGCAAATTAAATTTCACATCTGATTGCTTGACATCAAATATGATATTAAACAGTATCCGAGGACGTTGACGAGGAGAACATCAACGTGGGAGCGGTCAAAGAGCGGCTCCGGAGGATCACAAATTAAGCGGTGACATCGACGCCTGTACTTCAGGTGGCGATTGGAGCGCGTTGCCCGACATCGCCCGGGCGGAGGTTACAAGTGAATAATTCCCTTTTGAACGGTCTGCGCATACTCGATTTCACGAGCGTTGTTGTTGGTCCAACATGCACCTGGCGTCTTGCGCAGTATGGAGCCGAGGTTATCAAGGTCGAGTCGCCCGAAGGCGATCTAATGCGCGGGTTGGGAGGCATGTCGCCCACCGGGAAGCATTCGGGAACTTACCTTCATCTCAACCGAGGTAAGCGTAACATCGGCCTTAATCTTAAAAAGCCAGGCGCAGATAAGATTATAAAGAAGCTCATTGAGTGGTCCGACGTGGTCGTTGCCAACATGCGCCCACAGGCGCTTCAACGGCTGGGCCTAGACGCGGCTTCAATAAGAGATACCTATCCAAATAAGATACATTGCCTCATCACAGGCTATGGAACGGATGGCCCCTACTCTGGCAGGCCAACATACGACAGCGTTATCCAAGGCGCATCCGGGATTGCTGGACTTTTCCAGGCACGCGACGGTAGTCCATCCTATGTGCCATTGGTTGTTTGCGACCATATTGTTGGCGAGATCGCTGCCGGTGCAATTCTCGCTGCGGTCCTCAAGCGAAACGCTGGAAACGGTGGATCTTCCATTGAGATACCTATGTTCGAAACAATGGCGGCATTTGTTCTCCAGGAGCACTTGGCTCAGGCGACGTTTGATCCTCCAGTGGGACCAGTTGGAGATCGTCGCCTTCTGAACCCGAACAACCATCCGCTTAAAACTGCAGACGGATGGATATCGGTGACCATCAATACCGACCCGCAGGTCAAGGCTTTCCTGAAAGCTGTAGGCCGCGATCAGCTTCTTGATGATGAAAGATTCGCAACCGTCTCAGCTCGCGCGTTGAACGTCGATGCGTGGTTTGAAGTCCGCGGAGCTGCACTCTCCGATAAAACGACAGCTCAATGGCTACAGATCTTCCAGGATGCCGACATTGCGGCCATGCCTTGCCACACGACAGAGACACTCGTGGCTGATCCACACATCCAGGCAGTCGGACTTCTCTCGCAAGAGGTTCACCCCAAGGAAGGCAGTACCACAGTGATTCGTTCGACAATTCGTTGCGACGACGAATATCCGTCGACTGGGATCTTCGCCCAACCTCTTGGGTGGAACACTCAGGACATTCTCGGAGAACTTGGCTTCAGCATCGCTGAGGCAAGGGATTTCGAGGAAACAGGAGCCGCTGTTAGCGCTTCATAACCGACAACGTCGGCTTTCTCGCAGGAGGCGGAAAGTCCTGGCGGTGCTCTCAACATCAGCTCAATCATGGAGGAACACAATGGGCAATCGATTAGAGAACAAGGTAGCTGTCATCACCGGCGGTGGCGGCGGCATAGGCTCTGCTGCTGGAAAGATTTTTTGTGCGGAAGGCGCAAAAGTAGCGCTCGTCGATATCAGTGCTGAAGCAGCCGAGAAGGCAGCTGAAGATATTCGCACTCAAGTTCCCGGCGCAGAGATTATCGGAATTGGGGCAGACCTCGGCGTCGAGACAGAGGCCGAAAGATCCGTCGCGCTGGTCACGGAAAAACTCGGGCCCACAACCGTGCTCGTGAACAATGTTGGAATCAGACGCTACGAAGCCGTAGCGGACGCACCCTGGGAGCTTTGGGACGAGATCGTTCGCGTCAATCTTCTCAGCTTTGTGTCGATGTCCCGTGCAGTCATTCCACATATGCGCGAAGCCAAAAACGGCAGCATTGTCAACGTATCGTCTACTTATGCCATGTACGGCCGCAAAGGTATGGGGGCGTATGATGCCACAAAGGCTGGTGTCCTTGCTTTGACGCGAACACTCGCGTTCGAAGAAGCCGAACACAACATCCGCGTGAACTCAATTTGCCCCGGATTTACTCGGACCATTTTCCATCTCAAAAGGATGGGAGAGAAAGCAGTTGATGATCTCGTGCCACCTTGCGCACTCAAGAGATGGGCGGAACCGGCAGAGCTTGCAAATCCGATGCTGTGGCTGGCTTCTGAGGAGGCCTCATATGTCACTTCGGCAACGTTCATGATCGACGGCGGTTTGCCAGCCTAACGAGATCTCGTGTAGCGGGGCATCCTAGTTTCGCTACACAAATCTATGAATTCTCCTTCTATCTGTCAGGTCGAGCGAAACCCTACAGTCGTGCGCTTCGCAAAGCCTTTTTTCAAAACTCCATTCCAATATACTCGCCCTAAACTTGCAAGCTTGTTGCAAATCGAGTGAGGTGGCCCTGTGACTGAATCGTAAATCTCGATGAGGAATGGCAGGCATGGCGCGTTACACCGAACCAGAACCCCTATTTTGCAAAGTTAGTTCATATCAGGTTCGAGAAGCCCAAAGTAAGTTGGTCACCACGGAAATCGCTACGATTCCTGAGGGGCGCATATTGAATGCCTCCATAGAAGATTTGGTGAACTACATCTTTGATAAGTTCGTCATAAGCGTACCCGAGTTGGACGTTCACAATGCGGCTGTAGACCAGTCGGAGGCTCAGGTGAAGGTATCGGGCTTTATGTACGGCCTTGAACGTGGTCGAAGCCAGTCCGTACCTGGTATGAAGGTTACACTGGAAATTCCATACACTGGCGATCAGGTTTTGTTTTCTGTTCAACCATCGACCTTTAATATGAACCGCGCCGGGTTTGCCGGAGGCTCACCTTGACGTACGTTGCTTACCGCTCTGGGCAAATACTCTCTCCATAGCTTTTCATCCACCGCACGCCGTTATGACCGCTGTCTAACGGTATCGGAGACGTTACCCAACTTTGCACGTCGCCGACGGCGCGGTGTATCATCAGCCCCCGCCTCGCCCAGCCCTAATATCTCAACGTTACTAACACCTTCGCGCCAACCCATTCGTTCAGACAACGTCTTGGCCGCACGCCCTAAAGCTACCTCTGCGTCTGCGATGGATTTGCTTCCTGATTGCTCAAGGCGGTCAGCATAAGGAACGGTCAGGGCAGCCATGGCTCGGTTGCGAGTATCCAGAATTGGGAAACTGATCGCGTGAAGGCCTTTCACTTGCATGCTTACCATCGACTCGAACCCGCGATCCTGGATACTTTCCAGTATTTTACCGATCTCGATCTCTGCGTCCTGCGGTCTGTGTCTCAGCGCTTCCTTAATCCGCAAATCTCGTGTGGTTGGATCTTGAAAGGCCAGCAACACCCGTCCTGATGCGGATACGAGTAAGTCCAGGAGTGCCCCTACACGAATACTGAATCCAACCCAGCTCGGGCTGTCGACCTTTGCGATGACGACCTGACGTCCTGCACTGAACACCGTTAGGTGGCAGGCTTGTTCGATCTCAGATGCCAATTCCTGCATGATTGGTGTGGCTTCTGACAGGAGATGGTTCGTAGGTGGATTGTTGTGAGCCAGCTCGAACAACTTCGTCGTTATTGAGTATGATTCTCCGACGTTCGCAACATAGTTACGCGAGACTAGGCATGTCAGCATACGGTACATTTGGCTAACACTACGGCCAATCCGCTCAGCAATCTCAATTTGAGATAATGCTACGTTGCTTGCCGACAAAGTCTCAAGGATATCGAGCCCCTTCTCCAAGGCAGGTGCAGCATAAGCAGGCGCTGCACTTCCTCCCTCAAGCTCATCTTCCACTTCCTTCTCGATTTTTACTCTTGCCATGGCCTAGTCCGTTTTCCCCCCGACGAGTCTGAGTTGACCTATAACTCTTTCCAAACAAATTTGCACCGCCACCAAAGTTGGAATAATCGCAAACAGCCATAAGGTTTCATATATAATATCTTGACTTGATACTTAAAATCTTGTTCTTTCGATCTTGGGAGTATTTTGCGCATAACCGCATCGTTTTACGGCTGGGAGGCCGATGATGCTGGAGCGAAAATTACAGTTCAGAGAAATCGCCAATGTCGGTCGCCAATGCGTTCGACAGTGGGGGGAGTGCGCCCGTAGGGGCGTGTCATCAGGTACTGGAGGAGAAACCTGTGATTAAATCGGCTTTGACTATTTTGACGTTGTTGGGGACAGCTGCTTGTGCTTTCGCACAGAGTGATACCCCCGTAAAAATCGGCATTCTGAATGACCAAAGCGGCATTTACGCCGATTTGGCTGGACCTGGATCCGTAGTAGCCGCAGAGCTTGCTGTAGAAGACGCGGGCGGTAAAGTACTGGGACAGCCTATTGAAGTTCTTGTCGCCGACCATCAGGGCAAACCAGATATTGGGGCGAACATCGCTCGGAAATGGTACGATGCCGACGGTGTAACTGCGATTTTCGACCTCCCAGTGTCTTCCATCGCCTTGGCGGTACAGCAGGTCGCGAACGAGAAGAATAAGATCGTTGCTTTTTCTAGTGCGAGCAGCTCGGATTTGCTCGGAAAATCGTGCTCCCCGACCAGCTTCCAGTTCACCTTCAATACGGCATCTTCCGCTCGAAGCACCGCGACGGCTGTTCTTAAAGACGGTGGCGATTCCTGGTATTTCGTAGCTGCGGACTACGCCTTCGGCCATGCCATGGTACGAGACGCTACTGACGTTATCACCAAAGGTGGCGGAAAAGTAGTCGGGACGGTCTGGCATCCGCTCGGTACGACCGACTTTGCGTCATACTTGCTCCAGGCACAAAGCTCTGGCGCGAAGGTAGTCGCCTTTGTAAGTGGCGGTTCCGACTTCATCAACGTCGTCAAACAATCCACCGAGTTCGGCATTGCAGACGGTGGACAGAAGATTGTCTCAATGCAGACGTTCCTCTCGGACGTACACAGCATTGGTCTGCCAATCGCGCAGAACCTCACATTGACCTCTGCATTCTACCACGACCTCGACGACGAGACCAAAGCTTGGTCCAAGCGATTTGGCGAGAAAATGAATGGCCGTATGCCAACGATGGCTCAGGCGGGCGTCTATAGTGCCGTGCGTCATTACATCAAGGGCGTTGAGAAGGCGGGCACGACAGAGTCCAGCGCAGTCGCCAAGGCGATGCGTGAGTTGCCTGTCAACGACATGATGACTCACGACGCCAAAATTCGAGATGACGGTTGGGTAATGCGCGATCTGTATCTCTTCCGCGTGAAAACTCCTGACGAGTCGAAAGCACCTTGGGACTACTACTCCTTCATCGCGAAGGTGAATGCCGAAGACGCAGCGCCCCCACGGTTGGAAAGCTGCAAGATCAACGGGTAATTGATCTCCTCATTAGCCCCGCCAGCGATCAGTTGGCGGCGCTTGAGCTCTTTCTTTTTTGCGAGCATCAATCATGACGACATCTGGCACGGATCATATCCTGGTCGCTGAGAACCTTGGCATGCAATTTCGCGGGTTTCACGCCGTGAACGGCGTAAATCTCAGCATCCGCCGCGGGACCATACACGCACTCATCGGTCCCAACGGAGCGGGAAAGACAACCTGTTTTAACATGCTTACAAAATTCCTGACGCCGACCAGTGGCAGGATTTCATACAACGGTCACGACATTACGAAGCTCAATCCCTCGCGTGTCGCGCGGCTCGGCCTAGTAAGGTCGTTCCAAATATCGGCAGTATTCCCTAATTTGACCGCGAGGGAGAATGTCAGAGTAGCCCTCCAGCGACGCGTACGCGGTGACTCCTTTGACTTTTGGCGGTCGGATAAAACTCTTGCCGTCCTCAACGATGAGGCAGATCAATTGGTCGCATCCGTTGGTTTGTCCGCCTTCGCTCACAAAGAAGCAAAAGAGCTTTCCTACGGCCGCAAGAGAGCGCTTGAGATCGCAACAACGCTCGCTCTGGATCCCGAAATGATGCTGCTTGATGAACCTATGGCTGGAATGAGCCACGAGGACGTTGACCGCACAGCTGCGCTCATCAAACAAGTCTCGAAGAACCGAACCATCCTTATGGTCGAACACAATCTGTCTGTAGTGGCGAACCTGTCAGATCGCATAACCGTGCTGGCACGTGGTCAGGTCTTGGCCGAAGGCGACTACAAAAGCGTTTCCCAGGATCCGCAGGTGATTGAAGCTTACATTGGAGCCGGTCATGTCTGAGTTATTGCAGCATTCCAGAAATGCTAAAGCGCAGTCTGACGAAGTGTGCTTGAAAGTCGATGCGCTGGAAGCGTGGTATGGAGAGAGCCATGTTTTGCATGGTATTTCCTTTGACGTCAAACGCGGAGAAGTCGTCACACTGCTGGGACGAAACGGAGCAGGAAAAACAACCACGCTCCGAGCGATCATGGGCATTCTCTCCAAGCGTCGCGGCTCAATTGAGTTTCACGGCAAGCAGATTGTCCAAGCGCCTTCTCGGCATATAGCCAGGATGGGTTTGGCATATGTCCCCGAGGAGCGCGGTATTTTCGCTAGCTTATCGGTGCTGGAGAACTTGATGCTTCCGCCGCGCATCAATGCTGGCGGGATGTCGATTGAGCAAATCTACGAGTTGTTTCCCAACCTCAAAGAGAGATCAAAAAGCCAGGGCACGAAGTTGTCGGGCGGCGAGCAACAGATGCTTGCCATCGCACGTGTACTTCGAACCGGCGCAAAAGTGATCGTGCTCGATGAGCCAACCGAGGGGCTGGCTCCCGTTATCGTTCAACAGATCGGCGCGATGCTACAAAAGCTAAAGCTCGAAGGTTACACGATAATACTCGTGGAGCAGAATTTCCGGTTTGCACAATCTGTTGCTGATCGGCACTTCATCGTCGACCACGGCAAAGTCATCGACATGATCCTCAACGTTGAACTGGATAACAACATCCAGAAACTGCACTCGTATCTAGGTGTCTGACATGACCGCATTTTTCGACATATCTGCGAACGCGTTGTTCGGGCAGCTCTTGATAGGGTTGATCAACGGATCATTTTACGCGCTTCTCTCACTTGGCTTGGCGATTATTTTTGGATTGCTGAACATCATCAATTTTACCCACGGTGCCCAATACATGATGGGCGCTTTCATCGCATGGATGCTGCTCAATTACCTGGGCTTGGGATATTGGTGGGCTCTCCTTCTGGCACCGATCATTGTTGGTGCCACCGGCGTGCTGTTCGAACGGCTGTTCATTTCCAGATTGTATCACCTCGATCACTTGTACGGTCTGCTTTTGACGTTTGGGATCTCTCTCATAATTCAGGGACTGTTTCGCAACGAGTATGGCGTATCGGGTATACCTTACGCGGTTCCACCTGAACTTGCTGGCGGATACCGCCTGCCGTTCATGTACCTTCCAATCTATAGAGGTTGGGTCATCGTCGTATCACTGGTGGTATGTATCGCAACCTGGCTCGTGATCGAGAAAACGAAGCTCGGATCCTATCTGAGAGCAGCAACAGAGAACCCATCGCTTGTCCAAGCCTTCGGAGTGAATGTCCCGCTTCTCCTGACAATAACATATGGGTTTGGTGTAGCGCTTGCAGCATTTGCGGGCGTGCTTGCAGCCCCGCTCTACTCCGTCAATCCAAATATGGGCGCTGATCTTATCATCGTCGTGTTTGCCGTGGTGGTAATTGGGGGAATGGGATCAATCCTAGGTTCGGTCATTACAGGCTTTTCACTTGGGCTCCTTGAGGGACTAACGAAGGTTTTCTACCCCGAGGCATCCTCTACGGTCATTTTCGTCGTGATGATGATTGTCTTGCTCATTAAGCCAGCGGGCCTCTTCGGTCGCGCGGTCTGATATGGATTGATAGGTGTTCCAATGAAACAAACTGTTCAAACTGAATTCGAGCAAAATACCGTAAGTGCTCTCCTGCCCGCGGAACATGATCGTAGCGCCAAAGATCACCTGATCGTCTTCGGGCTCATCACGTTAGCGTTGATAGTCATGCCGATGTTTTTGTACCCGGTCTTCGTCATGAAGGTGCTGTGTTTCTCCATCTATGCGTTGGCTTTCAATCTCCTCCTTGGGTACGGAGGCCTACTCTCTTTCGGTCACGCTGCTTATTTCGGCATGGCCAGCTACGCTTGCGCGCATGCTGCCAAGATATGGGGCTTCCCGCCGGAGCTCGCTATTCTCTTCGGTGCTATTGTTTCAGCGATATTAGGCTTCGTAGCAGGATCCCTGGCGATCAGACGGCAAGGTATCTACTTCGCCATGATCACCCTCGCATTGGCGCAACTTGTGTATTTTGTGTGTGTACAGGCCCCCTTCACTGGCGGCGAAGACGGAATCCAAGCTGTACCACGAGGCAAGATGTTCGGCTTTATCGATCTCGCGAGTGACAGCACGCTCTACGTTGTCGTAGCGCTGATCTTTTTGTCGACGCTCGCACTGATCTACAGAATTATCCACTCGCCTTTCGGACAAGCTCTCAAGGCAATTCGGGAAAACGAGGTGCGCGCTACCTCGCTGGGTTATGACATCAACAGGTACAAACTCGCGGTGTTTGTGCTCTCGGCAACGTTAACTGGTGTTGCAGGCGCTACCAAAGCCATCGTGTTCCAACTGGCGTCCCTAACAGACGTACACTGGTCCATGTCAGGTGAAGTCGTACTGATGACACTGGTTGGTGGCATGGGGACGATCTTTGGGCCAATTGTTGGATCATTTATAATCACCGCAATGGCAAACTACCTCGCCCCATTCGGCGCTTGGGTGACCGTAATTCAGGGTGTCGTATTTGTCGTATGTGTGTTGATGTTCAGAGATGGCATCATTGGCTTGATCGGACGTAAGACCGGGAAAACCCTCTAGGAACTTCCGGCAGAATCTAAAACCGCGTAAGGTCGGACATTGTCCGGCCTTTTCTGCTGCATCAATTCGAATAAAATCATTTCAATTGAACTGAACCGCCCCGGGTTTATCGGAGACCGTTTGGTTTGATTTACGCGGCCATCCTCGATGCGGTGCGAAGGGCCGTTCCACACCATCATTTTCTGTTGTTGCGGAGTAGCCATCCGGTGAAGGCCGCTATAATATCGCCTGATGGAATGCCCACGCTCAGCGAACGCGCTGTTGAGCCGGATCGGGAGATTTGGGTTGAAAGCTGCTTGTCCGCCGCCGTGGACGGAAACGGACAAGCCGCCACAGAGGTTCGCTATTTCTGGTGCAGGAAGAGCTCTGCCACTGCCGCATGTTCAGGTGCTTCCGGAAAGAAGATGAGGTACTGGCAATACAGGGGGAAATCCCTCGCTTCCTCGCCACTGGCCGGCAGCCAATCGCGACAGAGGTAAAGCGCGGCAGGCTCCAGATCATCAGTATTGTCGGCGACTTTCAGCACGGCGCAACGGCCGCCGGGGATCATGCCCGCCTCAATATGCTCTTCGTTCGTCTTGATCGGCTGATCAGTGCTGACACAAAGGTCCAGCCGATACTCGTCCGGAGACGTCACACGTGGATTGGAATGGAAGATGTTGAAAGTCAAACTGGTCTTCGGATTCAGGCCCGTGGCTTTGCGCCATGCTATGAAGCGTTTGATCGTGTCGCCGATCCTAAACCCGCTTGTCGAGCTTAATGTACAGCTCGACCGCGCGAATTCTGTCTGTATGGGAATACATGAACTACCTCCTGGTGGTCCAAGTTTTCGTCCGCATCCCGCATGTCACCTGAGCAGCAAAATACTTAAAGGCCCAGCCACTAGAATGGCAAGAACGATGATCGGATAGAGATATCGTAGAAAAAGACGGACAATGTTGCTTGCGAACTTCATAGGCCTACACCTGATAGAGATCATCAGGTGTAGGCTGAGCTTTCCGCATTGCCGTAACATGACGGGCCCTTGGCCCGTCCAATTTTTTTCAAGGAGCAGGGGTTACCTTCAGGTTTCGGAAATAGGCCAGCGTGCCGGATTCCAGCCAGACGCCCACACCGCCTCGTTGACCAGCTCCCAGTTTTAGATCGCTGACAATCAAAGCAGGTCGTTCACTACCGTCGAGATAGAGTTCTGCCCTTTCTCCGGATACGAGGATCTTCATATGGATCCATCGTTCTAGGTCAAGCTCCGCGTAGCTCTCGTATTTTTCAGGTGATTCCTGCCTCAGCCTGTCGAAACGATAGTCTGGGTATGCTACATACTGCACACTGTGGTTGCGCCGCACCTGATCGTCCGCGGTACTGTTCGTCGGGCGCAGGTAGATGCTTTCAAAGCGGCCGTCCTTGTCGATACGGAAAGTAAGGCCGATAAACCCACGTGCGTATGCTGGAGCATTCTCAACCAGTTCACTTGCCACTTCGATCTCGATGACGCCATCACCAAAATCTTGAGGCAGCCATGCCATGAAGTCCCGGTCCGAAAGCTTTTCCTTCTGCGGGTCTTGGATAGCCTCAGATGGCATCGCCATCCTGAAGGCTGGTTCACCCTTGTAGCTCGACTGTTCGAGCGAAACACCCGAAAGAGTGAAGTCGCCAACGGCGGGTGATGCAGAAGTTCCTGCTGAGTGGCCTTCGGCCGCAAAAAGCATTCCGATGGCGAGTGGCACTGTACGTACGAAATTCATTGTGTTCCTCCAGTTGCGTATCGCAGCCACGACGTAAGTTAAGCGCAGTTCCACGATAATTTGCTTAGGCTGGATGCCTGATGGACCGCAAAATTGCTTTCCATCAGGCATCTTCTGTCAAACGCGAACCCAGGCAGGCGCTACCGTCGGGCCCATACCGAGGAAAAAGCCGAAGTGGATGTTCATCTCTCCTATCGGTTCTAGAAAGCGGCTGTTGCTCAACGGGCCGGCATTAATAGGCTCGAACGACAACGTCTCAGCCAATTTGCGCACCTTCGCCGTTGCGTCCTCATCATCGCCGGCCACAAACACTTGCAGCGTCTTGCCCGTCCGGGCCTCCGGCGAAATCAGGCCCGCAAATATCGTGTTAAATGCTTTCACGACATGGGCACCACCTGCGAGCTTCTGAATTTCCTCGGAAGCGGAAGTTGTGTGACCCAAGAGCAATTCCTTGTAGTCGGCAGTGATCGGGTTGGTGATGTCGATCAGGATTTTGCCCTTCAGGTCCCCGGCTTCTGCCAGAACTGGAGCGACGGCCTGGTACGGCAGGGCCAACAAAACAACATCCGCAAGCTTTATAGCAGCGGCAATACCCCCGCCTTCAACATGCGAGCCGATTTCGGCGGCAAGTGATGCGGCCTTGGCCGGATCCCGGTGACCCATGACGACATCAACGCCTCGAGCAGCAAATGCCCGGGCAAATCCAGAGCCCATGTTCCCTGTTCCAATGACTGCGACTTTCATTTCCATATCCTCTCTTTTCGACTAAAGACACTTTGCCTCTGAAACAAAGACAGATAAATCGCACGATCATCGCATCACTTGAAACGGAATGTTTTGAATGGATCGTCTTACGGGAATGGAAGTGTTTGTCAGAGCCGTGGACTGCGGCTCATTCAGCGCCGCGGCCGAAGCATTGCAGATGTCATCTCAGCTTGTCGGCAAACATGTCCAGAAGCTTGAGCAGCACCTGGGTGTCCAGCTTCTCCATCGCTCGACGCGTAGACAGAGTCTGACCGATTTCGGCCGGGTCTTCTATGAGCGCGTGAAAATCATCCTGGCAGAGGTCGAGACGGCGGAAAGCATGGCGGAAGAAACACGCGCAGTGCCTGCAGGACGCCTGCGCATCAACGCCCCTGTCAGCTTCGGCATGCGCACCCTTTCCCCACTCCTCCCCAAATTCATGAAAATGTTCCCCGAATTGTCGGTTGAGCTGACACTGGCCAATCGCGCAGTGGACCTAATCGACGAGGGCTATGATGCCGTGTTTCGGGTGGGAGAGCTTTCGGACAGCGGGTTGATTGCCAGACGGCTTTCTCCCTATCAGCTCGCTCTTTGCGCATCGCCCAAATATCTGGAAAAAGCACCACCCTTGGCGTCGCCGCAGGATCTGGCGCAGCACGAATGCCTTGGCTTTTCCCACACGGAACTGCGCACCCACTGGACTTTTGATGGCCCAGATGGACGACAAATCATCCCCGTCACAAGTCGGCTTGTGGCAGATCATGGGGAGCCTCTCCTTTGCGCGGCTTTGGAAGGCCTGGGAATTATGTTGCAGCCACTGGAACTTGTGCGCGACTATCTCGACAACGGCCAGTTGGTTGCGCTCCTGCGAGATTACCATGTGCCGACACGGCCTTTGCATGTCCTCTATGCGCCGGATCGGCGGTTGACGCCGAAATTGAGAAGCTTCCTTGATTTCGTGGTTGAAAACTTCGGCGCACCGGCAAACACAAAATAGAAGAATACAAAGGCAAAAACTGCCGCAGCATATCCAGCGTTTTCCGTTGGGAAAAAGCTCATCGGAAGATGGGCCATGCTGTAGGCAACCGGCATTTGACCGCTGAGGACAAATACTTTGATCCGGGTTTGAAAACCGATCACAAAAAAGAACCCGACTATCAGCTCGATCAGTCCCGCGAGCCAAGGGAGTGATCCCGGCGGAGGCGTAAACTGACCAGAATGGAAGCTGAAAATCTTCGCTGTTCCAAACGAAAAGATAACCAGCCCGAGCGAAATCCGCATCGCGGATAGGGCAAAGGGTCTGTAGAAGGCGATCTGCTGCTCCATTGTGTTCTCCGAGAGAAAGAGTTCGCCATGATTAAGGCCACCGGGAGATTGGCCGTGATCCTCGCGACATGCGCGCCTTGGAACCGAGCACCTTCGAGTTCGACTTCCGATGGCTGGCGTGATTCATCGCCATTAATTATGGTAGTTGCGCATCTGCGCGGCGACAGTACCGAACCGCGTACCCGCGCCGACGATGATCGCATTGTACTCCGCAAGCTTTTCTGCAGTCGCGATGGAAGCTAGCTGGTCCATCTTGAAGTAAGAGGAATTGGCAACATCATCCGGAACTAGCTCGGGAACGCGCTTGACGATAACATCGGCGCGTTCCGACTTCGCACCTTCTGCGGCGGCATAAGCCGTGGTTTCGATTTGGCCGTGGGACGAAACAGAGGACGAGGATCTTGGACATTTCATTGGTTCCCTCTGGAAGTCTGGAATTATCCCGAGGCCGCTCAGATAAGCGACTTCAGTCTTGCTTCGATCTGCTGGCGCTTGTGTTCGAGGAATGGTGGAAGAGACAGACTTTCGCCAAGGGTCTCAAGTGGTTCATCGACCGCAAAGCCGGGGCCGTCTGTTGCGATCTCGAACAGCACGCCGTTCGGCTCACGAAAATATAGCGACTTAAAATAAAACCGCTCGACTTCCCCAGACGATGGCAGCCGAACGGAGTTCAGCCGCTCCGTCCAAGCTTTCAGTTGCGTCTCATCTGGCGTTCGGAATGCTACGTGGTGGACGGCGCCAGCACCTTGTCCAGCGGCTGGCAACCCAGCCTGGACGGCGACGTGTAGTTCTGCCGACGGGCCGCCTTCGCCCATTTCAAACACATGAACATCCCCATTTCCGTCAGGAGAGCCGTACGAGCGGACTTCCTTCATGTTCATCACGCGTGTCAGAACCAGCTCGGTGTTTGTAATATCGGGAACGCTCATGATGATCGGCCCAAGGCCTTTGATCTGATATTCCGCAGGTACCGGACTGCGGTCCCAAGGATTCGCGGGCGCTGGCCCTCCATCGTCGACCAGCCGGAAGCGCTGGCCTTCGCCGTCCTCGAAATCAAGCGACGCACGGCCATCGATCTGGACTACGTCTCCAGACATCACCTTCAACTCTTTAAACCTGGACTCCCAATAAGTCAGGGTGTCCGGTCCTGTGACCCTAAGCCCAGTTCTGGAGACGCTGTGGGTGCCGCGACGTTCGCGGTCAACTGGCCAGTCAAAGAATGTGAGATCGGTGCCAGGTGTGGCAACGCCGTCCGCATAGAACAGATGATAGGCAGTCGTATCGTCCTGATTGACGGTTTTTTTGACCAGCCGCATGCCGAGCGTCTGCGTGTAGAACCGCGCGTTCTCGGCTGCGTTTGCCGTGATTGCTGTCAGGTGGTGAAAGCCTGTGAGCTGAAGGTCCATCGATTGTCTCCCGAGCGGCAGACCGAAAAACCATGAAGGTCAGGGCCTGCTGGAATTTTCGCCGCCAGCACTATGAGCACTGACGATTTTCGAAGATAATGAGATTTGGTGAGAGCCGATTACTTGCCGCCGACCGTGAACGGTGCGGAGCCCTCGGTGGTCTGGACAGTCCAGGAACCGGACTGGCGGAACGAGCTTGCCGAGGCGTAGGTATCTTCCATGAACTGGAAGTATGTCATCTTGCCGTTCTTGACCTTAGCATGGATCGAGAAGGGCGATGTGAACACCGTGCCAACCACAACAGAGCGGTAGGTGAATCTACCGAAGATGGCGACGTCTTCGCCAGATGCGATCTTATCGGTGACGCTGAAGTCTTCAATTTTCCAATAGTTGGCGACGCGCATGAAGGTGCTGCTATAGGCAGAGGGTCCCTTCGCGGTGCCGGTCCATGGTTCGATCTTCTTCAGTTCAGGGTTGTCGAAGTTCAGCGAAACATATGTCGCATCTTCGGCCACCAGACGCTTTGCAGCGGCTTCGACCTTATCAGGGGCAGTGTTCGACAGGAAGTCCATGACAACTGCAAGCGATGCGGCAGACTGGGCTTCGGTGCCAGCCGTCTGCGCAGATGCTGGTGAAACTGCGGCAACAGTCACAGCCGACAGGCCGGTTGCAAGTGCCAGTGCGCCGACGAGAAATTTACGGTGAGCAATCTTGAACATGAGCTTTCTCCATCTGGTTGGCGGCTGCTTTCCGCCGCCGATGGGGAGAAACTATCAAACCCGCAGATAAGATAAAGTCATGGAAATGGGTTTCGAAATCCCATAAATGAGATAATAGAACGCGTCAAAATGGATATAAAAAATGGGCCGACCCGATCCGAATGACCTTGTCATGTTCGCGACAGTTGTGCGTCAAGGCAGTTTCAAGAAAGCCGGAGAGCAACTTGGCGTCCCACATTCGACCATCTCCCGCCGGGTCATGATGCTGGAAAACCAGCTTGGCGAAAAGCTCCTTCAAAGGACCACTAGAACACTGACTCTGACTGACTTTGGAGCAACCGTTCTCGTACATGCAGAACATGTGGCGGCGGAGGTCGAGGCGACTGCCGATCTGATACAGGGTCGCACATTGGAGCCCAGCGGACACCTACGCCTTTCGATGCCCACCGATTTCACCAGCGACATGCTGGGGGCTCTGATCACCCGCTTCATGGTGGCGCATCCGAAGATTTTGGTGGATGTCGATGTCTCCCGCCGCCGGGTCGACCTGATTGCCGAGAATTTCGATCTGGCCGTACGGATCGGTGATCTCCAGGATGATGCCACCCTGGCCGCCCGGCGTGTCGGCACCATCCATATGGGCCTTTATGCTTCGCCGGGATATCTGACTGGACACAGTATCCCAGACTCGCCCGACGATCTCGGTTCGCATGAAGTCCTGCATTTGACGCAGCGCATCGGGGAGCCGATGCGTCTCAGACTCGTTTCGGAGGATAAAACCTGGGAGGGGAACCTGCAGGCGCGGGTGACGGCCAACTCACCGGGCATTCTGATGCATATGGCGTTGAATGGCGCGGGGATCGCACCGCTGGCAAATCACCTCGCGGCTGAAAGCATGCGTTCCGGCGCTCTGGTTCGCGTAATCAAAGACTGGCAGCAGGCAGAGATACCGATCTGGGCGATCATCCCTGGACGCAGGCTGCTGCCGCTGCGAACTCAACTGTTCATCGACGCCTTGAAAAAGGAACTGTCGCGATAAGGAAAGGCGGAAACGCGCAGGTCACGCCTCTCCGGGCGACCATCACTTGGTGGCAGAAAAGATTAATATGAAATCTTGAATGCACGAATCTCACATTCTGGCAGAGAACCAATAACATGCAGTGACCCGGACAGAATGAATGTCTGCTTCGCATCGATGTATTAAGTTAAGCTATTTCTGCATCCTTTGCAGCATCGGCAATATCCAGATACCAAGACCGGGGCTTCGCGTTTTCCTCGCTATTCCAGCAATACCCCCGCCTTCACCACGGCTTTCGGGTCGCAGCCATTCTCCTGTGGGCGGCATCTGCCCGGGCACGTATTCGGCACTTTCACAAGAATTGTTAATGATCAGAATGCGCTGGCGGCTTAAAGCGCGCCTCGCTGTCCCTTCTCCGACAAAACATCCACGACGTGGCGCACGCGTGCCAGCAGATGGCGGGTCTTGGGCCATAATGCATATATTCCGACATGCACGGTTCCATATTCGGGCAGGACTTCGACCAATCGCCCGTCAGCCAGTTCCTTTGCAACCAGCGACCAGGGCATTTGTGCGATCCCGAGTCCGGCTATGGCTGCCTCCACCACTGCCGAGCCGTCGCCGATTTCGTGCGTCGGGACGACCGGAAGACGTTCCATCGGGCTAGATCCACGTGCGATCCTGTAGCCGATCGGCACATCTCGCCTAACCCCCGTGATACAATCGTGGCGGTTAAGGTCTTCCGGCCTGCTGGGGGTTCCTTTTCGCGCGAGATATGACGGTGCCGCGACCAGCGGCGCGCGCTGCTCAGCCAGCTTTCGCGTGATGAGGCCGGTAGTGTCCGCGGTTTCGCCGAACCGTAGGACAAGATCGACACGCTCTTCGACTGGATCGATGATGCGATCCGTGAAGGTCATGGAAAGATGCAGGCCGGGATGTTCCCGTACAATCTCGGTCAGGATCGGCAAAAGGACCTCGCGGCCCCAAGCCGCGGGCCCGTCGACGCGCAACCTTCCCGCAATGACGCTGTTCCCGCTCGATAGGAAGGTTTCAGCCGCACTGATCTCCTCAAGTGCCCGGCGTGCGACGGCGAGATAAGCTTCTCCGTCGGCGGTCAGCACAAGACGGCGTGTACTGCGGTGAATGAGTTCGACGCCAAGCCGGGCCTCGAGGCGACTCACGCTCTTGCCAACTGCAGATTTGGTTACACCCAGCGCGTGCGCGGCCTCGGTGAAGTTCAGGTATCCGCTGCCTCGACGAAGGCCTGAACGCCGGCGAGATGATCTATTTGCCCCATTTAAATCCTTTCTGCTGCTGCGCCACTCCAGGAAGCTCTTGGCCCAGACACCTTGATTGGTCATTCTCCGAAAGGCTCACCCCCCCGAGGCTCGCCTTCCCGCTTCGCGACGAGGTGGCCGCGAAGCGCGTCCGTCGGCCGATTGACGAACATAAGTCTACACAGAGTCGCTGTCGATGCCCCTTTAATGGCGATGCAGATACAATAAAATTATCACAATGTCATTTGCCCTGATCGAGACGCGGTCGGGCACAGAGATGAAGGAGAATGTATTATGCCGGTCGTCAAAGTGAGTTGGTTCGAAGGCAAGAACCACGAACAGAAGAAGAAAGTCGCAGCAGAAATCACTGAAAGCATTGTTCGAAACACGGGAACCGACGCGAGTTATATCTACGTCATTTTCGAGGATGTTGCTCCCAGTGACTGGGCTGGCGCAGGAAAGCTGTTCGGTGAGCCGCCGACGGATCCCAAGGGCTGATCCCGAAAAAAATAAAGGCGGCTTGCTTGCCAACGGAGATTCCGCAGCTTCTCCGTTAGAACACAGCGCCTCGCTGCAATACATCATCAGACCTGAACGTTATCGTTAGGTTTGCAAGGCCCGTGGAGGCAGAGGCGGCAATCGTCGACCCGGCCACACATCTCCCTTTAAAGAACATTTGCCGTTTGGCCACCGCCTACATGCGAGCGGTGACTGACAAACGCGCCGAGGACGGCGCTCTTTCTGACCTCTGTAGCAGATTGGAACCCCAATGGACGAGTTTGACTATATCGTTGTAGGCGCAGGCGTTGCCGGATCAGTACTGGCCGCAAGGCTGAGCGAAAATCTCAAGGTGACGGTAGCCCTCGTGGAGGCGGGAGACGAGAACCCAAATGACATTGGCCGCAGTCAGGGGGGCTTCGTCCGAACGTGGAATTCCGACAAGAACTGGGCCTATGCGACTGTTCCGCAAGAGGGACTCGGGGGGCGCAGCATTGCCCACCCACGCGGTCGGGCAGTGGGTGGTTCGAACGTCCTCAACATCGGGGCATGGTTGCGCGGTCGGCCTGAAGACTACGACGCATGGGAAGCGGCCGGCGCCTCGGGATGGACCGGTGCGGCGGCGGTCGAAACCTTCCGCAAGGTCGAGAGTACAGACCGCGGACCTGATACGCTGCGAGGCCAGAATGGTCCCATCCACATGGAGGACATTTCCACGCCGACTGATCTCTCGGACAAACTTCGCGATGCCTTCGTCGAGATCGGTTTGGGTACGCTCGGTGATTCTGCTGGGGCCGATCCGTTTGTGGCAGATCGTTACCAGACGCTGTTCCGCAACGGCGTTCGCAGCACGGTCGCCGACGACTTCCTGACGCCAGAGGTTCGTGCGCGCGACAACTTCACCATCATGACGGACGCCCATGTCCTGCGGGTGGTGATCGAGGAAGGGCGAGCCACGGGGGTCGAGATCCGCGATGGCGACGGCGTTCGCACCCTGAGCGCGCGTCGCGAGGTCATCCTTTCAGCTGGCGCGTTCAACACACCGCAAATCCTCATGCTGTCCGGCGTCGGTCCGCATGCGCATCTAGAAACTCTGGGCATCACGACCCTTGTCGATTCACCGGCAGTCGGTGCAAATTTGCAGGATCACATCTATTCGCACGCCTACACGTTGGCCAAATCGGGTGTTGATGGCTCCGTCCCAATGGGCTTGTCCGACACTGATGCAAATCAATGGCTGAACGATCACACGGGCCGGGCGAACTACTTCCCTGAAAACGGAGTAGGTTGGGCGACGCTCGGAGACGCCAAGGTTCCCGACATCGAACTTCTATTGTCGTACAATACGTCGCCGGGCGAGTTCGGAAACGTGAGCGATGCAGAAAGCCGCTCGGGAGTTACCATTGGAGCGGTGCTGCTACAGCCCAAGAGCCGAGGCACAGTGCGTCTGGCTTCGGCCGACCCGTATGCCAAGCCTGTCATCGATCCTCGCTATCTGAGCGATCCGGCAGATATCGGCACGCTTGTCAGCGGGCTGCGCATTGCGCAGCGCGTAGCCCAGGCCTCTGTGCTGGCACCATGGGCGGAAGCCGTGTTTCCTCCGAAGGACGCCAGTGACGAGGAACTTGCCGCCTTTGTGCGCAAGGACATCGGCACTGTTTTCCATCCGGTTGGGACGGTCCGAATGGGGGCGGCCGACGACGACGCCGCGGTCGTGGGGCCGGACCTCAAGGTGAAGGGAGTGGCTGGTCTGCGCGTGGCAGACGCGTCGGTGATGCCGAGCCTCATCCGCGGGCACACCATCGCCCCGACCGTCTTCATCGGATATCGGGCAGCGGAGCTGATCGCCGCCGAGGCCTGACAGATAGGACGACGTGTCTGGACACAAACCGGCCATCGAGGCGGCTAGCGTTCATGGGACGTGTGTAAGCAAGGCGTCAAGAGCAGGCGGCCGCTGACGCCGCCTGCTTCCCGTCGTCTATAACCCCACCCAGTCCCGGCATCATGCTAATGACCGCCATATGGCGATATCGGGGACCAAGTATTATCTGGAGCGCTGAATGAAAAATCCCCTTGCGACACTCCTTAGCTTCATCGGTGGGTATGTCGACACTGCAGGTTTTCTTGCTCTGAATGGCCTTTTTACTGCTCACGTAACTGGTAATTTTGTAATGATCGGTGCCGCTATCGCTCACGGTAGTACAGGCATTCTCAGCAAATTGTTGGCGTTGCCAGTCTTCTGCGTGGCAATCCTCATCGCGCGCACGGCGTCGCTCAGAATTTCGATGTCAGGCAAGCGAACGGTGGTGACTATGCTCTGCGTTCAGTTCCTGCTGCTGTCTGCAGCGGCGGCGCTGGCGATCCACTATGGCAAATTCGACAATCCGGACGGCATGCCTCTGATCACAACTGGCATGCTGATTGTTGCGGCAATGGCTATCCAAAATGGGTTTCATCGCGTGCGCCTAAACGGTGCTCCTCCCACGACGCTAATGACGGGAACGACCACCCAGATCATGTTGGATGTCGCAGCGTTGCTTAGTCCAAACGCTGGGGTGGACCCTGCTCCGATCAAGTCAGGCATTGTCCGACTCGCTATTGCCGTTGCAACCTTTGCGTTGGGCTGCGCCTTGGCGGCGCTCACGTACATCCAGTTTGGAATGTGGTGTTTCGTTCTGCCGCCGATTCTCACTCTTGTTGGCATTGGCATTCAGGTTCGCACCAATGCTTGAATGCCCCGACCGACCGGAGGCTTATAATATCGAACGGCCGGGAGGCAGGAGGTAATGGCGCTCGATGCCCACGAGTTCATCCGTCGCATCCTGCTTCACACCCTTCCCGACGGATTTAATCGCATTCGTTGTTGCGCCCTGCTTGCCGATGGCCGTCAACAACTGAAGCTGGACCAAAGCCACCACCTTTGACGCACCAGTGCCCCGGTTGCTGCGACGCCATTACATCACGGGTATGCGGACCCGATCCAGGCGGTCTGCCAGCCAGCCAACAAAAATCTTCTGTCAGACCTGTTCATTGGCTCCGGCAAGGCTCAACCATGCAAAATGCGATCCACTACTTAGGCTAAATCCCCATAGTATCAAACAACCTGTCCCCTCGCTCACTCCGGGTTTAATTGGGTCCGATCAGTGAATGCCGCACACACGGAGCCCTATCCCGTCCTCCGACATGACAGACCATCGTTCTCACCATCTTCGGATTCAAGGCGTTGCCTGCCTGCCATGCGCTCGCCAAAGCGGTCGCCGTCACCCGCGATCCGATCTCGGTCGCTTACTGCAGTTGCCCCCGACGCGCCGGATATCCGCGAGGTCTACAGTCAGTAGACTGAACACGCACTATATCGCCACCGCTTCTGGATCTATTCTAAGAACGTTAGGATTTTCCATGCCGACACATATCGTTTCGGTCTATAAGAGGGATCAAATTTGATCGCTAGAGGACATTCTGGCGTCAGCGGAGCCCTGCCCCGCTCCGCGCCGTTTACAGCCAGGCCAGTTTCCCGCCGCACCCTGCTCACCAGCGCCGCTTTCTTCCTTTTCGGCTTCGCCGCGCTACCAGCGCCACAGGCTATCGCGGATCCGGCTGACGATGCCAGGGACTTTCTCAACCTATCTCGGATCGCAACAGGGCGGGCCGAGCTATCGCCCGACACTGCCCAGCGCATGTTCGAGGCTCTTTCCGGCGACGGGATGGGTGAAGAGATCACCCGCCTCGTCGGCTTCGCCACTCTCGGCCTGAGCCCACGGGGGCTAAAGGACGCGGCTGTTGAGGCAGGCCTCGACGGCGCGCTGATGCGCATCATCGCAGCCTGGTACAAAGGTACCGTGGACACCCAGAAGGGCCCGGTCGTCGTCGCCTACAAGGACGCGCTTATGTACGCGCCCGTCGCTGATGGCCTGACGGTCCCAACCTATTGCAACAAGGGCCCCATGTGGTGGAGCGCGCTGCCACCCGGCATCAGCCGCATGCCCGTGAACAGCCCCGAGGTTCTCTGATCGTGAAACGCCCCGTATTTTCAAATGGCGACGCGGTCGCTGATGTCGTGATTGTTGGCTCAGGCGTGGTCGGCGCGTTGATCGCCGACCAACTTGCGGCAGAAGGGAAGGCCGTTCTGGTGCTGGATGCCGGTCTGCGCATCGAGCGCGCCCAGGCGGTTGAGAACTGGCGCAACATGCCATTCCAGAATCGAGCCGGCTCAGATTTCCAGGGCCTCTTCCCGCAGTCCAAATGGGCGCCGGCCCCGCTCTATTGGCCCGAGAACAATTTCGTCGAGCTTTCCGGCCCCGACGGCAAGGGCTTCAAGCAGGGTTATCTGAAGACTGTGGGCGGTACGACCTGGCACTGGGCCGCCTCCAGCTGGCGGCATCTGCCAGTCGACCTGAAGATGCACTCCACCTACGGCGTCGGGCTCGACTGGCCCATCTCCTATGACGAGCTTGAGCCATATTACTGTCGCGCCGAAGACGCCATGGGGGTCGCAGGGCCGAACGATCCCGCCCTGCAGTCGCCCGCTGAACGCTCCCGCCCCTATCCGATGGACATGGTTCCGTGGAGCTATGGCGACAAGCGCTTCGCCGAGGTGGTAAACGCCCACGGCTTCCGCTCGGTGCCCATCCCGCAGGGACGCAGCACCCGGCCCTGGAATGGTCGACCCACCTGCTGCGGCAACAACAATTGTCAGCCCATTTGTCCGATCGGCGCCATGTACAACGGCATCCACACCGTCGAGGCCGCCGAGGCCAAGGGGGCGCTGGTACTGGCCGAATCCGTCGTCTACCGGATCGACACCGACGCCAACAACCGCGTCACGGCGGTCCACTGGTACGACAACGAGCATCGATCCCATAAGGCGACGGGACAAGCTTTTGTCATCGCCTGCAACTCTTTGGAATCGCCGCGCCTTCTGCTGGCTGCTGCCAACGAGCTTAACCCGGCGGGCATCGCCAATTCGTCCGACCAGGTCGGGCGCAACATGATGGATCATTCCGGCTTTCACTGCTTTTTCCAGTCAGAGGAGCCGCTCTGGGTCGGCCGTGGTCCGGCGCAGAGCAGCTGCCTCGTCGGCCCCCGCGACGGTGCATTCCGCTCCGACTATTCCGCCAACAAGATGATCCTCAACAACATCACGCAGGTCACCTCCGCCACCAATGCGGCGCTGAAGGCGGGCCTCGTTGGCGCGGAGCTCGACGCGGAGATTCGCAAGCGCACCATCCATGGCGTCGATCTGTCGATCAGCCTCGAACCGCTGCCGGATCCGAAGAACCGCGTGACACTCAGCAAGACCCGCCGCGACCCGCATGGCATTGCCTGCCCCGACGTCTATTACGACGTGGGTGACTATGTCCGGAATGGCTACGAGGCCTCCGTGTCGCAGTTGAAGCAGATCGCGGGCCTGTTCAACGCCACTGAGCTGAACATCACGACGGCGCTCAACGCCAACAACCACATCATGGGGGGCACCATCATGGGTGCTAACCCAACGACCTCCGTTGTGGACGGCAATTGCCGCGCCCATGACCACGCCAACCTCTGGATTCCCGGTGGCGGCGCCATGCCCTCTGCAAGCGTGGTCAACTCGACCCTAACCATGGCTGCCCTCGGCATCAAGGCTGCGGACGACATCTCCGGCGCGCTGAGGGCATGACGATGAAGGTAGAACATGCCCTCTCCGGCGCTCTCCTGTGCGCCACGCTGTTAGTCGCACTCGCACCCCTTGGGGCGCAGGCCCAGGATGTTGCACTCGTGCAGCAGGGCCGCATGGTCGCCACCGGCGCCGACTGCATGGCCTGCCACACCGCTCCGCGAGGCGGCAAGCCATTCGCTGGCGGCTACGCCATCGAGTCCCCGCTCGGCGCGATCGTCTCCACCAACATCACTCCGTCAAAGACGACGGGCATCGGCACCTATTCAGAGGCCGAATTCGGGCGCGCCGTGCGCAACGGCGTGCGCAAGGACGGCGTCCATCTGTATCCCGCCATGCCTTATGACGCCTATGCCGAGCTGACCGACGCCGACATCAGTGCCCTCTACGCGTATTTCATGCTCGGTGTGCAGCCAGTTGACGAAGCGCCTCAGGTCCAGACCGCACTGCCCTTCCCCTTCAACATCCGCTTCTCCATGGCTGCCTGGAACCTCATCTATGCGCGCAAGACACCTTTCCAGCCGAACCCGATAAAAAGCGAGGAGCAGAACCGAGGAGCCTACCTGGTTGGCGCACTCGGTCATTGCAGTTCCTGCCACACACCTCGCGGTGTGCTGATGGGTGAGGATTCAAGCGCTTATCTGGCCGGCGGCTTTGTCGGCCCCTGGTTCGCTCCCAACATCACGTCCGACCCGGTGAGCGGTATCGGCGGCTGGAGCACCGACGAATTGGTGACCTATTTCCGTACCGGTCACGCTGACGGGAAGAACCAGGCCGGTGGCGGCATGGCGGAGGCGGTGGAGAACAGTCTGCAGCATCTTCCCGAGGCCGATCTTCGGGCACTTGCTATCTATCTGAAGTCGGTTCCCGCTATTCGTGATCCGCGCGAAACGAAGCCAGCGCATGACTTCGGTGCTTCGGTCAGCAGCGAGGCCGAGATCCGCGGAATCTTCCCCTCCAATGCCCATGACAGCCTGCGCACCGGCGCGGAACTCTACAGCGGCAATTGCGCCAGCTGTCACCAACCTACCGGTGCCGGCAGCGAGAACCAGGCCTATCCGTCGCTGTTCCACAATACCGCTACTGGAGCCATCGAGCCGGCAAATCTCGTCGCTACCGTACTCTACGGCATCGAGCGCAATGCGGGCGGTAAGGAGGTCCTGATGCCCCACTTCGGCACGGGCTCCTTCGTCGGCGCGCTCTCCGATCAACAGGTGGCGGATATCTCCAATTATCTGCTGTCCAGCTATGGCAATCCGCAGGCACGTGTGTCGCTGGCCGACGTGGCTGTCTCCCGCGCCGGTGGACCGCAGCCGCTGCTCGCCCGGATGCAGCCTTACATCGTGCCGGCCATGATCTCCGGCCTGGTCGTAGTGTTTCTTTTCTTCCTAGCGCTTGTTCTCAGGATGCGAGGGCGTAGCCGCGAAGACCTGGCTGGTCATTCGTGAGAATGGTTGGCTTACTTCAAGCTGAGATCAAGTCCAGGGCGGGCACCGGCATGGACAGGCGAGGAATCGCTCAATCAACCACCCGTCAACCTGCATCACAATCAACCTCGCAAGGAAAAACGCCATGACCACATCCGTCGCCGTTCTTGTCGGCAGTCTGCGCAAGGCCTCACTCAACCGCAAAATGGCGCATGTGCTCATGGGCCTTGCACCGAAGGACCTGAACTTTGAAATCGTCGAGATCGGTGATCTGCCGCTCTATAACGAGGATCTTGAACTAGAGACTCCGCCTGCCGCCTGGGCCGCATTCAGAGACAAGGTGAGACCTTTCGATGCCGTCCTGTTCGTCACGCCGGAATATAACCGCTCGGTGCCGGCCGTTCTCAAGAACGCACTCGACGTCGGGTCCCGGCCGTACGGCAAGAGCGTGTGGAGCGGCAAGCCCGGTGCGGTCGTCAGCGTCTCGCCAGGAGGGATCGGCGGGTTCGGAGCCAACCATCATCTGCGCCAGTCGCTGGTCTTTCTAGACGTGCCGACTTTGCAGCAGCCAGAAGCCTATATCGGCGGCGTCGGGAACCTGCTCGACGAAAGCGGAAACCTTGTGAACGAGAACACCGAAAAGTTCCTCACGGCGTTGATGACGGCCTTCGGAAAATGGATCGCCAGCAATCGGTCAAGAGCGTGACGTGATCAGCCGCAAGATCGACGTTCCGACCGCGATCTTCACCAGCGACAACAGCAACAATGTCCTGAGCCAGCGATGGATGCAGGCGCAGATCAATGGATCGGAGCCTGTTGTCTACTCAGCCGAGGAGGAAGGCGACCACATCTTTGCCTTCAAGAATCCTGTGAAGTTTTACCAACGACCTGTGTGCGTTTCTGGATCGCTGATCAGATGGCCGCTTGAGCCGCCAGTCATGGAGATCAACTAACGTACGCCACCCAAGAGGATCAAAACAATGGAAAGAAACTTTGGAAAAGTCGCGTTTATTACCGGTGCTGGTCAGGGCATAGGTGAAGCCATTGCGCTTCGTCTCGCGAAGGACGGCTTTGCCGTAGCCTGCGCGGACATGAATGTGTCGTCGGCGGATGCCGTGGTCAAAAAGATAGAGGCTACCGGGGGAACGGCCTGCGTCGTCGAGGTCAACGTGAGCGATCGCGACTCCGTATTCGCTGCTGTCGAGGAGGCCGCCAGGCAGCTCGGCGGGCTCGATGTCGTTATCAACAATGCAGGCGTTGCACCGATCACACCGATCGAAGATATAACACCCGAGATTTACCGCCGCGCATTCGACATCAATGTGGGCGGTGTTTTGTGGGGGATCCAGGCCGCAGTCAAGACGTTCAAGTCCTTGGGTCACGGCGGCAAGATCATTAATGCCTGCTCCCAGGCTGGTCAGGTGGGAAATCCCGAGCTCGCTGTCTATAGCGGGACCAAGTTCGCCGTTAGAGGCATCACACAAACGGCGGCGCGCGACCTAGCAGCCCATGGAATCACCGTGAATGCCTACTGCCCTGGCATCGTCAACACGCCAATGATGCAGAAGGTCGCGCAGGATCTGGCCGACAATGCCAGCGAAACGTTTGAGTGGGGCATGGAGCAGTTCGCGAAAAACATCGCACTGAAGCGGATATCGGAGCCCGGCGACGTGGCTGCATGCGTAGCGTTTCTCGCGGGACCGGATTCCGACTACATGACGGGGCAGGCTGTCATCATAGATGGAGGCATGGTTTTCAACTAGCAGCTGAAAGCAACCTCGGGATGGGCTCGGATCGGTGTAAAGGCATTTGGCTTTAACCGGTCCGAGCTTTTTACCAGGCAGGGTCTGCCACGGTAAGTCTTCCGCGGATCCTCGGGATTGAGGCGGTAGGCGCCATTGAGGAGGCACCGGGGGCGACTTCGCCCGTTGCTATGTCGTGGCGACGGTGATGGGCGGCATGGCACGCAGTTCAACGCGGCCATGCGCAGTTCAACTGCGTGCCGACCAAGAATGTGGTCAAGATCGAGACAAATCTTCCCTGGGGCGTCCTCGCCACGCTCCCGGATATGCTCCAGACGGCATGGGGATCCCTGTTCTCGTCGCTTGATCTTCAGCAAAGACAACGCCTCCTGCGTGTGTCACGACTTCAGTCGGAATGGCAGCGTCGCACTCGCGCGTCGGGCCGGCGCGAACGTGTTCGCCACCACGCGCCGGGAAAGCCGGATTACAGCCCTAAAACAGCTCGGCGCCCACCGGGTCATCATCGACGATGGCGCGATCGCCTCCATCGGTTTGCGCTTCGACAAGGTTCTCGAACTCCTTGGCACGACGACACTGGAAGATTCGCTGCTCTGCGCGGATCGCGGTGGCCTCGTCTTCACGGCGGGCATTGTCGGGGCCAAATGAGCGATCCCGTGCCCGGGTTCGCTGACAAGCTATGGCAGGCACGTCTTGGACCTCGTCGAGATACCTTTTCAGTCATTGGTTTATGACGTCGCCTCCGGTGCGCTCCCGGTCAGAATCGCGCGCGTCTTTACGATCAATCCGATCGTCGTTCTGACCTGAGCTGCGTTTGGCCTGGTGATGGAAACACAGTTCAGGATTTGAAAAGAACAATAAAAACACAACAAGAATTCTCCTGCACGGCGCATTGGTCGAGTGCATCCCGAACTATGGACACATACCTGGCCGAAACCAAAAGAGAAAATAGTGACGGATAACTTGCATCGCTCCCTTTTTTAGATGGTTGAGATCGGATCCATGGCTGTAGCATCTTAGTCGTCGACGATAATTATTGCGGCAGGGAACGACAGCGTCGCCAAAGTTCCGTATCCCCCGACTGATTCCAGCAAATTTCAGCCGCATCTTTCCGGGCTTGTTTGAATTGCAAGGTTTCTTGAGTTCGACTACTGAACTTTCCTGCCACCATCAGGCCCTCATCGGTTGCTATGTGATGAGTGTGCGAAGCCGAACGTTGCAACAGCATGACATGAAGATATGGGGCCGTTCTTCCGGACGAACGGCAATGGTCACCAGCCACGATCCCATTCCGGTTGCCCGCGATAGCAACTCGCGAGAAAGTCGACGACCGCCCGAACCTTGAGAGCCAGATGCCGTGCGGGCGGGTAAAGCGCATGAATGGCGAGCGGCGCATCCTCGCGATCAGTGAACAACGGCTGCACGCGTCCAGCGCGAACAAGAGGCCCCGCAATGAAGCTCGGCACGCGGGCGATACCGAGACCGGCCGTAGCTGCGGCGAGGCATGTCTCGCCGTTCGAAAAGCTCAACCGTCCCGATACTGTCACCGTCAACGATTCCGGTGAAGCGGTTGACTTGAATGTCCAATGGAACGGATCGCGGAAATTGGTGTCGATGATGCAGTCGTGTCCGTCCAGATCTTCCGGTGTTCCCGGCAGCCCCCTGCTGGCGAGATAGGAAGGAGCCGCGACGACAACGACGCGGGCGTCGCAGATCTTTCGGGCGATCATGGCGCTGTCCTGCGGCTTGCCTATCCGGATGGCGACATCGAACCCTTCGTCGACGAGATTTACGACCCGATCGGAGAAGCTGACATCGAGCTGGATTTGCGGAAAGGCATTGGCGAAGTCGATCAGCACGGGGGTAAGGCAGGTCGTCCCGAAAGTCATAGGGGCCGTCAGCCGAAGGCGCCCGGCGGGAGCGCCGGAGGCGTTGCGGACAGAGGCGTCTAGGCTGTCGAATTCCTCGAGCAGGACCTTCATCCGCTCATAATAGGCCTGCCCGACCTCCGTCACCGATAGCGCGCGGGTAGTGCGCTTGATGAGCTGGACCCCGATATCAGCCTCCAGTTTCGAAACCAGCTTCGAGGCTTGTCCGCTGCTCGTGCCGAGCCGTTGCGCGGCCGCCGCGAAACTCCCCGTGTCAAGCACGGTGACGAACATGCGTTCACAATCGAGACGATCCATAGTTGAGGTCCATTCAAGCCTGCACAATGCAATGATGATGGGATTATACTATTCCGTGTACGACCGTTGGAGCAATCGGTGGCACTTCATCACTTTCTCGGTTTCTTGGCGATGCTCTTCTCAGGAATAAACGCGTGGAAACTATCGTCCCGCACGCGTTGCATTTCACTCCGAGACTGCAACTGCACCGAAAACATCGTCGAGGAATTTGCCGGCGATTGCGGCCCCCTCGGCAGAGATCGTGTGGCCGAGTCCCCGAAGTCTTTGATGGCGGGCATCGACACCGGCGGTCTGAAGGGTTGCCTCCGCCTGAGCGGATTCCTGCGCCGGGATCACCGGATCGGCGTCACCGTGGACAAGCAACACTTTCGTGCCGGTCGCGGGCGCCAAAGGCTCGGGCGAGGCCAGGCGTCCGGAAAAGGCAACCACCGCTCCAACCGGCCAGCGACCGGAGGCGACGGCGTCCAGCGCCATGATCGACCCTTGCGAGAATCCCACAAGCGCGACGCGCTCGAGACGTCCGGCAAGGCCATGCGTCTCTATAATCGCTCGGATGGTCTGATCGAAGGCCTCGCGCGCATCGGCCACCCGTTGCGGGCGATCGGCCTCGGTCACGCCACGTACGCTGAACCATTGCCGGCCAGGCCCACCCTGATCGAATGCGAAGGGGGCGTCCGGAGCGGCGAAGGCCGTATCCGACAGTTGCGGCCCCCACATACCGCCGAGCCCAGCTAGATCCGCGCCGCGGCTGCCTACTCCATGGAGAAAAATAACGAGTGCGCTCATGAGCGGACTTCCTTTGAAAGAACCGCTTCACGCGGAGACAGGTTGACGGGAGCCAGCCCCGGAAGATCGGGACCAAGCGGGACGATGCCGGTCGGGTTAAGTGCCTTGATCGAATAGTAGCCGCGCTTGATATGATCGATATTGACGGTCTCTCGGATGCCGGGAACAGCGAGAACGCGGGCGAGATAGGCGCTTAACCGATCATAGTCGGCAATGCGGCGCAGGTTGCATTTGAACAGGCCATGATAGGCCGCATCGAAGCGCACCAGCGTCACGAAAAGACGGATATCAGCTTCCGTAAACGCGTCGCCGAACAGGAAGGGGCCGGTTCGCTCCAGCCGGGTTTCGAGCTCGTCGAGCATGCCGAACACCTCGGCGAAGGCTTCCTCGTAGGCGATCTGTGTCGTCGCGAAACCGGCGCGGTAGACGCCGTTGTTGAGGCTCGGATAGATGCGATCGTTCAGCCCGTCGATGGCAGCGCGCAGATGCTCGGGATAGAGCTCGAACGCGTCCGTCGCCAGGTCCCCGAAGCCGGAGTTGAACATGCGCACGATCTCGGCGGATTCGTTGCTGACGATCGTTGCGCGCTTCCTGTCCCACAGGACGGGCACGGTAGCGCGGCCGGTGTAGTGCGGATCGGCGCGCGTGTAGAGTTCGTGCAGGTATGTGGCGCCGTTGACGTCGTCACGGGATGAACCGGGATAGTCCCCGAAACGCCAGCCCTGATCGGTCAGTGCCGGCTCGACGACAGAGACCGAGACGACATCCTCAAGGCCCTTGAGCTTGCGAGCGATCAGCGTCCGCGATGCCCAGGGGCAAATCAGCGCGACGTAGAGGTGGTAGCGCCCGGCTTCGGCCTTGAAGCCCACCTCGCCGGTCGGCCCGGCGCTGCCGTCGGGCGTCACCCAGCTGCGAAAGCCGGAGATCTGGCGGACAAAGCCGCCCTTTTCATCCTTGGCCTGTACCGGCTGCCAATTCTCGACCCATTTTCCTTCGACAAGCATTCCTCAAATCCCTTCCGCCCGCTCCCCGAAGGGAACGGGCCACACATTTCGTGCTTACTTCACCATTCCGAACGGGTCGGAGACGGTGTGGCCATTGGCGTTGTTCCAGAAATTCTGGAGTACGAAACCGTATTCCGAGAGGTTCTGGACGAAGGGCTCGAGCATCGCGTTGGCGGTCGGGCTCTTCCAGTCGGCCTGCAGTTCGCAGGCAAGCGCGAAGGTGGATACCAGTTCCGCACCGGCATTCGCCATGCGCGACATTGCAGCATCGGCCTCATAGCGGTTCCAGGCACCGGAGGCATCTACGACCGGAAAGACGGCGTAGCCATCGTTGAGCATCGACAGAGTCGGTAGTGCGCAGCATGTGCCGATGGTCACGCCCGCGACGATGATGTGGCGGCGGCCGGTCTTCTCGACCAGATCCTCCAGCGCCTTGCGGAAGGTCGGGTCCTCGTAGCAGTTGATGATGCCGGTGCGGCGATAGATCGGCTGGTCGGAAAACAGCTCCTTGATCTCGGGCAGGTTGTCTCCGTTCTGCCACTGCGCATTGGATGACGTGATAAGCGTCGGGATACCGAGAGCCTTCGCCGTGCGGGCGAGACCGACGACATTGCTCTTGAGTTCGGCAAGCGAGGTGGTATCGCGCATGCCGGCCATCAGTCCGATCTGGTGATCGACCAGCAGCAGGATGCTGTTTTCGGCCGTCGGCTTGTCATGGCCATAGCGGCCTGCAGCGCGAGCCTCGGCTGCGGAAACACGATTTGGCAACACGCTGTCGCTGATCGGGCTGACGATATCGGCGGGGCGGGTGTCAGTCATGCTGGTTCTCCTTGGTTGTTGTGGGACGAGACAGGCACCAACACGATGGCGGTGCCCCAGGGATCGCGGATGAGAAAGCCGTCATTGCCGTTCGTGGCACTTTGTGTTGATCGGGCTTTCACTGCCGCGAGACGTTCCAGGCCAAGTTCGATCCTGATCTCGGCTAGGCCTGTTGTGGGCTCGGAGCGCACCGGGGCACCCCGGCTGTTCCAGATGTTGGTTGCGATGTGGTGGTGATAGCCGTCGGCGGCGTAGAAGGTGCCGCCCGGATAACGGGAGGTGATATCGAGGCCGAGGACGGCGGCATAAAACTCTTCGGCTGGCGTGATGGCGCCAACCTGAAGATGCACATGGCCGATCTTCGAGCCGACCGGGAATCCGTTCCAGGTTTCATCGTTGGCATCGGCCAGAAGATTTTCGACATCCAGCGGATCGCTCGGCATGTCGACCAGGCCGCCCTGCCATTTCCAGGCGGAGGCGGGACGATCGGCATATATCTCGACGCCGTTGCCTTCTGGATCGGACAGGTAGATCGCCTCGCTGACACTGTGGTCCGACGCACCCACGACAGGTGAGCGCGTTTCCATCGCGTTTCTCGTCCAGCGTGCAAGGTCGGGCCGCGACGGCAGCAAGAAGGCGGTATGGAAAAGACCGGCATCGCGTGGAGACCGGCGCCGCGCCGAGGCATCGTGCCGAAGTTCCAGCAGCGTCTCATCGCCGGCTCCGAGCTCGGCGGTGGCCCCATCCCGGCGAAGGAGATGGAGGCCGACCGAGCGCTGGTAGAAGTCCGATACGCGGTCGAGGTCGTTGACCGTCAGGGCGACCCGTCCCATCGACAGGCGGGTCGCAGCGGCAGAGTCCTGATCGGCCATCGGTTCAAGCCTTTTTGGCGCCAGCCGGCGTGGGCTTGAGCGCAAAGGGGCCGTCGCCGATGAGGGCGAGCACGACAAGGCCGACGATCCAGAAGGCGGGGAATTCCCAGCCGCCATTCGGGTTGTTGAAGAAGAAGCCGGCGGCGCCGTGGACGGTAAAGATGGCACCGAGCAGGACCGGGATCATGCCGATGGCGACGAGGCGCGGCACCACGCCGAGGATCAGGGCAAGCGCGCCCAGAACTTCCCACAGGATGGTGACATAGGCGAGCCAGCCCGGCAGGCCGAGCGAGCCGAAGAAGCCCGCCGTACCGGCAGGCGTGAACACGAAGATCTTGAGGCCCGCATGGGCGAGGAACAGGATGCCAAGCGCAATACGCAGGACAAGAGCAGCATAAGGAGCAGTACGATTGTCAATCATGACGAGGCCTACCGAGGTTCGAGGTTGTTAGAAGCCCAATATGCATCCGTTTCGAAATTTTGATTAGCGCGTCGATTTGCAGGTTATTCGTTCCATTTTGGAAGGAATAACGCCCTCTTAAGGCGGCCCGATGCGCGCTGCTGG
This sequence comes from Agrobacterium tumefaciens, assembly GCF_013318015.2. NCBI lineage: Bacteria > Pseudomonadati > Pseudomonadota > Alphaproteobacteria > Hyphomicrobiales > Rhizobiaceae > Agrobacterium > Agrobacterium tumefaciens. Next base: position 148,335 of record NZ_CP115843.1, on the reverse strand, counting down.
CGCCTGTCCGTTCAGGGTCCCGCTGACACCGGCTCCATTAAGGCGGGGATAGGGAGCCGGCGTTCCGCAAAAAATTCCGACACGACGAGATGAAACGCTTGTAGCTCGGGCGTTGTGTCGTCCTCGCGATAGCAAAGAACGATGGGCGTGGTGATATGCTCCGCGAGCGGCCGATAGGCCACGCCCACGGAGCCGACAAGGCGGGCGGAGGCCGGGACGATTGACACCCCCTCGCCCGCGGCGATCATGATCAGTGCGGTGTCATACTGACCGACCTCGACGATCCTCGAAAGCGCAATGTCGCGCTCGGCAAATTGCGCGAGCACATGGTCGGCGAGGCTGGGGCGCGGATTGCTGGTGTAGACAATGAAGGGTTCGTCCTTCAGCGAGGCCAGCGGCATCGCTTCCTCGATCGTCGCCAGCGGATGATCGACCGGTAGTGCGGCGACCATCGGTTCGTTGCGGAGCACGATCCGGCGAACACCGGGCGCGGCGATTTCGACGCGGCTGATCCCGGCATCGATGCGTCCCTCGCGCAGCGCTTCGGCCTGCTCGATGCTGTTCATCTCTGCGATGCGTACCTCGACGCCTGGAAGCGCCCGCCGATAATCCCGGATGATGCCGGCCAGATTGCCGTGGAAGTTTGTTGGCACCATACCAAGGCGAAACACCGGACGCTGATCGCTCTGCAAGCGGCGCATCGACGCCATCATTGCCTCGGTACGCTGCAGGATCTGGGATGACTGCTCGTAAAGCAGACGCCCAGCGGTCGTCAGTTCCAGCGGCCGGGCGGCGCGGTCCAGCAGAAGCGAGCCGACCTCCGCCTCGAGTTCCTGGATGCGCTGGCTCAACGGCGGTTGCGCCATGCCCAGGACTTCGGCCGCGCGGGTAAAGCTTCCGAGGCGGGCGACTGTTACGAAATAGCGAAGGCGTTTCAGGTCGATTGACATATCGATTCACGAATGACGATGGGAATCAAATGCCGTTGTCTTCAACGAAACAGAGGAATTACATATCGTATCGATATGCTCAATACCAAAACGGTGTTTCCGCTGCGGAATGCGATGCGCTAACGGGTTGGGTCAAAATTCCAGATAGACCAGCCAACGTTTACCGGGAGGGTGCCCTTGTCCCAAGATACATCTCAACGCCTGCAGATACAGGCAGCAGTTCTCCGGCAACCGGGACAACCGCTGCATATCGAAACCGCCTCGCTGGAAGAGCCCCGGGCAAACGAGGTCCTGGTTCGACTTGTCGCCAGCGGCGTTTGCCACACAGACATGGTCGTGCGCGATCAATACTTTACAACGCCCATACCTATGATCCTCGGCCATGAAGGGTCGGGCGTGGTCGAGCGGGTCGGCAGCGACGTGACCACCGTTGTGCCGGGCGACCATGTGGTGCTGACCTACATGTCCTGCGGCCTGTGTGCTCCCTGCGCTACAGGCCATCCCGCCCATTGCGAGCATATGACCCTTCTCAACTTCGGCGGCGCGCGCATGGATGGGAGCTGCTCGTCATGCGACGCCCATGGCGGGGAGTTGCACGATCACTTCTTCGGACAATCCTCCTTCGCCACCCATGCGATTGCCAGCGAACGCAACGTGGTGAAGGTTCGCAAAGATGTTCCGCTGGAACTACTCGGCCCCCTCGGCTGCGGCATCCAAACTGGCTCGGGCGCGGTGCTCAATGCGCTGAAGGTCCATGGGGGCTCCGCCTTCGCGGCCTTCGGAACCGGTGCGGTCGGCCTTGCGGCCCTGATGGCGGCCCGTGTGGCCGGGGCGACGACGATCATCGCGGTCGACGTCAACCCCGATCGGCTCGTGCTCGCGCTGGAACTCGGCGCGACGCACGCGATCAACAGCCGCGAAACGAATCCCGTCGAGGAAATTCGCCGCATCACGTCTGGCGGCGCCGACTTCACCCTTGAATGCAGCGGCCGCGCCGAGGTACTGCGCCAGGCGATCGACAGCCTCGCAACGCTTGGGACCTGCGGCATCGTCGGCGCCACGCGCGAAGGCACCGAGGCCAGCTTCAACGTCAATGAGGTGATGATCCCCGGCCGCCGCATCATGGGGATCGTGCAGGGCGACGTGGTCTCGCGCACCTTCATCCCGGAACTGATCGAGCTCTACCGGCAAGGCCGGTTCCCGTTCGACCGTCTGGTCAAGTTCTACCGTTTTGACGAGCTGAACCAGGCCATGGCCGACAGCGAAAGCTGTATCACCATCAAACCGATCGTGCGTTTCGACGAAGCCGCCTGACTTTCTCTGGCAGCAGAACCACAGGCGCGGACACCCAAGAAGGACAAGAAATGAAGACCGAACTCATCATCGACAATATTCCTCGCCCGGCAGAAAATGGGGCCACGTTTGAGCGACGTCATCCCGTCAGCCAGGAGGTGGTGACCACAGGCGCCGCGGCATCGGTGAACGACGCAATTGCCGCCGCCGAATCCGCTGCGCGGGCTTTCGCCTCGTGGTCGGCCACCGGTCCCTCGACCCGGCGTGCCATCCTGCTCAAGGCGGCAGATATCCTCGAGCAGAAGCTGCCCGAGTTCTGCGAGGTCATGGCTGCCGAGGTCGGCTCTTCGGAGCTGTGGGCGCGTTTCAACGTTTTGGGCTCGGCCGCTCTGTTTCGTGAGGCCGCCGGTCTGGCAACCCAGATCCAAGGCGAGACCCTCCCGACTGACAAGCCCGGTACGCTCTCGCTGACGATCCGCCAGGCTGCTGGTGTGGTTTTAAGCATCGCCCCCTGGAACGGACCGATCCTGCTTGGCGCCCGCGCCATGGCCTATCCGATCGTTTGCGGAAACCCGGTGATCTTCAAAGCGTCAGAGAACAGCCCGCGCACCCACGCCCTGCTGGCGTCGTCGCTCTATGAGGCAGGCCTGCCGGCCGGCGTTCTGAACTTCATCACGATCGCGCCCAAGGATTCCGGTCCGGTGACAGAGGTCCTGATTGCCCATCCCGCCGTGCGCCGCGTCAACTTCACTGGCTCGACCCGAGTCGGACGCGTCATCGCCGAAACCTCGGCCCGCTATCTGAAGCGCTGCCTGCTCGAACTCGGCGGCAAAGCGCCGTTCGTCGTCCTCGACGATGCCGACCTCGATGGCGCGGTCAATGCCGCCGTATTCGGTGCGTTCCTCTACCAGGGCCAGATTTGCATGTCGACGGAACGCTTCGTCGTCGACGAGAAGATTGCCGACGCCTTCGTGGCGCGTTTCGCCGAGCGCGCCAAGGCGCTTGTGGCGAAAGACCCGATGCAGGCGAGCGACAGCGTCGTCGGCCCGATCCTGAATGCAGCTTCGGGTGAGCGGATCAACGCCATGCTGCAGGATGCCGTGGACAAGGGTGCGGTGATCGCGGCCGGAGGCAAGGCCAACGGCGCGATGATGGACGCGACCATCGTCGATCACGTCAAGCCCGGCATGACCATCTACGGTGAGGAGACCTTCGGCCCCATCACCACGGTCGTGCGCGTGCGCGACATCGAAGAGGCCGTGCGTGTCGCCAACGACACGGACTATGGCTTGTCGGCCGCTGTGTTCAGCAACAACATCAACCGAGCGATCTCGGCCGCCACGCGCATCCAGGCCGGTTGCGTGCATGTCAATGGCGCGACTGTCCAGAACGAGGCGCAGGCCCCCTATGGCGGCATGAAGAACAGCGGTTATGGCCGCTTCGACGGTCGGGCCGTCATCGAGGAGTTCACCGAGATCAAGTGGGTGACACTGGAAGACCCGGCCCAGGCCTATCCGTTTTGACGGACGGGCAACGTTTTGTCCCGCTGGTCTGGCTCCAGACCGGCAGGACGTTCCTTTCGATTATGGCCTGATACGGTCGGTGCAATGATCTGTGCCGACGCGGTCGATGTTCTCGACCAATGGGGGTGTGGTGCGTTCTTTCATTGCTGCCGTGCGCGACCCGGCGATCTCCAATGTCGCCATACGACTGACCGGCGCGTCGACGCTTGCGATGGCTGTCGCAACGGCGCTCTCCCTCGACTACCCGTGGTGGGCCGCCATGACGGTCTGGATGGTCGGGCAACCTCCCCGCGGTCTCCTGTTCGAACGAAGCTTGGCCCAGCTCTTCGGCACCCTGCTGGGCGCAGCGGCTGGAGCCGTGCTGGTGCTTGTCTGGCCCGCCGATCCCACGATTGCCGTGTTCGGCCTTGCCGCCTGGATCGCTCTTTGTTGCGGCGGTGCCAACGTGATGCGGCACCAGCGCGCCTATGGTGCGGCTCTGTGCGGGCTGACGTGTGCCGTCATCGTTTCGCTGACGCTGATGACACCTATTGATCCATTGGCTTTTGCGGTAGCTCGTGCCGTCGACAATGTTATCGGGATCGGATCGGCGATCCTTGTTGCGCTTGTGTTTGGCCCGCGGGCAGGCAGATCGAGCGTAGATGTCCGTTCCCGCAGCGTGGCGTCGCAGGCGTTGGCCCTGATCGCCGATGCCCTGTCTGAACCAGGCGAACGATCGCTTGCGCGGGAGCGCGCATTCCTGCTCTCGCTCGCCGGTGTCGAGGCTTCGGCGGAGGATGCCGCAGCCGGGTCGCTCGCGGCGCGTCGTCAGCTGCGGGAGCTGAATTCCCTGTTTGCGAGCCATCTCGATCTCATCGTCGTGGCTCGGGCCATCCGTTCGCGCGAAGCTTTGCACCTGGCCCCCGGTCATTCGGGAATGCTGGCCCTCAGCCAGGCCTTCAGCCGGGCAGCTGAAGAATTGGGAGCCGGTCGCGACTTCGATATGCAGGAAATCCATGCGGCCGCCCTACAGCTGGAGCGGGAAGATGTCCTGCTGGCGCCGGTTCTCGACGAAATGAGAACGCTGCTGACGCGCGCCGCCGGGAGCTATGAACAGATCCGCACAGCTTCGGGCGAGACGGACCTGCACCGCTCGACGCCACATCCGGATCTGGCGGCCCTTCAACTGGCCGTGCTCCGGGGTGCCATTGCTTCCACTGTCGTCGGCGCGATTTGGCTGCTTATCGGCTGGGAACCGCTGCGATACCTGATGCTCGGAACCTGCATCTTCACGGTCCTGTTCTCCATGGTGGACGAACCCGCTCCGGCCGTTCGTCAGATATTCCTCGGCGGTCTCTTTGCCTCGTTTGCCGCCCTGTTATGGCGCGCTGCCATTCTGCCGGCGGTGGCGAACGGTTGGCTTTCCCTAGCGCTTGCCGTTCCTCTTATATTCGCAGCCTCGCTGCTGCAGGCGAAGCAGGGAACCATCGTTTTTGGGCTCGCCTTCAACATGTTGTTTGCGATCCTGGCGCGCCCGGTCGACATTCACCCGGTCGATCCGGTGGGCCTTGTGGCCATCGAGGTGGCGTTGCTTGCCGGAATCGCGGTGAGCTACGCCTTCTATCGCTGGCTTCTCCCGATGGATGCGCAGCGTCGCCGTCAGCATCTGAGAGCTTCGATCCGCAGGGAGATTACCGCGATTTCGATCCGCGCCAGCACCCCTTGGGCCGCACGGCATCTTGCGCGATTGCGATATCTCGTCTTTAGCCTCGCCGTCCGATCGTGGGGACGGGTCGAGGACGTCGAGGATGCTCTCGCCGCACTGTCGCTCGGGCATGTGCTCCTGCGCCTGGGTGAAATGCGAGACTCCGCAGCACTCACGGACGCCAGCCACCGCGCTCTTCAGGAAACACTTCGTCTGATGAGCTCATCGCTCGACGATCCGGTGCGGACGGGAGAAACGTTGCGCGGCTATGCGGCCGGACTCGATGCGGTGATCACGGGTGCTGGTGAGCCAGATCCGGACCAGCCCAGCAGGCTGCAATGGCTGCTGGAACTGGCCGCCCACGACCTGTCCGGCCACCCGTCCATATTCGCGTCGCGATAGGCAGAAAGCGCCGTCCGGATTGGGTTGCTCGCCCTGCTCCCGGCAATCATCAAAGCGTCGCGGTGGTTCTAAACCGGACGGTGAAAGTGATTCCGAAGGCACTCAACGCTGCAGCTGCCCCGGCGGCGCGCAGCTCCCATCACTCGATGGCTCCACGACATGTGAGATAATGCGGCATACATCCAGGTCTTGATCCGATAGAACTATAGGCGATCACATACGGTTGTACCCAAGCGCAGGTTTCTGGAAGCGCGAAAAGATATCCACCCCTGAGTACTTCGTTTATGGCGCTTGCCTCTACTCTAAAAGGAACGACCGTACGACTTTGTTGAAACTGTTGGCCGCTTCGATATTAATAATATGCCTCCCGGGGAGCGAAACGTGACGCCCAAACGAGGCTCCCACAGCAAGTGCTTGAAGATCCGCTGGGGGGCAGACAGGGTCGCGGTCACCTGAAATGGCAAGTAGTGGATGCCTGATATGGGCAAGATCTGCTCGCAGATCGGCAGTTGCAAGTGCGGCACAACATCCCACGTAGCCGTCCTCAGACGTGTCACCAAAAGACTTTAATACCGCATCCACGATAGCCGGGTTCGAAACACGAAATGCAGGCGAGAACCATCGTTCCGCAGTGGCAGATGCTAATGGTTGGAGACCGTCGTTGCAGACCTCCTCGATGCGGGCGGTCCAGCTTTCCATCGTACCAATCTTTGCAGCCGTCGCACAGACAACAATCCTATGGAGTCGCTGGCTAGCGTGAATCGCCAACCATTGGCCGGTTAATCCGCCGATCGACAGGCCACAGAAATTCGTTTTTTCGATATTGAGCGCGTCAAGGAGCGCAACCACGTCGTTCCCAAGGTCCGCGATGGTAAACGGTGTGGATGGAGTGGTCGACCGTCCATGACCGCGGCGATCGTAGCGCAGGATTCGAAAATCGCTTGAGAGGGAGTCTACCTGTGGGTCCCACATGCGAAGATCGGTTCCAAGCGAGTTGCAAAATAACAGCCAGGGCTTTTTCCCATTATCACCATCGACACGATAATGAATTGTGTGGCTGGCAAGATCGAGACTTTGCAAAGCGTTTATCTTTCTAATGATAGGAGGCAACAGAGCCGAGATAATTGGCGCCAACGCCCAAAACGATAGTTGACGTCCAAGTGACGGCACAAACAGAACCGCGTCGATTACCTCGAGTACGATGTCACCAACGTTTGGTCCGGAGAATATTGCCTGTATCGGTAATCATCGAGATTCAAGAAAAATCTCGCTCCGCACCGGCATACGGGTCCGCCATTCTCAAAACCAAGCGGCCCCTTTTGAAAGGGGCCGCGGATGCGCGCGATCAGGCGGCAGCCCGCTTACGCTGTTCGTTGATCTGATTGTCAACACCGTCGACGAGAGCCGTGAGGCGGATGTCGAAAACGATTTCGGCAAACGGAGCATTTAAGTTGTTGGCATGAATACTCGCCTCATCGGTTCGCTCGATCACCGAAGGGATCAGGCCCTCACGCGTTGCGTAGGCAAAATCATCATGGATTAACGGATCCCCCTCAATATTAATTTGCGTCGTAAGCTTGCGGTGACCATCTGCACTGACGAAAAAGTGGATATGTGCTGGACGCTGACCATGACGTCCCAAGCTTGATAGTAGCTTTTCTGTCGGACTTCCCGGAGGAACGCCGTAACCACTCGGCAGGATACTCTGGAACTTGTAACGCCCCTTGTCGTCGCTAATTATTGTACGGCGCATGTTGAATGGCGCCTGCTTTCCGGTCGGATCGAAATGTGAGTAGAACCCACGGGTGTCGCAATGCCAAACTTCCACCTTGGCGCCGGGCAACGGATTACCGTCGAAGCCGAACACCGTGCCGTGCATAATAAGTGTATGGCCATTCTCGTCACTGCCGTCATCGAGACGAGCGTAACCGGTAGAAACCGGTGCTCCTGCGATATAGAGCGGTCCTTCGATCGTTCGAGGGGTCGGATTTTCGATCCCGAGTTCCGCGTCGATTGCGTCAAGTCGTTCATCGAGGAAATGGTCGAGGCCTAGGCCCGGCGAGATGAGACCCGCCTGTCCAGCCGCACCGATTTCGTTCAACCAAGCGATCCCGGCCCAATATTCATCTGGTGTGATGTTCAGGTCATCAATTGCCTCGAACAAATCGGACACAATCCGATTGGTGATCTGCTTTATGCGCGTGTTACCGTCGTGTTTATCAAGACCGCTGACAGTTGCCAGGAATTCCTGAATGTCGGGGCGATTAAAAATTTTTACGCTCATTGCTACTCCTCCATGTGATTGATCTTGAAACGGGCGGGATTGCGTCCTCCAGGCAGCGTCACGACTGGTCGTCAGGAATCGTCTTCACGGACCGAGGAGGGATGCCGCAACAATGGTGTCACTTCGATCTTCATGAAGCGGAAAAGCGGTAAGCCAGAGAGAACCTCATGTAGCTCCGCGTTGTCCTGAACATCGAAGATGCTAAAATTTGCGTATTCGCCCGCAATTCGCCAAATGTGTCGCCATTTCCCACTTTGCTGCAAGGCCTGCGAATAGGCCTTTTCCTTGGCAATGATCTCGTTTGCTTCATTCGCCGTGACGTCCCGGGGAATATTGACATCCATTCGGACATGAAAAAGCATGCTAATCTCCTATCCAGCGATACTGATGGTTTTGCGCAAACCGTCGCGGGCGAAGAAGGCGACACGCTCATTATCGAGCTCGATCCCAAGTCCCGGACCCGTGGGAATCGACAGCGAAAATTCACTGTAATCCAGTGGCTCCACCAGTATTTCCTCAGTCAAGAGCAAGGGACCGAAGAGCTCCGTTCCCCATTGCAGATTGGCGAACGTGGCAAAGACCTGTGCCGAGGCTATCGTGCTAACCGCACCCTCAAGCATAGTGCCACCATAGAGCTCGATCCCGGCCGAATCGGCGATAGCCGCGACTCGTTGCGCATTGAAAAGGCCTCCGCTCTGTTCGATCTTGACCGCGAACACATCCGCACCGTTCACACGCGCGATGTCGTGAGCTGAAGCAGGTCCCGTGAGTATTTCATCGGCCATGAGCGCCACTGGGAAGCGACGCATAAGACGAAAAAGAGCATTTGCGGACGCCACTGGCTGCTCCACGAGCTCGCAACCCGCATCGGCCAATGCCGCAATACCGTATGTCGCTTCGGTCTCGCTCCAAGCCATGTTTAGATCAACACGCACCGAACCCCGGTCACCAAGTACCCGCTTGATCGCGGCAACATGGGCGACATCCTCGTGTAATCCTTTCGCTCCGATCTTCAGTTTGAAAACTCGGTGGCGGCGAAGATCGAGCATCATCTCGGCTTCAGCAATGTCCCGCTCTGTGTCACCGGACGCAAGTGTCCATGCAACCGGGAGCCGGTCGCGCTGACGCCCGCCCAGCAGTTCACTGACAGGCAAACCGACGCGCTTGCCATGAGCATCAAGAAGTGCCGTCTCCACAGCACTTTTCGCGAAACGGTTTTCCTTCACCATTTTCCCGATGCGAGCCATCAAGAGCTGGACGCGCGTTGCATCTTGGCCAATCATAACCGGCGCAAAATAGCTATCAATGGCAAGCTTCATGCTCTCTGGACTCTCACCTCCATAGGCTAGTCCGCCAATGGTTGTTCCTTCGCCCATCCCACAGACGCCGTCGCTGCAGTAAACCTTCACCAGCATAAGCGTCTGGCCGGTCATAGTTGTGACCGATAATTTGTGCGGTCGAATTGTGGGCAGATCGACAATCAATGTTTCGATCCGTTCGACCGCGGGGAAGCCGGAAGATTTTGGGTTTAGCTTGGTGACTATCTCGCTCATGGACATAACGTTACGTCTTAAGCGATGTTATCGTCCAACACCTTTTAGGTTCTATATTATACCTAGAAGGTATGATATCCAGAGTTCGTAACGATTTTAGCCGGTTGCTGCCTAGCAACATACCTTTCGTGAAGCAATTTCACCCTAGCCTGGAGAAGCGGAATGGACCTCCGGCAACTTCGATATTTCGTGGCAGTTGCCCGCGAACGCAACTTCACTCGCGCCGCACAGGTCTTGAACATCGCCCAACCACCGCTCAGCCGGCAGATTCAAATTCTTGAGGACGAGTTGGGTGTACCGCTCATCATTCGCAAGAGCCGCCCAATAAAACTGACAGATGCCGGCCGGCTTTTCTACGAGCAGTCCTTGCAGGTTCTCGGCCGTGTTGAGCAAATGCGGGAATCGACCCGTCGCGTCGGACTCAATCAGAACAGCATCCTTTCGATCGGCTTTGTGGCATCGACATTATACGGCGGTCTACCCACTCTAGTACGCAAGTTGCGTTATCATGCGCCAGAGCTTGATATCCGACTTCTCGAACTTGTTTCGGTTCAGCAGATCCCCGCATTGAAGGAGGGACGGATCGACATCGGGTTTGGCCGTCTGAGGCCCACCGATCCAAACGTCTCTAGCACGGTTCTATGCGAAGAGAGGCTCGCCGTCGCAGTGCCGAAAAGCTCGCTACTGGCTGACGACACGACGCCGATTCCCTTGAAGAGGTTGTCAAGGCAGAAGATCATCGTATATCCAAAGGAACCGCGTCCCGGGTACGCCGATCAGGTGCTTGAGATCCTTCACGCGGCAGATGTGAGACCGTCAGAAGTTGAGGAAGTTCGGGAAATCCAAACAGCACTAGGGCTTGTGGCGGCAGAAGCAGGAATATGTATAGTGCCGCTCTCTGCCAGGCAAATGCGTTCAGACGTTCATTACCGAATGATAGACGATGAGCGTGCCACCTCACCGGTTATTTTGTATCATAGGGTAAGCGATAATTCGGGCTACATCACGCTTGTTAAACAACTCATTGAGATCATGTACGCTGAGAACCCAACCTGGTGGTGACCGCGCAGCTGACATGCTTACAAAATTTTGACTTCCATCACTGTTGCCGGATGAAGACTGTGAGTTTGACGCGCGATTTCGGGCCGAAACACTTTGTCCAAACCTACTGAGAGCAGTGGCCTGGCATATTCCCCCCCCACCTATTTTGCTTTACGTAAGAAAAATTTCGGCGTAGCGCCATCATATCAAGGTTGGCTGCGCTTACACGCAGTCCATGATGTTTGCGAAAAGGAATATAGATGGCCTGACAGTCAATCGGCCATTCAGAAAGCCCAGGTGGAAATGGTTCATTGAAACCGTGTTGGTTATCGTGGCTCTGGACGTGCGGATATCCATCTTGGCTACGGCTTGACCGTAAGACCGAATACGCTGAAGCCGATTGCACAGGGGATCTAAAAAACTACTTGCAAACAGGGCGGGCCATACGTTTCCACGCGGAACTGAGCCGTCTTCCAAACCGGATCTCGGTGACGAAGGATCCGCAGAAGTTCCCCACCTTGTTGCGCGGCTCACCTACTTGGTGCCGGAAACAAGACCGGCGCTTTAGATCGGCAACTCGGTAGTCAGTTTGACCTTTTGCATTGGGATCTCCGTCTTGACACTTTGGACGCCCTTGATCCGTGTGAGATGATTGATCTGGAACCTGCGATAGTCGTCCAGGTCAGTTGCGACGACTCGCAGCAGAAAATCGCAGTCTCCCGCCATAAGATGGCATTCAACGATCTGTGGCAACTTCTTCACTCATTCGTGAAGTGATCAACAGTCTCCACGTCTTGGCCGGTAAGCCATCTCCGTGCAAACACAGTTAGTCCCATTCCAATTTTCGTAGCATCAAGCAATGCGACATATCGTTCGATGACGCCTGATTCTTCGAGTAGCTTGATGCGTCGAAGACAAGGTGACGGGGATAACCCGACCTCATCGGCCAGTTCTGCGTTTTGCCGCCGTCCGTTCTTTTGGAGGGCCCGTAGTATGCGTCGGTCTATGTCATCCAGCTTGATCAATTAGGCACCCCAAAACTCTCGTAGCAGTGGATTTCACCCTTCCCCAATTTTAACCGGTTTTCTGCCAAAATGGACGCTAAAAACAGCATACACCCACGCAAATGCCAAAGCTTTTCATATACAAGATCTTCATCACATCTTTTGCCAAGTTTTGAGGATAACAATGGATGGACATGTCACGCTCACATTCGATGTAAAGAAGAATCCAGAACCCGTTTCCGCGCCACATCGCGAAACTCTGCTAAAAAATCCTGGGTTCGGCAAGGCACTTGACCTCGACCTTGCGACGATGGTTCTTCGCTACGCCCTCGATATTTTCGAAGGCATAAAAGTTTACCGTCTTCCGGATGGCGGTGCGACTCTCTTTCGTCCCGATGCAAACGCATGCCGCTTCCGTGATTTTGCAGAACGTCTCGCGATGGGAAGGTTGCCGGAAGACGTGTTTATCGAATCTTGCCGCGCGTTGGTGAGGCTTGATCGTGATTGGATTCCTTCGGCCGAAGGCGGCTCCCTTTATCTGCGTCCCTTCTTGATTGGTTCGGAAGCGGCGCTCGGTACGAAGCCGGCTTCAGAATACGTGTTCTACGTGATTGCATCTCCGGTGGCGTCTTATTTCAAGAACGGATCCGCAGCGGTGACACTCTGGCTATCGGAAAATTATACAAGAGCTGCACCAGGTGGAACAGGCGCTGCCAAGTGCGGTGGCAACTATGCGGCCAGCCTTGCGGCGCAGACGGAAGGTCTTCGCGAAGGCTGCGATCAGGTAGTTTCCTTGATGTGATCGAGCGGCGCTGGGTTGAGGAACTGGGTGGAATGAACATCTTCTTCGTCTTTGAAGATGGGTCGTTGCAGACCCCGCCGCTGACCGGGACTATCCTGCCCGACATTACACGCAACTCGTTGATCCAAATCGGCCGCGACATGGGGCTTACCGTCAAGGAGGAGCCATATGCTGTAGATCAATGGCAGAAGGATGTAGAAAGCGGGCGCCTCCATGAAGCGTTTGCTTGCGGCACGGCAGCCGTTGTGACGCGTTTGAAGGCTGCCTTGACTGATCCAGTTCGGGCATGCGCTCGACCCTCATGGTTGGCTTGACCGCCTTTTCTAAGCCACTTTGACGATTTCGATATTTTGAATGACGGAGCTCTGATTATGGCGCGTATGATTGAAAACCAAGCCAGCACTACGGAACTAGAAATTGGTTTTATCGGGCTTGGAGTCATGGGACAGCCCATGGCTCTGAACCTTGCAAAAGCCGGGGCAAAGCTCGTAGTTTGGAATCGTTCGCCTGCTGCGACCGAACCCTTGCGTCACGCCGGTGCGGAGGTAGCCGAGACTGTCGCAGAGCTTTTTCAGAAAACGAGGATAGTCATTTGCATGCTGGTCAATGAAGCAGCGCTGGACGCCGTTCTCCAACGCGGGACACCTGCATTTAAGGCCCTTGTTACTGATCACCTGATCGTATCGATGGGCTCGAACCCTGCGGAATATTCACGCACGTTGGCGGCCGAGATTTCCGCCGCGGGCGGACGCTATGTCGAGGCCCCTGTTTCCGGCTCGCGAATACCGGCAGAAAAAGGCCAATTGGTGTCTTTGCTGGGCGGAGACCCCGAAAGTCTCGCCGAGATACGTCCACTCTTAGCACCCATGTGTCGTGAAACCATAGTGTGTGGCGCCGTAGGCAACGGTGCGCTCATGAAACTCACGGTTAACCATTATCTTTGCACGATGCTCGCTGGTCTAGCAGAAGCAGTGCATTTTGCCGAGCGGAACAATCTCGATCTGCGCACGTTCGAAGAAGCCATCGCGTCGGGGCCAATGGCGTGTGATCTAACCCGCATCAAGATTCCAAAATTGATGTCCCGCGACCTGACCGTTCAGGCCGCAACCTCCGATGCCTATAACAGCACTACACTCGTTGCCTACGCCGCACGGGCAGTTGGAATCGCCTCGCCACTTCTTGATCTTAGCCGGCAACTCTACGCCGAGAGCGTCGAATCAGGGAATGGCCGCTTGGACATGATGTCGGTAATCACAGCGATCGAAGCCAGAACTGAGCATGTAGCCACGCAAACGAACCATAAGATCTCCAGTCGCGGCAGATAGTCCTGTCGGATCAATTGCAGTGATATCAACAAGCACATGTGGGAGGATACGATGATAAAAGCAAAGTACGGAGAGTTCACAGCTCGAGATTTACAAAGCAGGTCTTCAGGGCGAAGTTCCGCGGCATCCCGTTGATTGTCAATCGGACCCCGTGGGGCTGCGGAGAACGGAGCATTTGTCTCCACCAGTTGGCGGATGGCTGCACGTTCCGCGTCAATGTTGTAGTCACAACGCACGACCGTCTCGTGGTGCAGTTCGGTGCCAGCATCGCAGAGCGGCTGACTGCATCCATCCAGACGATCGCTGACGATCGCCCCGGGAAGAAGACCAGCCACATGCGCAATGTCGCGATGTCCGGCGGCTATTGCTAGCACTTTAAACACAGTGAACTCCTGCAAATCGAATTTTACCAACTACATTTTAAGGTCACGAGGCCCAAATTCACCTGATCGATAGCATTACTAAGTAGGACCGCGGGCGCCTGGATTGTTTTGGGTGTAAACGCTTAGCAGGGCGGCACTATTGAATTCCGGGGAAGGACACGTCCTGGGCTATCGCTTCCGACAGACGGTAGCCGGCCCAATCGAGGCTCTTGGAGTTAGATCATTCTCGATGACCAGCCTTATTGGATCACGCTTGTGCGGGTCCGAAGCAAAGGCATCAAGGATGGAGAAGGCTGAACTGGCTATTGACGCGTATGGCTGCGATATGGTCGTCAGCGGTGGAGAAAGATATGAGGCAATACTGTCGTCATAACCTATAACGGAAAGATCACCTGGGACAGAAAGACCGTGCGCATGCAACTCCTGCAGGACGCCAGCGGCAAGGACGTCCGAGCCGGTCAGTATCGCGGTCGGCAGCCGTTCGCGCCGATCCAGCAGTTCCCGTGTCAGCACTCTGCCGACCTCGGTCGGATCGAGGCCGATATCGAATTTTCCGAGTAGTATCGGACTGTCCTCCGCATGAAAAGCGTATCGATCTGCCGCCTGCCTAAACCCTTCCGATCGACGATGTTCAGTCAGCGCGATGCCTGCGTCCGCTTTCCATCGATGCGCCTGCCAGCCCAGGAACGCTATCCTGCTGTGACCAAGCGTTCGAAGAGTTTCGAGGGCGACATCAAAACCTTTTGCAAGTTCGACGTCGATCTGATGAGTTCCCTGGAGCCTCTGCCGCTCGACTTGGATGATGGCGATTCCGGAGTCTTTGAGAGGTTGGAAATTGTCAGGATCGAGGGCATTACACACGATGACGGCCTCAACGTCCTGCTGCATGAATTGCCGAACCGCCATCGCCTCCAGTGATGGTGAGAAGTTATGGTTCGCAGACAAAATGAAATAGTCCCTGGTGGCCGCTTCCGCCCTGATGGCATCCGCAACCTTGGTATAATAAGGGTTTGCCCTTTCGGACGACAAAAGAAGCCCGACAGCATAACTGCGTCGGTTTCGAAGGGATCGGGCCTGAATATTGGGTAAATAACCAAGCTCGGAAACCGCCTTCTCGACTTTTGTCCGATTTGCTTCAGACACATATCCATTTTTATGAAGGACACGCGTCACCGTACTTGGCGATACACCCGCAAGCGACGCGACATCGGACACTCTGGCTTTTTTCATTTTCAGTACACGCGTGCTTTCCGATTTAGACACCGCGGCTCCTCACTAGGCGGACCGGGCGGCCTTCTCCATCGACGTCCTTGTTACCAGCTAACCACCGCGATCCCTAACACTTCACGGCGGGTAAGGAAGCATAACTCGCCATCATTTTCATTGCGCTCCATGCAATTTGTTTCACCTTACGGAATCTTGTTGCATTTAGCAAGGAACTATGGTGACGTAACCACATCAACCGACGGGAGGCGGTTCGAGCAATGCCTGACGCGATTGAGGCCTTGCTCGCTCGAGAGGAAAACTTCTTCGTCGATCGGTGAGAAATTGCATGACAATCGGGATCTGTGCCGAAGGTGGACATGATGCCTTCGTGCTTTCGGGAGGAAATAATGATTTTCGGTCTCTCTTGCGCCGACGCAACTCGGCGCACAACACTCAAGCTAACTCTTGCCGCCGGATTGCTTATGACCGGCATCTGCCCTGCTGCTGCACAGTCGCCGGTCACGCTGAATTTCTGGGACATGATATGGGGTGACAAGGCCTATCCCGGAACGGCGCAGGCTCTGGTCGACCGCTACAACAAGGAAAACCCCGGCGTTAAGGTGGTTTATCGATCCGTGCCATGGTCGAACTGGTACGAGACATACGTCACTGCGATCGCATCCGGCAGCGCGCCTGACATTTCGACGGGCGGCGGCTTCCAGGCTGTGCAGTTTTATGACCAGGGGGCGATCCTTCCTGTCGATGAAGTCGTCAAGGAGATCGGCGAAGCGCAATTTTCGGGATCGGCGCTCAACGCCATGAAATTCGACGACCATTATGTCGGCCTGCCATGGGCGTTGAACGTCAAGGTCATCCTCTACCGCAAGGACATCCTGGAAGCGGCCGGGATCAAGCCGCCGACCACGTTCGAGGAACTCCGCCAGGCTGCGAAGGCAACAACCGGCGGCGGGAAATTCGGGATCGTGGCCTCGGGTGACGCTTCTGGCGCGCATTGGATTTCCCATATGGCAATCGGCAACGGCGGTGGGCTTTTCACGCCTGACGGCAAGGCCGGATTGACATCGGAGCGCAGCAAGGAAGGAATTCAATTCCTCGCCGATCTCGTGAAGGACGGCTCGGTCAATCCAGCCAGCGCGGGATACACGAATAACGACGCGCTCGGCGCGTTCTTCCGTGGCGAAGCAACGTTTGTGCTTGCCGGCGCTACGGCCGCGACCCAGGCGGGCGATGCCCGTTCGAAAATCGGCATACTGCCGCCGCTTAAAGGCCCGCATGGCGATCAGCTCGGCCTGTATTTCGTCAACAACATTATGGCCTACCAGCAGAGCCAACACCCGAAAGAAACGCTCGCGTTCATGAAATGGTGGTCTGACAATGCGATCACCCTGTGGAGCGAGGGGCATGTGAACAATCTCCCGGCGCGTCAATCGATCGCCGAGGATCCACACTTCACCAAGGATCCGGATATCAAGTTCGTCTTTGATAATTACGTGCCCGGCGCACGAACGCTGTCGCAGGCGAAGGGCGGAACTTTCCCTGTGCTCAACACTATCGACGGCGATGGTTTCCTCTTGAGCCTCGCGCAGTCGATCTGGCAGGGCCAGCCGCTCGACGGGCCTCTTGGCAATGCTCAATCCCATCTTGAAGAAGTCTTGGAGAAGTAACTCCGTGGCAACACATCATGTTGAAGCCGGGACCTGGCGCGATCGCGCCAGGCAGATGGCCGCACCCGAATTCGTAACGCCAGCCATTCTGCTGACACCCTCCATCGTTCTGCTGATGCTTGTCATCGCATATCCGATGGTCCAGGGATTTTATTTCAGCTTTACCAACGGGTCGCTGATGAAGGCAGGACGTCTCGTCGGTTTCGACAACTACGTGAAGCTGCTGTCATCGCCGGCTTTCTATCACTCCCTGCAGTTCAGCCTCGTTTTTGCATTCTTCAACATCGTCGGCTGTTACCTGCTGGGTCTGGGACTGGCGCTTCTCATGCAGAAGGACATGCCTGGTCGCGCACTGTTTCGCGTCATGCTTCTTCTGCCGTGGATCGTACCGTCGCTCGTGTCGATCGTCGCATGGCGATGGATGGTTGCCGACGACAAGGCTCTGTTCAATCAGTTGCTTGGAATGTTCGGCTCGAGCCCGATCTATTTTCTATCGGACAGCACATGGGCAACAACGCTGGTGATCGTCATCAAGATCTGGCGAAGCTTCCCGTTCATGATGCTATCACTGCTTGCTGCTCTCCAGAGCATCGACCGCAGTCTCTACGAGGCGGCAGCCATCGATGGCGCAACGAAGTTGCAGTCCTTCTGGAACGTGACGATGCCGCAGATCAAGAATATCTCGATCATACTGTGCCTACTGATGACGATCTGGTCTGTCAACGATTTCGATACGCCATGGCTTCTGACGCAAGGCGGGCCGGCAAACGCGACAGAAAACCTTATCGTCCTCGCCTACCGTTACACCTTTGCGCGCAACGACGTCGGCATGGGTGCAGCGACATCCTTCGTCACCCTGTTTATCTTGATGGTGCTGGTTTCCTTCCTGCTCCGTCTTCAGCGCCGGAACTGACGCCATGAACGACACCACAACACTTGAACGCTGGTCTCTGGCAGCACTGATGCTCGTGATCGTCACGATCCTCAATATGCCGATCATCCTGATGGTCCTGAATTCGTTCCAGACGACCGAGCAGATGCTGCTGTCGCGCAGCGTGATCCCTGAAGTCTTCACACTGGAAAACTATCGCGGCCTGACGCAGACGCCGTTCTTCCTATACTTTCGGAACTCGCTGATCGTTTCAATCGGTGCGACTGCCTTGAGCGTGTCTGCAGCGGTGCTGGGCGGATATGCTCTCTCGCGATATCGCAACAAGCTGCTGCAGGGCTATTCGACAACGCTCTTTGCCGTACAGATGTTCCCGATCATCCTCGCGTTGATCCCGCTATTCTTGATCTTCCAGCCCATGGGCCTGATCAACAGCCCTCTGTCGGTCATCATCGTTTATGCGATGGTCAACCTTCCTTTCATCACCTGGATGGCGCGCAGCTATTTCGACACCATCCCGCGCGAACTGGAAGAGGCCGCCCTGATCGATGGATGCGGACCGATCGAAGCGTTTCTGCGCATCGTGCTACCGCTTTCCGGACCGGGCATTGCGGCAACGTCGATCTTCGCCTTCCTCTTCTCCTACAACGAGTTCTTTGTCGCGAACGTGTTCCTGAGGACAACGGAAGCCATGACGCTTCCCGTCGGTATCCGGATGTTCATGGACCAGTTCTCCACCGACTGGGGCAGCCTGATGGCGGCAGCCACCCTTATGATGCTGCCGACACTGATCCTTTTCCTGTTCGTTCAGAAATTCATCGCGCACGGCGCAGTCGCCGGCGGCGTGAAAGGTTAAACACATGGCCTCTCTTACAATTCAGTCCGTCACCAAGAAATACGGGGCCTTGCAGGTTCTGCACGGCGTCGATGTCGATGTCCGAGATGGCGAGTTCGTCATTCTCGTCGGACCGTCGGGATGTGGAAAGTCGACCTTGCTGCGAATGATCGCAGGCCTGGAATCGATCAGCGGCGGGACGATGAAGATCGGCGACAAGGTGGTCAATCGGCTGGCTCCGAAAGACCGTGACATCGCCATGGTGTTTCAGTCCTATGCCTTGTACCCGCACATGACCGTTGCCGAAAATATGGCCTTTTCACTCAAGCTGAAGCGCAAGCCAAAGCCGGAGATCGATACCGCCGTCAGGAAGGCAGCTGAAATTCTCGCCTTGAACGACCTTCTCGAGAGGACGCCAAAGCAGCTGTCGGGCGGCCAGAGACAGCGCGTTGCGATGGGGCGGGCAATTGTCAGAAATCCCGCGGTTTTTCTCTTTGACGAACCCCTCAGCAATCTCGATGCGAAGCTGCGCGTGCAGATGCGCAGCGAGATCAAGGAACTGCATCAACGGCTCGGCACGACCATTGTGTATGTGACGCATGACCAGGTGGAGGCGATGACGATGGCCGACAGGATCGTCGTCATGAATGGCGGCCGTGTCGAACAAGTCGGCCCGCCGCTTGCTCTCTATGACAACCCGGCCAATCTCTTCGTCGCAACATTTATCGGATCGCCCGGAATGAACCTGATCAACGGCACGGTGTCGTCCGATGGCGTATTCAAAAGCCCATCTGGGACCCAGATCGTCGTTCCGCACCTGTCCAGCACCCCAAACCGGCCCGTTACCCTCGGCATTCGCCCTGAACATCTTGCCATCGTTGAAGCCGGTGCACCTGGTTCGTTTGCGGCTGAAGTCACCGTAACGGAACCGACCGGATCCGAAACCCTGGTCAAGTTGCGGATGAACGGTGACGAGATCGTCGGAATGTTTCACGAGCGCCTGACGGTCGCCCCGGGCGAAACCATTCATCTCAGCCCTTTCGCAAATCGGGCCCATCTGTTCGACGCCGAGACAGGTACACGCCTCAACTGAGACCGCTGCTTACCGGAGGTTCAGTTCAGACATCCAGAAAGACCGAGGAATACGTATGTCCAGGAAAATGGCCTATAACCCCCTCCCCTACATTTTGACGCGGGAGGGGTTCAGACCGGATCAGGCACCGCCACTCCCGGTGATCCTCGAAATGGTACGTGATGCAGGCTATGATGGCATTCATGCCGACATCCCAGCCGGTAGCACACCGGCAGCCTATCAGGAGCTACTTACCGGCTACCAGCTCCTGCCCGCACCGGGTTACTTTTCAGCCGATTTCAGCAATCACGATGCACTCGCGGGGACGATCGAAACTGCGCGCAAGATCGCCGGCGACCATGCCCTGCTTGGCCTTGACCGGATCTTTCTGGCCGAGGTGCGAGGGATCTTGCCCGAGCGCAACGAAATCCCTGCCCAGGGTGCCAAGCGTGACGACCGGGTGCTTGAGGCAATCACTGAGGGGATCGCGCAGACCGCCGCGGCCATGGTAGCGGAAGGCGTCATCCCTTGCCTACATCCCCATGTCGGCACACGCATAGAAACCCAGTCAGAAACCGAGTTCGTGCTTGAGAACGTTGCAAAAAATGTTCTCATGCTGGGGCCTGACACAGGCCACCTCAGTTGGGCGGAATTCGACCTCCTGCCATTCCTGAAAACACATGCGGGTCGCATCGGCGCCGTACACATGAAGGATTACCGGCACTCGGTCGCTGAAAGCATCAAGACTGAAGGCAAGACCTATTTCGACGCCGGCGCTGCAGGCATATGGACTGAACCGGGCCGCGGTTCGATTGAACTTGATGGTGTGATGGCTGCGCTGTCGAGCTTTGACGGCTGGTTTGTGGTCGAGGTCGACATAGCCGATCAACCAACCGTGGCGGAAAGCGCGAGGCTGGCAGGTCAGTGGATGCGACGGAACCTGAACCTGCGGCAAACAACATGAGGCAGACGGTCGGCATAGGGATCATCGGCGCGGGACAGGTGACACAGTCCATCCACCTGCCGGCCATTGCCACTGTGAATGACCGCTGTGAAATCCGTTGGATCATGGACATACACGCGGATGTCGCAAAGAATGTCGCCGGGCGGGTAGAAGCCCGCGCGACGACGTCGATTGAGCCAATACTCGAAGACCCCAAGGTAGATGTCATCGTCATATGCAGCCCCAACAGTTTGCATTGCGAGCAGATTCTTGCGGCCTGCGCGGCGTCAAAGAAAGCCATTCTTTGCGAAAAACCTCTTGCCTGGTCGCAAGAGGAAGCCCGCCTGATCGATGACGCCATCCGGCCCTTCAAAACCGCGCTCTTCGTGGGAACGATGCATGTCTACGATCCCGCCTGTCGGCGAGCGATCCAGGACTGGAAAGATCACGAAGAACAGGCTTCGCTTATTCAATCCTCGATATGCATTCCTGCGAACTCGGTTTTCATCGCGCAATCGACCGAAATCTTCGCTCACGCCGCACCGGCCGCATCACGTCCTGCAGACTCGCAACAATATCGCCGGGCAATGTTGAGATCAGCCCTGCTTGGGCTTGGCATTCATGACATCCCTCTTGTCCGCGAGCTTTGCGCGGATCCGGGGACCTTGCACAATGTCGCCGGCATCCTGCCATACGGTTACGCATTGAACATGGCCAATGACCTCACACGCACCATGATGACGGCCATTACGCCCGGAGAGTGGCCGGCCAGATGGATGCTCAAAGCCACGGGAAAACGAACCGATCTCCACATCGAGTTCACACCGTCATATGTGCTCGGTGGCTCGTCGAAAGCGCACATTGTCCGGAACGGCGTCCAGACCACATTCCATAGCGATCTCAACGGGTACGAGGTGCTGTGGCAGGAAATCCTCGATGTGGTAACCGGACGGAGTGAGCAGACAGTGCCGCCGGACATCGCGATCGCTGATCTCGATTTCGCGCTTGGACTTGCCGGCGCTGCGGACCGCATTCTGGAGGAGAGGCTATGACATCTCCAGTCAGTGTTATCGATCTGACAAATGGCGAACTGGATCCGGCCTACCGGGACACCCTGAATTCACTTCCCTTGAGCATGGCATGGTCCGACAACGAAACCGCAGGGATTGCAATCGCACAGGCCGACGCACTGGAGCCGGGTCGCCTAGCCTGCACCAATGCGCATCTGATCCTGCTGGCAAAACCATGGCTTGCGCAAGAACGGGACATAGAGACCCTAGCAGAGCTGGAAATTCCGGTCATGCCGCTTCTGTCCTTTCTTCCGAAGCTTTTCCCGAGTGGGACATTGCCGGTAGAGTCGCCTGTGTACGCAGAATGCAGTGCCAGCATTACCGGGACCGATATCCGCGAAATTCTTTTGGAGCAGTTAGCCATGCTGGGTCTCATGGGAGCGCTGTTCGATGGCCGGGAGAGTTTCATCTCGCGAAACCATTCCTACACAGTGCAATCGGGTGCAACGGTCTTTTCGGGCACATATAACGCCAAGACAATGTTTATTGACGCACATGTGGTCGGCATGACGCGAAGGCTCGAGGTCGATATTACCGGTGCCCCATCTGCTCAGCCGGCGATCATTCGCACAACCACACCGACATCGTTGATCGAGCCAGCGCTGCAATACGAAAGCAGCGCCCGAATTTCATGGCGCATCGCTCTTGGACATGTTCGTAACGGAAGTGCCTTGCCCTACGGGCTACAGAAATTGCGAACTGACCTTGAAAACTGCCGTAAGCTGCTGCGCCTCGCGTGACAGTCTTCGGCGTAATTATGTAATTTGCGAGGAGTGCATGACCCTGAAAGTATTGTTCATAGGCGGAACGGGCCAGATTTCGCTTCCCTGCGTCAGAGCCGCAATCGAAGCCGGACATCAGGTCACGGTCTTCAACCGCGGCATCAGAGGCGAACCATTGCCGGAGGGCGTCGAATTGATCACCGGAGACACGGATGACATTCATGCCTATGCAAAGCTCGCAAATCGGGACTGGCATGTAGTCAACCAGTTTCTCGCCCGCACAACGGATCTGGTCGAACGCGATATCAGCCTATTCGCCGGAAGGACAGGCCAATACGTGTTCATTTCATCGGCCTCGGTCTATCATAAGACGCCGTTCGACGGACGCTTGGCCGAAACCACAAGAATAGGCAATCCGTTCTGGTCCTACAGCCAGGCGAAAATCAGAAGTGAGGAAATGATCCGGTCCGCCGTGGATCTTCCCTACACGATCGTGCGACCAAGCCAGACCGTGCGGACCGCCATGCCGACGATGCTCAACGAAGGGGACAGCGTGGCGCTTCGCATGCTGGCAGACAAGCCGGTGATCGTCGCAGGCGACGGCACCTCCCTGTGGACGCTCACGCGTTCCGAGGATATCGCGCGTCCATTCGTCAGGCTTTTCGGCAATCCTGGCGCCCTGGGTGAAGATTTCCATATCACCTCGGACAATGGCTACACCTGGGATGCAATCTATAGCGTGATCGCTCGCGCATTGGGCGTGGATATCAAAATCGTGCATGTGCCAAGCGATGTACTGGTTCGTTATCATCCCGAGTGGCAGGGTCCATTGTTTGGCGACAAGACATTGACCACCTTGTTCGACAACACCAAAATCAAGATGCTCGCCGGTGACTTCGCATGCGAATCAGACCTCGAAAAGGTGCTGGCCGCCCCCATCCGCTTCCTGAAGAAACGCCTTGAAGCCGGCATACAAAAAGACCCTGCGATCGAAGCCCTGAGCGATCGGATCGTCGGGGACATCGAACGCCTCGCAAGATGAGCAGCAGACCGTCACGTCCGGCGGTCCAAGGGATGCGGCACGAATACCGGGAGTGCTCGAAATGCCTCCCGGTCCGCATTTGCCATCCATAGCAGCCTAATCACACCCCTCACATAACCATCAAGTCGCAAGTATCTCGGCCATGCGCTGGCCGATCAGAACGCAGGCCGGCATGGTCGGAACCGCCACGATGCGAGGCATGATGGTCGAGTCGGCAATCCGCAGATTTCGGATACCGTTGACCCGCAATTTGGAATCGACAACTGCCTTGTCGTCCTTGCCCATCCGGCACGCACCCGACGCGTGGAAATATGTCGTGGCGCCGTTGCGCACGAAGTTCACCAGCGCATCACCTTCCAACTTCTTGCCGGGAGAGACTTCCTTCACGACGAATTCCCTCATCGCTTTGGAATTGCCGATAGAACGGGCGATCTCGATACTTTCGGAAAGCGTGGCGACATCGTCCGGCTCACTGAGAAACTGCATGTCTACGACAGGCCGTACGGAGGTGTCACTCGATTTCAGTTTGACCGTACCCCGGCTCTTCGGCGTCACCAGCCCGGCACACAGCGCCCAGCTCGTTGCAGGAGGCGCGTATTCCTTGGCGATCACATCGCTTGCATATGGGATTTCAATCTGGACGATACTGACATCGGGTAATTCGAGATCCGAACGGGTCTTGTAATAGCCCGAAACATTGGCCGCACTGTTACGATATTCGAACGCGGCCGGCGCTTCGAAAAGGCATCCGCCATGCAGAATATGGTCCTGCACATTGCGGCCGACTTCAGGCGCGTTGACGATCGTCTTGATATCGACCGCCTTTAGATCGCTTTCGTTCCCGATACCGCTCAGCATCAGAATATGGGGCGTATTGAAACCGCCGGCGCTGAGAATGATCTCCTTGTCAGCAGCCACGGTCACCTTTTTGCCACCCTGCAGGAACTCCACCGCGGTCGCCCGGTCTCCTTCGATAACGACCTTGCTGACCTGCGCACCAACCAGAAGCGTGACATTCTCCTGCGAAAGAACAGGATAAAGAAACGCCTTGGCCATGCTGAATCGCCGGCCATCCTTGATGATCTGGTTCATCAGGCCGAAGCCACTGCCTGTTTCCTCTCGTTCGCCATTGAGGTCGCCGACCACCGGCAGGCCGACTTCGCGGCACCCCTCGAGCGCCCCCAGCGCAAGCGGCAACGGATCATGGGCCGGCTGCACCCAGACAGGCCCGCCGTTGCCGCGATATTTCGCATTGGGCTCGCCTTGCCAGTTCTCAACCCGCTTGAACACGTCAAGCCCATGGCTGTAACCCCAGTGCGGGTCGCCGGAAACCTCTGCCCAGTGGTCAAGATCCGCCTTGAATGGCCGCGACCAGATCGTCGCATTGATACTGCTGCCGCCGCCAACGATGCGGCCGGTATGCTCGGCGATGGCACGATCGTTGACGCCTTTGCTCGGGATCGAATTGTCGCCCCAGTCGCGCGGTGTTCCCAGGTTGGTGAACCAGAGTCGTGGGTCCTGTACTTCCGGCGGAGTGTCCCACTCTCCCGCTTCAAGCACAAGGATGCGCGCTGCCTTGTCTTTGGCCAGAGCTCCGACAAGCGAGCAGCCGGCGCTTCCGGCACCGACGACAATATAGTCGTAGGTCTTTGCAAGAGAGACGCGGCGCTTTTCCTGGTTGGCGCGGATTGCGTCGAGTTCGTCAGCGAGAGCATCGATCCCGCTGATACCGACCAGTCCCGCTGCCAACGTGGCCTGAATAAAATGTCTGCGTGTGATCGCGCCCGAAATCAAGCGGTGCTCGAGCTTGTCGAGTCTGCTGCCGTCCCTGCCCATTTTCCGTCTCCTCCCCGAGATTGCGTCCGGAATATTTCGCGTGCCTCCGGACCCGCACGAAAAACCTCACTCTACTGCTTTGAAATCCGCGTGGGCCATCCGGATTGGATGGCCCACGGGACGTCTTTCAGAACGGATAACCCTGCTGGCTGCTTTCGATCGTGAGCCATTTCAGCTCGGTGAACTCATCAATCACTGCCCTTCCATCGAAGCGGCCAAATCCGCTCGCCTTTGTGCCGCCATATGGCGCCTGGGCTTCGTTGGCGACCGTCGCGCCATTGATGTGAACAGACCCGGTGTCGATGCGCTGCGCAACGTCGATCGCACGCGCGATATCCCCCCCGAAGACCCCAGCCGACAGGCCGTAATCTGTGTCATTGGCGATGCGGACCGCGTCATCCGTATCCTTGGCATGGATGATCGAAACAATGGGGCCGAATGTCTCTTCCGAGTAGATCCGCATTCCGGGTGTAACGCCATCAAGAACCGTGGCCTGAAAAACCGTTCCTTTCGGTGCGCCACCCGCAACCAGTCTGGCCCCTTTCGAAACGGCATCGTCGAGCAATTCTCGCAAGCGATCGGCGGCGCCTTTGCTGATCACCGGGCCGAGAATACAGGCGCCCTGCGCCGGATCGCCTGCCGGAAGCGTCTTCGCTCTCTGAGCAAATTTTGCCACATAATCACCGGCGATCTTCTCATCGACGATGATCCGCTCGGTCGACATGCAGATCTGCCCCTGGTAGAGAAACGCGCCGAAAATGCCGGCTGAGACGGCCCCGTCGATATCGGCATCGTCGAGAACGACGAGCGGCGATTTGTCTCCGAGTTCCAGGATGCAACGTTTGAGGTGACGTCCTGCCTTTTCAGCGATGATGCGGCCCACATGGGTCGAGCCGGTGAAGTTGATGCGCCGGACGGCTGGATGGGCGATCAAAGCATCAACGACGTCGGGTGCGTCCTTCGGATCATTAGTCAGGAAGTTGAGAACGCCAGCCGGGAAGCCCGCCGCGCGAACGGCCTGCACGATGATCTCATGGGTGCGCGGACTAGTCTCCGACGCGCGAAACACGACGGAATTTCCACAAACCAGCGGATATGCGATCGCGCGTGCGGCAAGAACAACCGGACCGTTCCATGGCACGATGCTCAAAATGACACCAACCGGCTGGCGGATCGTCATCGAGAGTGCTCCCGGCTTGTCGGTGGGAATGGTTTCCCCCTGAAGCTGTGTCGAAAGACCTGCGGCTTCACGGAAAAGATTGGCCGCCAGCATGACGTTGAAGCGCGCCCACAATTCGTTGGCGCCAACTTCAAGCGCCATCGCCTTGACGAAGTCATCCGCCCTTGCCTCGATCTCATCCGCCGCCTTCAAAAGCAGGGCTCGCCGTTGCGTCGGACCCGACTTCTTCCATTCAAGAAATGCAGTCTGGGCGCTTTCGACCGCCTTGATCGCATCGGCGACACCGCCGGCCGCGCCTCTTGTTACAATCGCATCGGATGCAGGATTGCGCCGTTCGAATGTTGCTCGAGTTTCTGCCTGACGCTCTTCGTTATCAATGTGGATATAGGTATCCATGGTTCTCGCTCCTCCTTGTTTACGCCCTCTAAAACGACTGATCTGCGCTATGCTGAACGCCAGCGCCAGGTGGCCGCCACGCTCGTGTCTACAATCAGACGCTCAGATATGCCTTGATCCTTGCCTCCTCGCGAAGCACCCCTCCCGGATCGCCCGACCAGACGACGCGCCCTTTTTCCACGACATAGAAGCGGTCAACGACCTGCATGAGCCGCTTGATGTGCTTGTCGATGACGATGATCGCCTGCCCTTTCGAGCGCAACTTGCCGATGCAGCTCCAAATCTGGTCGCGGATGACGGGCGCCAGCCCCTCGGTCGCCTCATCAAGAATGAGCAGACGTGGATTTGTCATCAGCGCGCGGCCGATCGCAAGCATCTGCTGCTCGCCTCCCGACAAGAGATTGCCGTAGGAAGCAGCACGTTCATGCAATGCAGGGAAGAAATCGAATATTTCGTCGGTCGTCCAGGGTGAGGGATTGCC
The DNA here is from genome assembly GCF_013318015.2 of Agrobacterium tumefaciens. Lineage (NCBI taxonomy): Bacteria > Pseudomonadati > Pseudomonadota > Alphaproteobacteria > Hyphomicrobiales > Rhizobiaceae > Agrobacterium > Agrobacterium tumefaciens. Next base: position 120,734 of record NZ_CP115843.1, on the reverse strand, counting down.
GGCCCGATTGGCCGCCGCGACCTTGAGGTTTTCGATGACGGTGAGGTTGGGAAATATCTGGCGCCCCTCGGGAACAAGACCAAGGCCGCGCCGCGCAACACGGGCAGCGGACATGCCGTCCAGACGGTGACCGTCGAAATCGATGGATCCGTCCCAGACGGGGAGCAGCCCCATGAGCGCTCGCACAGTGGTGGTCTTTCCCATGCCGTTTCTGCCCATCAGGCAGATCGCCTCGCCGGCATTGACCTCGAAAGACATATCGAACAGCACGGGCGTCCGTTCATATCCGCTTTTCAAACCCTGCACGCTGAGCATCAGGCATCCTCCCCCAGGTAAGCAGTTCGCACGCGGCCATCGGCCCGGATCTCCGCGGGTGTCCCAATGGCCACCACTTCACCGCGAACGAGCACCGTGATGCGGTCGGCAAGCTCGAATACGGCATCCATGTCGTGCTCGACCAAGAGGATGGTGACGCGCCCTTTCAACCCAAGCAGCAACCGGGTCATTGCCTTGCTTTCTTCCGAGCCGAGACCCGCCATCGGCTCATCGAGCAGCAGAAGCTTGGGCTTGCCTATGAGCGCAATCGCGAGTTCCAGAAGCCTTTGCTCACCGTGGCTGAGGTCGGCGACACGGCGCTGAAGGTCCATGCCGACAAAGCCGACCGCGCTCAACGCGTGCCGCGCGGTTTCAAGAAGATGAGCATCGCGATCGACGCGCTTCCAGAACCGAAACGCATGTCCCCGGCTTGCGAGTATCGCGAGGCTGGCGTTGTCGCCTATGGTGAGTTCACGAACAAGGGTCGTGATCTGGAAGGAACGCGCCATTCCGAAGCCGGCGCGCTGATGCGGCGGCCGCCCCGTGACATCGCGTCCATCGACCAGGATCGTTCCGGCCGACGGCACAAGGTCACCGAACAGCTGGCTGATCAGCGTGGTCTTTCCCGCGCCGTTGGGGCCAATGACTGCGTGCAGTTCTCCATGCGCCAGTGACAGCGAAACATCGCGCGTCACATGCAGTCCACCAAAGTGCTTTTGAAGATTGCGGACTTCCAGGGCGGGGTTCATGTGCGTTTCCTCTTCGCAATCAGACCAACCAGCCCACCTTTTGCAAACAGCACCACGGCGATGAGGAACAGGCCGAACCAGAAGTGCCAGTAGATGGTCAGACCGCCGAGAAATTCCTCCAGGAGCAGAAATACCAACGCTCCCACGATTGGTCCCGCCGTGGTGGAGACCCCACCGACGATAACCATGAAGATAAGCTCGGCGGAACTCGTCCAGCTCATCGCTTCCGGGGTTACGAAGCTGGTAAAATTGGCATCGAGGAACCCGGCAATGGCGCAGACCATGCCTGCCAGGACATAGGCGGTGATGCGATACCGATACGGATCGTAACCGATGGCATTGACGCGCCTTTCATTGCCCTTGGCAGCCATCAGGACCAGCCCGAAGGCGGAGTGCCGAATGCGGGAAACGCCGAATGTCGTCAGCGCGAGAACCACCAGGACCACGTAAAAGAGCGTTGACTTGCTTCCCAGGTCAAACGCACTACCGAATGCGCTCGCGTAATTTACCGTCAGCCCGTCATCCCCGCCGAACTGTCTCAGGCCGACCATCGTGAAATACAGCATCTGCGCGAACGCGAGCGTGATCATGATGAAGTGAACAGCGCGCGTTCTGAGTGCGATGAGGCCCGATAGAAGCGCGAAAAGGGCTGCTACCGCAAGCGTGACGGCAAGCTGAATGAACCCGTTATCGACATCCACGTCAGACAGAATTCCGACTGAATAGCCGCCAATCCCCAGAAAGGCCGCATGGCCGAGACTGATCATTCCGCCAAGCCCGATGATGAAGTTCAGCGACACGGCGGCGATGGCGAGGATCATCGCACGCAACAGGACATCGACCCAGAAACTCTGGGACAAGGCACCGAGAAGTGGTGGCGCGGCAGCAAGCAGCAAAAGGATGACGACGGCGGCCGCTGCATCTCTTGAAATGCCCCGTTCCGTCGGCTTTCCGACCGGGATATCGCTGGTGTGCGTTACGTCGGCGCTAGAATAGATACGTGTCATGGTTCACCTATTGGCCGGAGGGAAAAGACCTGCCGGTCTGAAGACGAGAACAAGCGCCATCGTCAGATAGATAAGAATGGAGGCGAGCGATGGCCCGGCCGAGGACGCAACGTCCGGGCTAAACACAAGGTTCAGAATAGACGGCAGGTAGGCTCGCCCCAGTGTATCGATCAGACCGACGCCGATCGCGGCGACGAATGCGCCGAATATCGAACCGATGCCCCCGATGATGATGACGACAAGCGCCAGGATCACCACCTGGTTACCCATTCCGATCGAAGCGCCGGTGATCGGTGCAACCATGATGCCCCCGATCCCCGCCAACACGGCCCCGATTGCGAACACGAAAGCGAACACCATGCGCGTTTCGATGCCGAGGGCGCGCGCCATTTCCTCATTGGAAGATGATGCCCTGATCATCATGCCGACACGCGTACGGCTGATGACCTGCCATAATGCGAAGGCAACAAGGCCCGCCACCGCGATGATGAACAGCCGGTAGGTGGGAAGCGTCACGCCACCAAGCGAGACCTGCCCGCCGAGCCAGGATGGCAGCGGTACCGACAAGCCTTCCGGCCCCCACAAATACTTCACCGCCGTGTCCGCGCACAGGACCAGACCGAAGGTTGCCAGAACCTGATCCAGGTGATCGCGCTTGTAGAAATGACGCGCGATCACCCATTCAATCAGGAGCCCAAGTACAAGGGTCAGCGGTATGGCAACCAGTATACCCAGCATGAACGAGCCGGTGAGAACTGCGACAGTTGCACAGATATAGGCGCCCGCCATGTAGAAGACACCATGGGCGAGATTGATGAAATCCATGATGCCGAAGACAAGAGACAAGCCGGCGGCAAGCAGGAAAAGGATCAGCCCAAGCTGGATTCCATTGATCAACTGATTTGCGAAAAGAACAAGATCCACCGTGCCCTCCCATGCGCGGCGACCCGTAGGTCGTGTTATTGCGTGTTCTTGCAATCCTCGATGTAAGGATCAACGAGGCTGTCCATTTTCATCCCGTCAGAGCGCAAGCTCCAGGCGCCGTTAGCGTCCGCTGCGACCTCAAGGCCATGGTAATGGTCTATCGGGTAATGATTGCGGCCAAGCTTGTAGCTGCCTCGCACGGAAGCGTAGTCTGCCTTGATCAGGGCTTCACGCACGGCATCGGTGTTGGAAATGTCGCCGCCACTCTGCTCGACCGCAGCCTTGAGATAAGGGATGAGATCATAGGCTGCCGCAGCATAGTTGGATGGCACGCGGTTATATTTGGTCTTGAAGTCAGCAACGAAACGCTTGTTGGCTTCCGTGTCCAGGTCCGGGGACCAGTAATCGGCCGAACGTGTTCCGAGCACCACATCGATATTGGCTTTCTGCAGTTGCGGAAGTGCGATCTGGTCCATCGTGAAGACGCTGTAGAGCTTGACCTTGTCTGCCAGCCCGGATTGCTCGAACTGGCGTGCGAAGATCGATGCACGGCCTGGGTAGAATGCGAACAGTGCATCCGCTCCGGATGCCGAGACCTTCGCGAATTCCGCCGAAAAATCGAGCTGCGGATCGTCACCCCATTTGGTGAAATCGCGACCGACAACCTCGCCCGAAAAGCTGCGCTCAACGCCGGCCGCCATATCCTTGCCCGCCGCGTAGTTGGGAGCCATGACATAGAGTTTCTTGACCTTGCGCTCGTTCATCACCTTTCCAAGGGCGATCGGCACCATGTCGTTCTGGCCGCGCAACGAGAAGAAATTCGGGCTACACAACTTGCCTGCCAGTTCAGACGGCCCCGCATTCGTACTGATGAGAAACTTGCCTGAATCCAGAACCGACTTTCGAGCCGCCATCAGGACGTTCGACCAGATAAAGCCCGAGACGACATCAACCTCGTCCTGCCGCAAGAGTTTCTCGGCCTTCTGTCGACCGAGCTCCGGCTTGAGGCCATCGTCCTCGAAAATTACCTTGATGGGTCGCCCACCAATGGTTCCGCCAACATGCTCGACGGCGAGGTTGACGGCATCGACCATATCGTTGCCGATGCTGGCCGCGGGTGTCGTCAAGGTGGTGATGAACCCAATCTTGACGGGCTCGTCTGCGGCAAAAGCCGACGCTCCGCTCGCAAGCAATGCGAAACCGGCTGCGGTCATCGTTCGTCTCATAGTCTCCTCCCTAGAGAAACGATCAAAATGTCATTCGTTGTCCGGCTGACGCGCGGGCGCAGCCGTCTGGAAGGCGTCAAGCCGTTCCAGTTCCTCTCCTATTCTCGTGATCTGTGGATAGGGTGTCATATCGACACCGAACCGCTTGTTGTTGGTCAATTGTGCAGCAAGGCAGATATCGGCAAGCGAAACTGTATCGCCATGGCAGAAGCGGCCAGTGCCCGGCTCGTTCGCAAGCCGCTGCTCCATTGCGTCGAATGCCTCCGTCACCCAATGCCTGAACCATGTGGCCTGAGCCTCCTCGCCAGCTCCGAAGTGTTCTTTCAGATAGCCGAGGACCCGTAGATTGTTGATTGGATGAATATCCAGGGCAACGATCTGCGACAGGCTGCGGACGCGCTGCCGCCCGGCCGGATCGGCGGGCAGAAGCGGCGGCTCCGGAATGATCTCGTCAAGATATTCGATGATCGCCAGCGACTGGGTTATGATCTCCCCGTCGCTCCAGGTAAGCGCCGGAACGAGCCCCTGCGGATTGAGCTTCAGGAACCGCTCCGAGCGCTGGTCGCCCTTGCGCAGATGAAATGCCTCGTAGTCGTAGTCGACACCTTTCATCGCCAGCGCGATCCGCACCCGGTAGGATGTCGAACTGCGATAGTAATTGTGCAGAACCGGTCGGCTCATGCCGCATTCTCCCGGCGGTTCGCGGGTGATGCCGCTTCGAGGATATTGATTTCAATCTCGCCAAGGCCGTCGATTCCGCCGGTCACCTTGTCTCCGGCAACAATTGCCCCAACACCCGCCGGCGTCCCCGTCATGATGAGGTCGCCGCGTTTCAGGGACATCGATTGCGAGAGGATCGAAATGATTTCGGGAACGTCCCAGATCAGTTCAGCCACGTCGGCGTCCTGGCGGATGGTCCCGTTGACGGCAAGCCAGATCCGGCCCTTATCGACATGGCCGACCTCTGAGACACGCTTCAGCGGTGCGCAGGGTGCGGAAAGGTCGAACGCCTTGCCCCAGTCCCACGGCCTGCCCTTGTCACGGGCGGAGAGTTGCAGATCGCGCCGCGTCAGATCGATTCCGACGCCGTAACCCCACACGGTATCCAGCGCTTCTTCCTTCGACACTGAGACGCAATCCTTTCCGATCGCGATGACAAGTTCTATTTCATAATGGAAATCACTGGTCTCCGGCGGATAGGGGATCGCGCTGCCGCTGTCCGCGACCGCGTCGGCTGGTTTGGTGAAGAAGAACGGCGGTTCACGGTCGGGATCCTTCCCCATTTCGCGAGCATGGGCGGCGTAATTTCGACCGACGCAGAAGATCCGGCGTACGGGAAAGCGGTTCTGGCTGTCGCTGATCGCGATGGATGCAGGTACCTGTGGTTCGAATTCGAAAGTAGACATCGAGTGTTCCATTCTGTTCATCTTGCAAATCAAGGGTCACTGGCCGAGGAGCGGCGCATGGCAGCGGCGGCTGCCATTCAGTGCGTTTCAATCTGCGAAAGATCGCGTTGCCGCAGCGCCTGTCGGTCGATCTTTCCCGTGCCGGTTTTCGGCAGCTCATCGAGAAAAATGACGGTGCGCGGATACTTGTAGGGAAGAAGAGTTTTCTTGACGTGCTGCTTGAGGGTCTCCGCAAGGCCGGCTCTGTCTTCGTTCTCGCCGTCGATGACGACGAACGCCTGGAGCGTCATGCGCCTGTCGGCCATCTCCACTGCAAGAACTGCGCACTCGCGGACATCCGCATGATCTGCAAGGCAGAGCTCTACCTCAAGTGGATAAACCCATTGTCCCGAAACCTTGACGAATTCATCCGCCCTTCCGAGGAAGTAATAAAATCCGTCGGCGTCACGCTTCATACGATCGGACGTGTAGATCCAGCCATCGGCGCGCATCGTTTCAGCCGTCTTGTCAGGCCGGTTCCAATAGGTGGGCGCGTTTGAATCACCTCGAACCCACAGGATGCCACTCTCGTCATCGGCCACCTCATTGCCGTCGGGATCACGCAGGGAGATCTCGTAGCCAGGCACTTTCAGACCCGCTGCTCCACTGCGACGCGAATGCTTCGTGTTGGAGAGGTAAATATGAAGGACTTCCGTGGAACCCAGTCCCTCGATGATGTCGAGCCCAGAAAGGGAGCGCCATTCTTCAGCGACCTCGTTTGAGAGAACCTCGGCTGCCGACAGGCACAATTTCAGGCTTGTGAGGTCAGCAGTCCCCGCTTCCGGCGAATTGGTCAGCGCGGTGTACAAGGTCGGCAGCCCAAAGAAATGCGTCGGGCGATAGTCACGTATCGCATCGAAAACGACCTTCGGTTTCGGCTGGCCAGCAACCAGAACGCTGGTCGCCCCGACAGAGAACGGAAACGTCAGCGAGTTGCCAAGACCGTAGGCGAAGAAAATCTTCGGCACGGAAAAGCAGATATCGTCCGGCCCCAGTTCCAGGACATGCTTCGAGAATGACGCGGCGGTATATGCCATGTCGTGCTGCAGGTGCACGATACCCTTCGGCCGCCCGGTCGATCCGGACGAATATTGCCAGAACGCCATATCGTCGCGTTTCGTGGGAAACGCCGCCAGTTCAATTGCGGCATTCGCAAGGAAGAATTCCGCATCGCTCACCGCCACCGGACAAAATGAAGGCGGGGCGCCGTTCACGACGACCAGCCGCTCAAGGCTGGTGCCGTTGCAGGCCGTTCCATCGAATTTGTCGGCGAAACCGGCATCCACGAAGGCAATGCGCGCGCTGGAATCTTGAAGATAGAAATTCAGGATGTCCGGCGGTGTCAGTGTGTTGATCAATAGCGGCACGAAGCCCGCGCGGATGGCGCCGAAAAGGATCGCCGGATAGCTGGGCGTATCATCCAGAAACAGCAGGATACGTTCGCCTGGCTCGAAACCGGCAGTGACAAGCGCGTTACCATACTGTGCGGCATCGGCACAGAGCTCTGCATAGGTGCGCGATCCCATAGGCCCGATGACGGCCGGATGATCGCCACGACCACGATCAAGATTGTCGAAAAGTATGGAGCTCGCATTGTACAATTCAGGCAATGCAAAACCGATTTCGTCGCTTCCGGCGGCATTGCGGGGAACGCGATCGGCGATGTTATCGTCCATCCCTGATCTGGGGGGTACCTGCATGTTCATTTAATCCTCCCTCAGGCCGCCGGGCGAGGACGCGTTGCCTCGTAACGTTCCATAAAAAGCGGAGACATTTTCCACAGCCTGTCGTCATCGATACGACCGGATCTCGTTATGTAGCTGTAGGCAAATTCAACGGGATCGAGCTTCATATGCGTGGGAAAATCGGCGTACCACGCAGCACTGTCGCGGGCTGCGCGAACCAGCTTCTCGACAATCGGGCGGCGATCCGCCTCGTAGGCCTGCAAGGCCTTGCTCAGGTCGCCCGAATGCGCCTCCAGCGACTTGACCAGCGCCAGCACATCTTCGAGCGCAAGACGCGTTCCCGAACCGATGGAGTAATGTGCTGTGTGAAGGGCATCTCCCAGCAACACCATGTTACGGTGCGACCATCGGCCGTTCCAGATCCAGGGAAAATTGCGCCATGTCGACTTGTTGGCAACAAGAGCATGCCCGTCGAGCACGTCTGCAAACATTTCTTCGCAACGAAGCTTCGTCTCATCCGCCGAACAGCGGTCGAAACCGGCCTTGAGCCAGCTGTTGCGATCACACTCCACGATGAAAGTGCTCATCGTTGGAGAATAGCGATAATGATGAGCGTTGAACGTGCCCTTTTCGTTTTCGATAAATGTCTGCGTCAGCGTCTCGAACCGCTTGGTTGTTCCGAACCAGACGAATTTTTCGTCAAGGTACGAGGTCGATGTCTGGAAATCTCCTTCGAATGCCCGCCGGACCAGAGAATTTACGCCATCGGCGGCAACGACAAGATCGTAGCCCAACACGGCGTCAGCCGACTGCACGAATTCGGAAAACCGCAGATCGACACCAGCGCTGCGCGCTTGCTGCGTGAGCAGCAAGATGAGTTCTAGGCGACCGATGGCGGAAAACCCCACTCCGTCAAGCGCAACGGTTTCGTTGCGGTGAACAAGTGTGATGTCCGACCAGGTCTCCATGCGCTCGGTGATGAGATCGGCGGTCAGCGGATCATCCGCACGCAAGAAATCCATCGCTTTTGCGGAGAACACGACACCGAAGCCGAATGTCGCTCCCTCCGGATTTTGCTCGAACAGCGTGACCGCGTCTTCCGGATGCCGGCTCTTCCACAAATATGCAAAGTAAAGCCCACCGGGTCCACCGCCCAGAACAGCAATCTTCCTCATAGGATCCTCCTCCTACATTGCTTTTTGCCAACTTACTCAATATTGCATATTACGCAACACATTTTATGAGGCGCAACAAAATGAGTTCTTTCGAAGCAGGTTACGAGGTCGAATGGGGCGACTGCGACGAGGCAGGCATCGTCTTTTATCCGAACTATTTTTATTGGCTCGACAGCACCTTCCAGAAATTCTTGCGCGCCCGCGAACTGGGCCAGAGACAGCTTATGGCGCAGTACGGTGCGGTCACACCTCTCGTTGACGTCGGCCTGAAATTCCGGTCTCCCGTTCGATACGATCAGGCCATTCGTATCCTCGCCGAAATCGACGAATGGGGAGAGCGCAAATTTCGAATCTGCTATAGGATCTTCAACGCAGAGACGTTGGTGGCGGAAGGTCACGAGCAGCGGGCTTGGGCGATAATGGTCGACGGGATTCTCAAAGGTGCGGCCATACCCGAGGACTTCAGGAGGCGGATGGAATGAGCAATTCGGACGATCAGGACATGGGTGGCGCCGGCAATGCGCGGGGTGGTATCCAGGCACTGGATGCCGCGCTCGTAGTTTTGAAAAGTCTCGCGGGTTTCGATGGCCCTGTCGCTCTGGTAGATATTGCCCGAACGGTATCCATGCCTCCGAGCAAGGTGCACCGGTATCTGGCAAGCTTCATCCATGCAGGTTTCGTTCGGCAGGCAGAACGCTCCGGGCGCTACGAACTTGGCCCGATTTCAGCGACACTCGGAATTGCAGCTCTCGGGCGTATCGACATCGTCAATCAGGCATCGGAGCGCCTTTCCGACCTCGCCGAGCAGACCGGCATGACCGTCCTTTTGACCGTTTGGGGCAACCAGGGCGCGACGGTCATCAGGTGGTGCAGGGCACCCAGCCCGATGGTGACGTCGTTCGGGCTTGGAAGCACTCTTCCGTTGCTAACATCATCGAGCGGGCGTGCCTTTCTCGCTTATCTTCCACGCACTGTGATCGCGCCGCGCCTGCGGCTGGAGATCGAGCGGGCCATGGAAGCCGGCCTCTCATGGCCCGATCTGGATCTTACGGAGGCAAGCATCGATCGACTGATCGTTTCGATCCGAAAAGACGGATTTGCATATGTTGATGGCAAATACGTGCCGGGCCTCAGGGCGGTGGCCGCGCCGATATTGAACTGGCAGGGCGAGGCCGAGGCGGCCGTGACGCTGATCAGCACCTCTAATCAGATTTTCGAGGCCGACAATCCAGCCGTAAAGGCGCTGCTGTCGTTTGTTACAGCCGTATCGAGCGCGGCGAAAGTCGATACGGCCGCGCAGTTATAGCCCAAGCTCCCGGCGAGAGCGCTGGGTTGATGCCACTTACCACAAATGCGGAACAGGAACTGTCGGGTCGACGATCACGCCGGCAGCGCCTCTCCCGCTTGCCCAACGTAGCAGATCGTGAAGGCGGCCACGGACTTCAAACTGACCCGCGCCAACGACGATTTCACCCTCGTGGTCGGTCGGCCGCAGCTTGATTGAATACCCCGCCCCTTGCGCGAGATCGCCAGCGTTCTCTTGAAGCAGGCGCCAAGCCATCGGTATCGGAACATCGTAAACCGAAGCGCCGGCGCCCAAATCCATCGCCCGCAGCCATATCTCCCTGGCCCTGAGCCAGGGCGTGTCCGAGACCGCCACTTCGTCCCCGGAAAGCGCTTCGACACGTTGCGCCCAATGCGTCTCGTTCGCATCGCGCCACTCAACGTCAAGATGTATTGCAGAATGCTTGAAAAGGTAACGCAGGGCGTGGTCTGGCAAGGTGGCCCCGAAATCCAGATCCTCGTTTTGCGCCTCGGGCTCCACAAGTTCCTCTTGATGCAGCCCACGCCTCGCCGCGTCTACGATGCGAGCCAGGAACCGTGCATGGTAGCCGACGTAAGCAACGACATGTCGCCTCGTCCAGCCGGGAACCATCGAAGTTCCTGAAAGGTCGTCGGCATTCATTTCATTGAGCCTTCGCGCGAAATAGGCTGTTCCCAGCCGAGCGAGGGCCAGATCACTGGCGGGAGCGAATGGAGAATCATATCGCGCCCCGGATCCCTGTCTTTCGCGCAATGCCTGCCTCGCCGCTTGGTCGATTGAAATACTCATAGCGACACCCCCGGTTCTTAAGCTTGCCGTTCGTCTATCTGGGTTCGCGCGAAATGAAGGCGCTCCATGATTGGCGCGTCGGAAAACCGGAACAGATCGAACTCGCTCTCGGCCTGCAATATCCACTGCACCCACGAGGGAACGACAAACATGTCGCCCTTTTCCAGCCTGTGCTCCTTGCCGTTCAACAGCACCGCTCCCGAGCCTTCGAAAACCTGGAATACCGAAGACCCAACTTCCCGTCGGCCCGGCGTTACGGTCCCGGCGCGCAGCCTGTGGAACTCGGCCCGTATCGTCGGCATGACGTCACCACCGGTGGTGGGATTGACATAGCGGACAGCGGCATGTCCCTGAGCAACGGTTGCCGGTTGCCCCTCCTCCTCGAGAAGCAGTTGTTCCGTCAACGCGCGGTCCGTATGCTCCCATCGATAAGCTCCGATCGGAGACGAAACCGTCGCGGCCAAACCAGATAGAGGGCGCAATCCGGGATGGGACCAGAGGCGCTCACCGCGCGAAAACCTGGGCGTCGCGTAGTCGGTAACCCTTTCTGACCCGAACTCGAAAAACCCGACGTCGTTCTGATAGGAAAACGGAATGTCTAGTCCGTCGATCCAAGCCATGGGTGAGTCAGTGCTGTTGTGGTGTCCGTGAAAATGCCAACCGGGCGTCAAAAGAAAATCGCCGCGGCTCATGCGCACCGGATCTCCATTAACCACCGTCCACACCCCCTCGCCTTCAACGACGAAGCGGAAGGCATTTTGCGCGTGACGGTGCTCTGGCGCCGTTTCCCGCGGACCCAAATATTGTATGGCCGCCCACAGGGTCGGACTTACATAGGCTCGGCCACCAAGTCCCGGATTGGCCAGCCCGATCGCCCGTCGCTCGCCGCCGCGTCCAACCGGCACGAGATCACCCGAGCGTTTGGCTAGCGGATAGAGCCTTGACCACTTCCAGACATGCGGCTCGGCCTTGGGGTTCGGGATAACAGGCATCAGATCGTCGATCTGTGTCCACAGGGGCTTCAGATGTTCCGCTTCGAAGTCAGCGTAGAGCTGCCGCAGTTCCTCCGTGTCATCCGGCACCATCATATTGCTTTTTGCGCCTTCCTGCATGGTCGTTCCTCCTTGAACCGAGCAGCCTCGTCAATGACGTTTTGCGCATAATGCAATCTATTTTATGTTATGCAACATTTTTCCGTAAAGTGAGGCTTGTTTGACTGTCTCCCTCGGCACACTTGCCTTCGTGGTGATGCGCGCTCGCGGTCGGCGTACTGCCGGCCATAATACTTCCAGTGTTACTTCTTGACGGCTTCCAGATCGATGTCGATCGCGATATCCGGGCCGATACCGAAATCGGTCATTTTGGCGATGCCGAAGTCCGTGCCCTTCAGCGAGCCCGACGCGGAAAAACCGGTCTTGATCGTGTTTGCATCCCAGGGAAGCGGTGAGTCAGAGTTCCATGTCACATCCAGAACAACCGGCTTGGTGGTGCCGACCATTGTCAGATCGCCGGTCACCTTGGCAGTCTTTTCGCCAGTCTTCTCGATGGCAGTGCTTTCGAACGTGATCTGCGGGAACTCCTCGGCGTTAAAGAAATCGGGGCTCTTGAGATGCGTGTTGCGCTTTTCATCGTTGGTGTCGACGCTTGCAGCTTCGAGAATAATCTTCACGCTGCTTTTGGTGACGTCGTCCTTATCGAAGGAGATCGTTCCCGAGACGGCCTTGAAAGAACCATGAGCCTTTGCCCAGCCGGCGTGATTGGTCTTGAAACCAACCCATGCGTGGGTCGGATCGATTTCGTAGCTATCGGCTACCAGCGCAGATCCGGCCATAAAGAAACCGGCGACGGTTGCGGCGGTGATGAAGGTAAAGCGTTTCATTCTTCTCTCCTTTTCAGATTACCCATTTCGGGCGGTTTCCCGGAAGACCGGATGGAAGCAGGTTCAAGCTTGTGCGATGACCGCAAGGGCGATGGCGACAATTGCAGGAGCGGCCATCAAGGCACCGGAAATGAGGGGACGCAGGAAGCGAGGCTGGCGTTCGAACCCGACCGACGCGTTGCGGAATAAGATCATCCTCACGGAGGTCGAGATTGCCGAAAGCATGGCAGCCGAAACGCGGGTCGTGCCGAGCGGACGCCTCAAGATCAATGCCCCGGTCAGCTTCGGCATGCACACTTTGTCACCCTGTCTACCCGACTACATGAAATTGCATCCGGAAGTATCGGTGGAACTGACCTTGTCCAACCGTTCGGTCGATCTCATCAATGAAGGATACGACGCCGTTTTTCGTGTCGGTGATCTTTCCGATACCGGCTTGATCGCAAAGCGCCTTGCGCCTTACAGGCTCATTCTTTGCGCGGCACCATCGTACCTGCGGGAACATCCGCCGGTCACCTGCCCATCGGATCTGACGCAGCACGAATGCCTCGGCTTTTCACACACGGCGCTTCGCACACATTGGACCTTTTATGGCCCGAATGGTCTTGAATCCGTACCTGTATCAGGACGACTGGTGGTCGATCATGGCGAGCCCTTGCTGTTCGCCGCGCTCGCCGGGCTCGGCATCATGTTACAGCCCCTGGAAATTGTGCGCGAGCACCTGTCCGACGGGCGATTGCTCGCACTCTTGAGCAATTACACGGTTCCGCCTCGCCCGATGCATATCCTATATGCACCTGATCGCCGTCTCACGCCCAAGCTTAGGAGTTTTCTCGATTTTGCGGGAGCACGGTTTTCAAATGAAAGATAGATAGCGAGCTCTGCGACCTTCACTTTTGCCGCCATGCAGTGCAGCCGGAATGTCAGTACCTTGCCGTCATCTGTCCTTCGAAGGTAGCACGAACGCCGCTCACGAACATCTCGTGTTGACACTGCTGCAACGAGAAAAAACGGGGTAACGAACCAAGTGCCTTCGTAAATCTCGCTACGTCATGGCGGTCGGAAGTAAGTGATCATGTCACTCGCCAGACGAAACTTCGAGCGGATACTCAACGTAGGCGAATTGGCGACTGTCAGGCGCCCAGCTGTTGACATTGATTGTGCCCTGCCCTCCGAGGAACGCTGCCAGATCACGCATGGCGCCACCCTCTGGTGTCATGAAACGCAAAATGACGTCCTTGTTTGCCGGGTGGCCGAGCGTGCCGACAGGGTAGCTGAGATAGACGATCTTTGCTCCATCTGGCGAGATATGCGGAAACCAGTTCACGCGCTCGTCAAACGTCAATTGCTGCAAGCCTGTCCCATCTGTCAGCATTCGAAACACCTGGGCATGCCCCGGTACGGATGCTGCCATCTCGGAGTTGAAGTAGATCCATCGACCGTCCGGAGAATATTCCGGACCGTCATTCGGTGCCGCGACATCGGTGAGCCGTATGTCAGCGCCGCCACTTGCCGGGATCGTGAAAATATTGCGGCGTGCCTGCGCGCCCGTCCCCTCGATGGCAACATAGGCGAGCATCGTCTCGTCCGGCGCAACGCCGTGCAGGAAGTAGAGGAAGGGCGTATCGTGCTGGTTGGAGACCCTGAGCGGCTCACCTCCCGACATCGGCACCTTATAAAGGTGGCCGTCATTGGAACTGACGTAGATGGATTGTCCATCGGGAGAAAGAACGTGATCATTGTTTAGATCGGCCAGTTCGCCCGTCACTACGAGACCGACGAGAACGCCATCGACACCCACTTTCCATAACTGGCCACCGGCATTGATGATCAGGTGTTTTCCGTCAGGCGTCCAGTTCGGTGCCTCGAAGAGGTGCTCGCTGCTGAATATCTCACGTCTCTCGCCGCTATCCACATCGAAAATCGTCAGGACCGATCTTTGGCCCTCGAGCAACTTTCTGCCGTAATTCCGAACATTGAAGCCGGACATTTGTCCCATATTATTCATGTCGTCAGATCTCCCAGGTCGCCAGGAATGAATGACTTCTTCCAAGGATCATTGCTGGCAAACCACGCGCTGCAACGGGGCGGCGCGCGGCAATGAAGGTGGCGTCTCAGCGACTATGCGTGGTGCTCACACCAACACGTTTTCGTCTCGGCCTTTCGGCAAGGCTTCGGGACGTGCGCAGGAACTTTTCAACAGCACGTGTTGCTTGGTCTTTGCCGATTTCTCCAGAGATTCGAGAATTTCCAGAACGTGATAGGCAAGCTCTCCGCTGGCGCGGTGGGCACGACCGGTACGCAACGCAACAGCCATGTCGGCAAGACCGGCGGCACGGTAGTCCGCAACGTCGAGCCCGAATATCGTCGTACGGTTTGTCTCCCCGAAGGCGAACTCCGAAATCGATACCGGCTCCCACGCTCCTCCCTTGTTCGTAAATTCCGGCGTTCCCCCGAAATAGTTCGGATCCGGGTTCTGAAGGCTACCTTCGCTCCCGTAGATCTCGAACTTCGGTCGCTTCGACGCCCATATGTCCCAGGACATCGTCAGTGCAACATTGGCGCCTGATGCAAACAGCAGGCTACCGTTAATCGTCGTTGGGACGGCGACGTCGAAGACTGTGCCATTAAGTTTTTCGCTGGTGATCGTCCGTTTTTCAAAGGGCGTGGTGGTGATGGCCGAGACGGCTTCGACCGGACCTAGCAGATTGACGAGCTGCGTCAGATAATACGGTCCGACATCGGCGTGGGGGCCGCCGCCAGGCTGGTAGAAGAAGCGGGGATCCGGATGCCAATGCTCCATACCACGCGATGCGATGGTCACGCTTCCCCCGACCACGGCCCCGATCAGACCACTGTCGATCGCAAGTCGGGCCGCCTGATGGGATGCGCCAAAGAAGGTGTCTGGCGCACAACCGACCCTCAGCCCCTTTTCATGGGCCTTGGCGATCACGGCATCGGCTTCTTTCAGTGACGCCGCCAACGGCTTTTCGGAATAGGCATGCTTGCGCGCGTCGAGGATATCGAGATCGACCTTGGCATGCACGGCCGGGATGGTCAGGTTCACGACGATCTCGATATCGCGGTCGGCCAGAAGCTGGTCGATGGTTACAGCCTCGCAGCCGTAAGCGCTCGCCTTTTCCTGCGCCGCCTCGTGACGCAGATCGGCGACCGCCTTGACTTTGATAAGGCGTGAGCGCGCTGCTCCCTTTAGATAAGCATCGCTTATGACGCCACAGCCGATAATGCCGATGATCACAGGTTCCATTAAAGTGTCCTTGCAATGTTTGTTAGCGGGAGAGGCAAGCGCCCTTCGGTTTTCAGATCTGCTGTTGCGCCAGAAGGCAGCGGGTGATGAGCCTGTGATCTTCGACATCAGGCAGGCCACTCACGGCAACCGATCCTGCAAGCGTACCGCCTTTCAGGATGAGGGGGACACCGCCGCCGCTCGCCACGTAGTCCTGGGGCGCGAGCCGGAAACGTGTATTGAAGTCATAGCCCTTTTTCTCTGCTTCGAGACGCATCGAAAGCGAGCTGCGATGGAAACGATGCGCGACAGCGGCCTTGCGCCGGGTCCAGTCGAAATTGTCGATGGTTGCACCGGGGCATAATGTCGAGAAAACCACATCGTCGCCGTGTCGGATCTGGATCGCCACCGGAGCATTTTCCGATATGGCCAAGGCGTGCAGCCGCGTGCCAAGCTCCCATGCCCAAGCATAGTCGAAGCGGGTGATCTCGAGCTTTGTCTGTTCTGCCGCGAGACCTTCGAGCGTTATTGCATTCTCATTCATTTTTCGACTCCAGTCGTACAGGCACCCGCGGTTCCCCGGCGGGTGCGTTTTGGTCAGTTGGTTACGCCTCGGCGCAAAGCTTTTCGATATCGCTCAGTTCGATCGGCACGCCGGGGAAATCGGCAACCGTCCCCAGCGGGATGCCGCGGACGGAGCCGCTCGTCCCTTGGTCCGAAAGCAGGTCACCGATACGTCCCTTGACGCCGCCACGCTCATCGAAAATGGCACGCAGCTTCGGGCCGAGTTCAGGATGATCGAGCCATTCGCCAAGTGTCGACCACGCATTCAAGGTGATGACCAGAGGTTCCCCTGGAATCTCCACCCTACTCGCCAGCCGCAAGTCTCGCGACGAAGATCCGACGTTCACGGTGATCTCGCCGCCGCAATACAGCCAGGAGCGAGTTACCGGGTGCCAGTGCTGCAACTGCTCGCGTGATACGGCAATGGTCACCGTTGCGGCTTCATCCGGTGCAAGGCGAAGCTTCGACCAGCCTCGCAATTCTCTCGGCGCCGTGACAAGCATGCCGGCGTGATCTTGGACGTAAAGCTGCACTACCTCGCTGCCGGCACGGGCGCCCGTATTTCTGACCGTGACCGATGCCTCGAATGCGATGTCGTCCGAGAGTGGACGCACGGCGACCTTAAGGTCGAAATACGAGAAGGTCGTGTAGGACAAGCCATGGCCAAACGGATAGTCGACAGCGACTTCGCGTGCGTCATAGTAACGATATCCGACATGGATGCCTTCACCATAGGTGACGTTCCCAAGCTCACCGGGGAAGTTGAGATAGGAAGGCGTATCCTGAAGCCGCAGCGGAATGGTTTCAGCCAGCTTGCCGCTCGGGTTGACGTCGCCGAACAAAACGTCCGCGATTGCCTCGCCATGAGCCTGCCCGGTAAGCCAGAACTCGACGATCGCAGAAATGCTGTCGCGCCAGGATGCCGTCGTGACTGCGGAGCCGTTGTTCATGGCGACGACCGTCGTCGTTCCATTGTCCTTGAGCGCATCGAGCAACGCGATCTGGTCCGGAGGCAGATCAATATTGCTGCGGTCCGCACCTTCGGCTTCGTATTCACCGGGAAGTCCAAGGAACAGGATGACAACATCCGATTTTTTGGCAAGAGCAACGGCATCGGCAATCATCGCTACGGTATCAGTCCCCTTGGAAAGCGCATAACCGGCAGCAAATTCGACCGTCGCTCCTGCGGCGGCTGCCCGGTCGGACAATGCGGAAAGACCACTGACAAGCTTGTAAGGGTTGACGTGCGAGCTCCCGGCACCCTGATAACGGGGCGCCTTGGCGAGCGCGCCGATAACGCCGATACGCAGCCCCTGCGAAAGGGAAAGCGGGAGAGCGCCATCGTTTGTCAAAAGCACCGCGGATTCTGCTGCTGCCCTCCGCGCGAGAGCATGGTGTGCTTCGTAGTCGGCTGCTTCTGCGGAGTCTTCATGCGCCGTCCGTTCGGCAAGCAGACGCATCCGCTCCAGTGTCGTCAAAAGCGTGTCGTGGCTCAACTGGCCTTTCTCGAAGGCTTCACGGATGCGCCCGTCCTTCTGCTGGCCGGGCATGCGAAGATCCAGGCCAGCCGCCAAGGCAGCGACCGGATCACGTACCGCACCCCAGTCCGAAACGACGATCCCGTCAAATCCCCATTCACCGCGCAGGATTTCGGTCAAAATCCATGGGTTTTCGGAAACATGCAATCCATTGATGCGGTTGTAGGAAGACATAACCGACCAGGCCGTGGATTCCCGCAACGCGATCTGGAACGCACGCAAATAGATCTCACGCAACGAGCGTTCATCAATATTGACGCTGACGCGAAGACGGTCGGTCTCCTGATTGTTGGCGACATAATGCTTGAGGCAGGCTGCCACACCTTTGTTTTGAATTCCCCGAGCCGAAGCCCCCGCGAGTTTACCCGCAAGGAAAGGGTCCTCGGAGAAGTATTCGAAATTGCGGCCGCAAAGCGGACTTCTCTTGATGTTCAGTCCGGGCCCAAGCAACATGTCCACACCGGCCGCGCGCGCCTCGCGTCCAAGCGCCTCACCAATTGTTTCGACAAGCTTCTCGTCCCAGGAAGACGCCAGGGTCACGGCCGGCGGAAAGCAGGTTGCAGGCGCACTCCGTTCCAAACCGAGATGGTCAGGGTTCTCGTCGTCCTGGACGCGTAGCCCGTGCGGACCGTCGGCGAGCCTGATCGAACGGATGCCGTTCTCTTTCGCCTCGACCGTCGTCCAGTAATTTGCGCCGGTTGTAAGCCTGATCGCCTCATCCAGTGACACGGTGACCTCGTTCCTGGGTCCGACATTGCTATTCATTTTGCACCTTTGATCATTTGGATGAAGATTGCGCTGACCATCGCGAGGCCGGCTGCGAAGAGATAGAGTGAGGTGTAGTTTCCTTTTCCACCTTCCGACCCGACCATAAGCAGGAGTGGCGCAAGTATCGGCGCCAGTGTCTGAGGGATTGTGCTTGAAAGATTGAACACGCCCATGCCCTTCCCGGCAGACCGGTCACGATCAGGCAGAACTTCTGCCACCAGAGCATAATCGACGCCAAGATACAGGCCATTCCCAAGTCCGGCGATCACAATGCCGACCAGGAACATCTCCGCGCTCTGCGAGAATGCGACGACCACCATGGCGATGACGAACAGAACAGAAGCCAGGAGAATGAACGGCTTACGCTGGCCAAAATAGTCCGACAGCCAGCCACCGCCGATGCTAGATATCGCAATCGCCACAGCCAGCACGAACATTGCGATCGTCAGGATGGGGGCGACCGTCTTTGTGGTGTAACCAAGATGGTCGATCAGAAAATAGGTCTTGTACGTCGTCAGCAGGTAAAGCGATGTCCAGGCAAGCAGGCGCCCCAACCACACCAATCCGAAATCGCGATTGGCGAAAGGATTGATCCAGAGAGCTCCAAAGACACTCGCAAGCGAGATACCGGTATCGTCCCTGACACTTTGTGTTTCCTTTAAAGTAAGAAGAAATGGCAAAGCAAGGATTGCGCCAAGCAGAACTGGCCACATGAACATGCCGACGCCTTCCGTTCCAAAAAGCTGGATCAGAAAAACGCCACCGACGACGGCGACCTGCCCCGTCATCCCCATGAGACCAGATACGCGACCGCGCAGTTTCGCCGGGATTCTTTCCGGGAGTATTGCAAACACGGACGAGGTCGCCGCATTGAATCCCGCCTGAGCAAGGAACCACCCAAGCGCGATCATCGGTATCGTGGTGGAGACGGAGATCAGGTAGATGGCCAGCGATCCGGCGATGAAGCCGCCAAATAGGAATGGTTTGCGCTGTCCCCAACGGGAGGTCGAGCGATCGCTCAGCATTCCAAAGATGGGATTGGCGATGAGCGCTGCGGCGGCCCCCAGACTGGAAACAAGCGCGAATGACGCAGCCTTGCCGTCAGGATCGATCTGACCGACCCGGAGCGCCAGCGTCACCGACGCCGGCGTAATGAGTGCAACGTAAATTCCTATGATCGCAGCGATGTAACGAAATACGAATAGCCCATCGATCTGCTGCCCTGTCTCTCTCACATGGCGATCTGGCGTGCTTTCGATGGTGGAATCGGCCGTATTGACGGACTGTAGCATCTACCCCTCCTCCAAGGTGATAATGTGCAACTTGTTCAACCGCCGGCAACATACAGGCCGGTTGACCTGCCTCTTTCTAACGGACTGTGTCACCTTCCACAAGGATCTAGATCAAATAATCGCGTTAAGGCGTTCCCGCGTCATCTCTGCGGCCAGCGCCATCGCGCCAATGAAGTCAAAAGATGGCTCGCGCAACCATTGCATCTGCAGTCCGTCCGACGTTGCAAACAGCAGTGTCACAATGCGCAGGATGACCTCCTGTATTTCCTTGTCTTCGATCCCGGCAGCTTTTGCGATCGCGCCAGCGAAACCATGGCGAAGCAGATCGTATCGGCCGACGAAGAACGCGTGCGCGGGATGGCCTTGCGTCAGCGATTCACCTGTCATAACCGAAAAGAAGCGTACGAGATCGCGATCCTGCGCGTTGCGATGGGCTGCAGTGAGAACCTCATCGACGAAATGCCGTTCTCCCGACGCAACCGCCTCTATATCAGGACGACCTGCGTCGGCCGGGTAATAACGGCGCAATACGGCATCCAGGAGTTGTTCCTTGCCACCATAATGATGGTGAAGCGCCGATTGGACTACGCCTGCTCTTTTGGCAATCTGACTAAGAGAGGTGGCGCGATAGCCCGCTTCACCAAAGAGCTCGACGGCAGCCTTGAGAATCGCGGCCCGCGTTTGCTCGCCCTTTTCGGCATTTTTCTCGGCTCGCGGCATGTCGTATCCCTCAACTGACAGACGTAAATGCGTTGTCGTTGTCTACAGGCATGTATCACGCGATGTAAACGACTGAGTGTTCGGGATGTGAAACTGCGCTGAAGCCGCAAAGACAGATCGTTCGGACGGGTCGAGTTGCGGGGCGACATCAACCGGCGAGAATTTACGCGCCGCAAGGCGCGGGCCCATGATGGCATGGCGACCATAGGCTCAGGGCAGCCCGAAACGATGAACTGCCCTGCGATTGGAACAGACGACGCTTACGCGCTCTCCTCACCGAAAATTTTACCTGCCCCGGACCAGTCTGACGGCTCTACAGCTTCGAAAATTACGTAAATGTAGTTCGGGTCGGTCCCGGTATTCTTTACTATGCTTTCGGTAATCTCAGCAGCCACAGCCTTTTTTGCTTTGGCATCCTTGCCGCTGAACCAGCTCACACGTACGATCCGCCTCGTGCCCGATCACTGCCTAGAAGCCGTAACGGATCTAAGCTTCGTGCCGCGTGGAGCCGTCAGACGGAAAGTCAGGTTGATCCTTTCTCCCACCACCTTTCTGGTACGGGCCACACCATGTTGCCAATTGCGTTGCGTTGCGCCTGACATGATGAGTAAGCTACCGTGTTCCAGAACAAGACTGACGGTCTTTGAATGGTCGTCTCGGCGTCGCATGTCAAATCGGCGCTCAGCCCCGAGACTAATCGACGCGATAAGAGGCTCGGGTCCGAGTTCGGGTTCGTTGTCGGAATGCCAACCGATCGCATCGTCGCCACTTCGATAAAGGTTCGCCAGCATCGAATTGAACTTTGAGGCGCTGATTCCTTCGACATGTTGTCGTATCGTCTCCAGCAGCGGGGTGAAGGGGTGCGGCGTCAGCACATGCGCAAGTGTCGAATAAGTATGCACAACATCGCCATACCAACTGCTTAGCCGAGGTTGCGCGATGATGCGGTTCTCGATCTGGATGGAGTGCTGCTCCCAGACAATTTCACTGCGCAAACGATCGAATAGTTCGTCAGGCAAGATGCCCAAATCAGGTGTTGGGTTATAAACGACATGTGCACCCTCAAGGGATATTTCCCGGGTTTCGTTGAAGAGATCCATGTCTACTCCGTAATGATCACAATCTTGCCGCCCGCGGCGTTG
The DNA here is from genome assembly GCF_013318015.2 of Agrobacterium tumefaciens. NCBI lineage: Bacteria > Pseudomonadati > Pseudomonadota > Alphaproteobacteria > Hyphomicrobiales > Rhizobiaceae > Agrobacterium > Agrobacterium tumefaciens. The sequence goes on along the minus strand of NZ_CP115843.1, from coordinate 98,945 downwards.
GCTTCCATGCAAGCGTGCGCCTCGATAATCTGATCAAGGGTGAAAACTTTTCCAATCTTGACCGCAATTCTATTCGACGCCACCTCGTCCACCAGCTGCTGGAATGGCATCTCCATGAAATCGTCGGGCTCACCGCTGTAGATTGTCAACGCAACCCTATTCGGAATCGAATCCATGGGTGCAAAATCTTTCAAAACCCACTGGTTTCCTACCATACCAGCCATGCAGACGATTCCGTCACGATCCGTCACCTTCAGCGAATCTTCCAAGGTCGTCGCGCCTACCAACTCAAGTACCTTGTCAAACTTGTGAGGCCCGGCATGAATGTTGCCATCATCCACAATGACCCGTTGCGCGCCGCGATCCAGAAGAAGACCGGCGCGATCCTCGCTTCGCGTCGTCGCACTCACATGGGCACCGGCGCGTCTGGCCAGACCGATAGCCGCCATGCCGACGGACGTCGTCCCGCCACGGACGAGCAAGCGCTCACCCGCCTGAAGCTTCAACGCTGAAAACAAAGATCCCCATGCGGTTTGTAGCATCTCGGGAAGTGCGCCCAGCGTCTCCCAAGCCAGTGCGGTCTCGAGACGTTTCACCTGCCTTGACGGAACGCAGACATATTCGGCATAGCTGCCGTCAAACGCGCGGCCCATGCCGCCCATCACGGTCGCGACGATATCGCCCTGTAGGAACTCGCCTGTAGGAGCACTATCAATCATACCTACCGCCTCTATTCCCAGGATGCGTGGAAACTTGACGTTCGGCGAGTGACCTTGGCGCGTAAACAGTTCTGAGCGGTTGAGACCGAACGCCTTGACCTTGATCCTTACCCAGCCAGGCTGTGGATCGGGTATTTCGCGCGTTTCAATGACGAGCGCTTCCGGACCGCCTGGCATATGGATGACTGCTGCTTTCATTTGCATGATGTCGCTTTCTCCAACCACGGGCATCGATAGTTGCCGGACCGGGAACGATCTGACAACGACCACGTTTTGCTGCCGCAACTGCATGGTAACGCCAGCACAAGCGCAACGACCGGATATCCGAAACCGATCACCGCTCCACCGAGCGCTGCGCGAATGGTGTTGCCAACATCAAAGGCGCCGAGTACCACCGTCAGAACCAACAGAGATACATTCGGTGCCTGGCCCCTGATCAACGTGCCCACCGTCCTGCCTGTAGCGAGAGCACCAGCATTGCCGCAACGAAGACTGTTGCAGCATGAGTGATGTCATACAAGATCGGGGCGATACAGGTAAAGACCGTGAACATCGCGCTTGAACCCAATACGGTCAGCGCCAAAGCGGCCAGAACTGGGTTGCGCACGTTGAACATTCCCTGCTTTGACGTGTCTGGGTCGTCAGGCTTATCTACGCTGCCAGACGCTGTAGGGGCAAGGTCGTTTCGCAGGGTTGAGACCTCTCAGGCTACCGCGAATGACTTGGAAAAGCCCGCGACCGGCGACATGTAAACGGCGTTGAAGCCGTCCAGCTTGTCACGGATGTCCCGTGGTACGACACCGTATACGTAGAGATGCTCGATTTTGGCCAGTTCAAGAAAACGCTCTGCAAACGGAGCGAACGTCAGTTCAACATGCGGCAAAACGGCTTCGGCGCGGTATCGCTCGACAATATGGAACTGTCGCTGGTCCTCGCTTGCCGAATATTCGTAGATGAGCGTGCCGGCTTCATGTTTGGCAGCGGCGACAATATCGACAATCAGCTTCTTGAAATCGTCGACGTTGGCCGCCTCCAAAGAGAGGAAGTAGACGCAAGTAATATCGGTCATTCAGTTAGTCCTGTATAAATGTTGTGTCTTGTGGTCGGCAGTCAGGAAGGCAAGGTCCGCCCCCTGACTGCGGAGCGTGTCAGGACTTTTCTGGTTCTTCACCGAAAATCTTGCCAGCGCCTGCCCAATCGGAGGGCGCAACGTCTTCGAAGATGACGTAGATGTAGTTCGGATCCGTGCCGGTGTTTTTAACGATGCTCTCGGTAATTTCGGCGGCAACTGCCTTCTTTGCCTTGGCATCCTTACCACTGAACCAAGAAACGCGTACAACTGGCATAATGTATTCTCCTTCAAATTGACGGCGTCTGTCGGCCGTTGGTACAGCGAGCCGGTTGCTCGCGTTATCTCTCCAAAAACGATGCAAGATCGTTCGTGAATTTCGTCGGGTTTTTGAACGCGAGGAAATGATCGCCGTGTTCTTGCCCGGTGTAGACGTGCAGCTCTGATCCGGGGATCACGGATTGCATCCACTTCTGGCTCGCAACATTGTTGCTGTTTTCGCCGGTAAAGATTGCGGTCGGTATATTGATCTTGTGACTTATCACGTCGCGCCAGTCGTTCACCGCGTGATCGAACAGCACGAGGCTCATCATTTTCGGGTCGCTCTTGATGAACTCGCGAGCAAACGCTTCGGAGTTTTGAAACGCTGGCGAGTTATTTTCCTTGTAGCGGCGCATAGCGTTCATATCGACAACTTGATCGTTGGTCGGCGCCCCATTGAATGCTGCGATCATCCGCTCGGGCGAAGTCGTCATCCCGCCGGCTTCAAGTCGCCGTTTCTCTGACCAGTCCGCGTGCGTGTAAATTGAGACCGGCTCGTCGATGAAGGCAACCTTGCGGATATTCTTGGTACCGAACAGATCGATATAGCTCCAGATTACCGATGCTCCCATAGACCATCCAGTGAGGTCAACCTGCTCAACGCCAAGATGATCAACGAACTCCTTAAGATCCGCACCGAACCGGGCGATCCGCGTTCCATACTCGACGCTTTGAGACAGCCCCTGGTTACGGGGATCGATCACGTAAACATGGAATTTCTTGCTCAGGAGGTACATGACATTAACGAATTCAGCGCCGTTCGCCGACCAGCCAGGAACGAAGATCAGCGGCCGACCGCTACCAGCTTCCCAGTAGGAAATTTTCACCCCGTCCCCCGTCTGGAAACTATTGATCTGCAGGTCTTTGAAATCGGAGAGCTTCGCCGGGAGCCCTTCAAGTTTATTTGTGAAAACATAGTCCTTGCCGAGGACTTCAATCGCGGGAGCCCCAAAAGCGATGGTCGTAGACAAAAACACCGCTGAGAGTGTGCCCATAATCGAAAAAAATCTTGGCATTGTAGGATCTCCTTGCGCCGAGGACGGTAGGCCGAAAAGTGCCACATGTTGTCTCAAACAGAAAGATAATGTAAATCTGCATGCCGATAAACAGTCATAATTCTACGATCGGTAGAGGAAATTTCTACAATGCCACAGCTTGAACAGCTCAATGGGATTATAAGTTTCGTAGAAGCAGGGACGTTGCTAAGCTTCACGGCGGCGGCTGAGAAACTTGGTGTTACCAAGTCAGCCGTGGGCAAAAGCGTTGCTCGCTTGGAAGACCGGTTGGGCACAAAGCTCCTCCATCGCAGCACCCGGAAGCTTACGTTGACACCCGATGGTGAAGCGTATCTGGCAAGTTGCCGTCGCGCCTTGGAGGAAATAGGCAGCGTGGAACAAGTGCTTCTCGCCAAAAGTCAGCAGTTGGGCGGACGTCTCCGAGTCGATGCGCCCGCCGCGTGGGGACGGCAGGTTCTGTTACCTATATTGGCCAGAATCGCGAAAGAGCATCCAGGTCTTACATTGTCGCTTTCGCTGACAGACCGGATTATCGATCCCGTTGAGGAAGGAGTCGATCTTGCCATCAGGTTCGGCGAGACCAAAGACACAAACGGATTGATAACCCGCAAACTGGCCGAGCAGCGGGCAATGATCGTCGCGTCGCCGAACTACCTCAAAACCCGTGGAACACCCGTCTCCGTTGAGGATATACAACAACACGATTGCATTGTAGGTTTCCGTCGAGACATCCCGAATGCTTGGCGCGTGAGAAGTGCCGACGGGTCAGTGTACCGTATCACTCCCCCCGCAACACACGAAATCGGCGATGGCGCGGCAATTGTCGATGCTGCAGTCGCAGGCCTAGGACTTATACAGATGCCAAGCTCGCTGGTTGATGATCACATCAGGACCGGTCGTCTGAATAGTGTTCTCGATGAATTTACAGGCGCGAAAATCGAAATCTCAGCAATCTGGCCTTCAACCAGACACTTGCTACCGAGAGTGCGACACGTTGTTGAAGCACTGGCCAATGAAGGTCGTCGCGGTAGTCTCGGGACTTGATAGAGGGGCGAGCGCACGAAAGGGGATGTATAAAGTCCACGCTCTTCCTGAGGCCGATTATGCTAAGCCACCTGCGTCCTTGGCCAAAATGACGCATGCGCGATTTCCTGCTTTTGGGAACCCGCTTGAAGGTTGAACCTGGCGGGAGAGCTATCAAGGTCGACTCACTCATTAGCCAACTCGGATCCGGCAGCATTCATCTCTTCTAGGATTACGGCATTCCGTATCGTCCTCTGATCCATCGCGGTGTTGATCTGAGTTAGGCCCGGAGACTGCTCTTGCTCAGCCGTGGAATGCGCCGAAACAAAAAAGACCGGCAGGCAGTTGCCCACCGATCTCAACGTGATTTCGGCCTCTACAGCGCTCAGGGAGCCTTGCTGCCGCTTGCAGCGAACTCCTTGGGCAATGCAAAAGCAATAATATAATCCCCGAAATCCGGAGCCGAACGTGCACCGTTGGCGGTCACGACCACGTATTGCCGTCCATCTTCCGGCGACATGAATACGAGGGGCGTCGATCCTGCACCGACAGGCAGCGGGCTTTTCCAAATGACTTCGCCGGTCGCGACATCGACGGCTCGCAGATAGTAATCCGAAGTTGCAGAGAAGAACACCAAGCCTGACGCCGTCGGAGTAGCACCGCCAAGTGTCGGCATGCCGAGCTCGATGGGAAGATGCGTCTTGATTCCGAGCGGACCAAACTGTTCCGGCGTACCCATCGAACGATGCCACAGGACCTTCTGAGTATTCATGTCGGCGGCAGCCATCGTGCCGAACGGCGGCGTGGTGCAGGGTACTCCGAGGAAGGACTGAACGATTCCACGTTCAGCACCATACGGTGTTTCCTTCATAGGGACGACGCCTCCTGTGCTGTGCGATGCCTTGCCCGATGCCTTGGTGCGAGCGATTTCGTCCTCACGGCTCAGCAGGCGACCTTTCATCGCGACACGCATGTCGTTTACGATCATGATGTCACGGCTTTTGTCGATCGCCTGTCCGCCCCAGTTGGTCGTACCGTACCAGGACGGGTTCTGAAGATACCACTGCATCTGCGGGGGCGTGTAGTCGCCGACGTAGTACAGATCCTTAAACTGAATGCGGCAATTCAGCTGGTTGATGGGTGTGATACCCCACATGGTCCGTTCTGTTAGCACGTCGTCGCGGAAGGATGGCATCCCGACCGAGTAAGGCTGAGTCGGCGAAAGCCTTTCACCGGGCACGCCGTTTGTTGGTACCGGACGTTCCTCCACCGCAGTGATCGGTTTTCCAGTGCGGCGATCAAGGACGTAGATCTCCCCATTCTTGCCTGCCTGAATGAGAGCCGGGGTCCTTCCACCTTTACCGTCCGGCATTTCATAGAGAACCGGCTTGGACGGTAGGTCGAGGTCCCAGACATCGTGGTGGACAAGCTGGAAGGTCCAGCGTTCTTCGCCTGTCGTCGCATCGACAGCGACGACAGACGATCCGACACGATCGGTTTGCGCCGAGCGCTGACCGCCGAAAAGATCTGGCGTACCGTTCCCGGTCGGCAGATAGACCATGTTGAGATTTGGGTCATAGCTTGGTGTCGCCCACATGTTCGGCGTGCTACGCGTATAACTCTTACCCTCAGCTGGCGGGTTGGGCTGACCTGGTCGGCCGACGTCCCATGCCCAAACAAACCGACCGGTGATTGCGTTGAACGCGCGCACGACGCCCGAGGGCTCGTCAGCTGACTGGTTGTCCATCACCCAACCGCCGATGATGAGGTTTTCGCCAGCCAAAAGCGGGCCAGACGTTGGATTATAGAAGCCGGGAATGACTGCCCCCATGCCGGCTGCGAGAAATACGGTGCCTTTTTCGCCGAAAGTTTCGACCGGCTTGCCGCTCGCAGCGTCAAGGGCGATCAAACGCATGTCACCTGTCGTTACATAGAGACGCTTCTTGCCTGGCGCATCGTCGGCAAGACTTGGAATTTCGTAATACGCGAGCGACCGGCATCCAGTGCGCGGTCGCGTCAGGCTTCACCCCTGGGTCAAAATGCCAAAGCTTTTCGCCCGTGTCGCCACGCACGGCAAAGACTTGGTTGGTCGGTGTGCAGGGATAAAGAATATTGCCGATCTGTAGCGGCGTGTTCTGGTTTTCACTGCCGTTTCCGGTGATGTCACCTGTGTGGAAGGTCCATGCAACCTCAAGATTCTTGACGTTTTCAGCGTTAATCTGGCTGTATGGCGCAAACTGTTCACCAGCAGGAGTACGACCGAAGCCGACCCACTGATCCGGCTCGTTCTCGGGCTTGTAATCGGCAGCAATGGCTGGCTTCGTTGTCGGCTTTACATGTTGGTTCCAGATTGAATGCAACGTTGGTCGGAAATCTACACCCCGTTCCGTTCAAGTGCCAATATATGTCGGCTGAACATCTCTTTTGGCGTCTGAAACCCCAGGCATTTGCGTGGCGTGTTATTTAGTCGATCACACAGGGAGCGAATTTCTTGGTTGGTAACCTCAAGCACGATCGTCTCTGCGGGCAAATATCGGCGAACACGCTTGTTGGTGTTTTCAACGGTTCCTTTTTGCCACGGCGATTGCGGGTCGCAGAACCAGGTCTGGGTGCCGATACTCGCCTGCAGATAAGGCCAGTCTGTGAACTCCGTGCCCCGATCGAAGGTGATCGAACGGCGGGCGAGATGGGGCAGGGCCTGGAGTGCTTGGACAAGGCCATTCATAACTGGCCGGGACTGCCGATCGTTGTTGCGCAGGAAGATGGCGAAACGGCTCACGCGCTCGACAAGCGATGTCACATTGGCTTTTCCGAACTTCTTGCGGAACTGAATGAGATCGCATTCCCAATGCCCGAACTGCTTTCGACCAGCAACAGCATCGGGGCGGCGTAGAATGTTGAGCTCCGGGCTAAACCTTTGGCCATGCTTGCGTCGTGCATGTCGCGGACGTCGTCGAGCTCGATGCTCAGGCAGGTGTCGCCAAAGCTTGATCGCTTGGCCGTCGGACGAATATGCGAACTTGTAGATCGTTTCGTGACTGACCGAGATTGGATGCCGTTCCAGACGCATCCGACCAGCGATCTGCTGTGGCGACCAGCCATGAATGATCCGGTCGATGACCGATTGCCGCACATGTGAGAAGCGCACTAGCTTGCGGAGTTTCGCACGTCGTTCACACGACATGTCGTGCGCAGTCACGCAGTAATAGCCGGTTAGATCCGGCACCACCTTGTCGACAAAAGTGTTGCGTTTGATCTCACGAAAGATCGTCGAGCGATGCCGGCCGAGCTGCTCTGCGATCGCACCAACACTCAGCCCGGCCGTTCGCCAGCGGGCGATTTTCCGACGTTCATCGAGATCGATGTGGGAGTAGGAGCGTTCCATTGCATCTTCCTTGTGACTGATAACCCATTGGTATCATTCGCAAGTCGCACTTCAAGCTTGAACCCACCCCGGCTACATACCATGTGGCGGCAAGGTTGAAATGTCGCGAATCGTGCAAAGTTAAAATGTCATCTGTCGCTCTGCCAGCCAGTTAGAAATGCGACACTGGCTCAAACAATCAGCCCCCGACCGGACCGGCTGGGCCGGGTTGCAAGGGTAGGGAGGGGGCGGGTGATTGAACACACCCTTCGGCTTTAGCTTTCTTACTCCAAAGCACTTTTCGTCGGGGCATGGTCAGCCGTTGACAGCGCCATAAGCTACAATCAGATTCACCTTGGCTTCGCCAGATGAGAGGGAAGGGCATGATAGATGGGCTTGAGAACTGGAGAGAGATCGACCATCGCGAACGCGCGCTCCTAATGCATCTGCTGCGAGGTGACTTTCAAGGGAAAGCGGAAATCCTGGAGCAGATGAGCTCCGTGGAAGTGATGCGCATCAGCCCTACCGGGAGCCTAAAGCTTCGCAGTCAAGGGCCGTTGGCGATCGTGAAGGACAGCGACGCCCCTTCGCCTAGACCAAACGACCATATACCCATCGAGAGCTTTTACGACGATGAAGCTCCAAACCAGAAAAGTATCGTTCGCATCGCCAGACTTGTGCGATTGGCGCTGCACGTAACCAATGGCAGAATCTCCGAGCTTGAAGTTTACAAGGAAGATGGAAGCCCAATCCGGACAGATCCATATGAAGTCGATCTGTCGAAAGTCCATTTTTACTGAAAAGCCAGTTGTTTACACGGCAGAAGTGGGTGCGGCCTTCACTCAGCCGCATCCATTTGAGCAAGAGCCTTTTGCCGTCTCGCAATGACGTCCGGATCATTCATGAAATCCGTGCGCGGACCGGGTTTGCGGCCTCTCGGCTTGTAGCCGATTTTCTCACTGTTGGTCTTTGGCGCAGGTGCGTGGTCTTGATCTTGCTTCTCTTTGATGTAGGCGAGTACTTCGCCGAGACGCTTGTTCTCGACCACAGCCGCATGGGTCACGCGCTGGTCCTTGTCGAAGATCTTGTAAGGCAACGAGTGACCTTTCCATCGAATATCCAGTCGACCATCAACGTAAGCGAATGTCTCGACATACTTTCCAACCAGGCCGCGCGTGACGTCGTTCTCCTCAAGCATGATGCGTTTGCGCTCATAGGAGAATGAAAGCTGTGCGCCGACGTGTCTTTGCTCGCGTTTGCAAAGCACGTCATTCAGCCTGCTTGGCGCCAGATTGACAGGCCGATGGAGGTTGTCGGGGCGGGTAGGGGTCACCGCAAAGCGGTCATTGTATCGCTCGATGAAGGCTGGCAGAAACGCATTGCCGGTCTCCATGTCACTGATATTGGCAAGCCTCAATTCCTTGACCAGCCGATCCTGCAATGTCCTGTTCATACGCTCGACGCGTCCCTTGGCCTGGCTGGAATTGGCGCAAAGAATCTCGATGTGCAGCTCCGATAGCGCGCGACCAAACTGCGTCATGCCTTGCCCGCCCTTGGCGTCTTTCCGGGCGACACGAAAAACGGAATGTTTGTCGGAGTAAAAGGCGATAGGTGCGCCATGCTCTTCAAGGTAAAGCGAAAGCGCCTCGAAATAGGTAAAAGCGCTCTCCGATCGAACAAACCGCAGCTGCATCAGCTTTCCGGTCGCATCGTCGACGAAGACCAGCAGAGAGCACGCAGGGCCACGGTTCTCAAACCAGCGGTGCTCGGAGCCGTCGATCTGCACCAGTTCACCATAAGCCTCGCGCCGCAACCGCGGCTGATGAAACGCCCGCCGCTGTTTTCTCGAAAGCCAGATGCCAGCATCCTGCATCCACTTACGCAGCGTCTCACGCGAGACTGTGACGCCATGCTCTTCCTGAAGCTTCTCGGCCGCCAGCGTTGGCCCGAAATCAAGGTAGCGTTCGCGCACCAGAATCAAAACGTAATCGCGGACGCCGGTGGCGATTTTATTGTTCGACGGGCGACCAATTGCCTTGTGTCTGATCGAGGCAGCGCCGGTAGCCTCAATACGACCAATCAGTCTCTGAACATGCCGGTCGCTGATTGCCAGCACATGCGCCGCTGCGACGATAGTCATGCGGCCATCAACGACTTTCGACAAAACCTCGATCCGCTGCAAATCGCGCTCGCTCATCGTGATCAATCCCATCCGCAATCTCCCCGGTATCATTCAGATCCGGGGAGTGTGACATTCCAACTTTGCGGAAACAGGACACTTTAACTTTGCGGCTACATACCAAAATTGCATAAGCATATTTATGGAACTTGGAACGGCGCGCCAAAACCAATTTCGCCCGGTGCAAACCATCCTGATACCTCCCATCTTCTTTGCTTGCCCACTCATGATGCGGACCCATACGCATCACCCTTGGGCTCTTTTGGGTCAAATCCTTTGGTCAGTCCGGCACTCAATCCGTGCCCCCTGAAAAGCTAGGGGTGCGCTTCTCGAAGAAGGCATTCAGTCCCTCGGCAAAATCCGGCGTCTTCGCAGCCTTGCCCTGGAGATCTCTCTCAAGGTTAAGCTGAGCAGTCAGGTCGTTCGTCGCCGATGCGGCGAGGGCCTTCTTGAGCAGGCCGAACGTTTCGGTTGGTTGCTCGGCAAGATATTCGGCAAGTGCGACTGCTTCCGACATGAGATCCGCATCCGGAACAGCACGCCAGATCATCCCCCAGTTTTCAGCTTGCTGCGCCTCAACCGGCTTCGCGAGGAGCGCGAGCGCGCGGGCGCGGGCATCGCCGATCAGCCGCGGAAGAAGCCAGGTGCCACCGCAATCAGGGATGAGCGCGATCTTGGCGAAAGCCTGGATGAACTTCGCGGAGTGCCCGGCAAGGACGATGTCGCAGGCGAGTGCGAGATTGGCGCCCCCGCCGGCGGCAACGCCGTTGACCGCGCAAATGACCGGTTTCGGCATCGAACGGAGCAGCAACACCAGTGGATTATAAAGCCGCTCCATGATGTCCGCGAGGTCGAGGGTTGGTGCACCCGAACCAGGCATACAGTCGGCGAGATCCTGCCCAGCACAAAACCCACGGCCCGCGCCGGTGATCAACACGGCACGACACGAGACGTCTGCCGACAGAGCCTCAATAACGGTGGTCAGTTGCTGCAGCATTGGCTCGTTAAGGGCGTTCAGACGGTCGGGCCTATTGAGTGTGACCCGGCTCCAACCCCCGTGCTTTGTCAGCAAAACCAGCTCTGTCATATCGTTCTCCAGTTGTTTGGAATTTCCAATCTTGCAAGATGTGAAGATCTGTTCCCGCTAGGCATGATTTATTTTCGCTCCGGGCTTTACCTTGCCAGTCGGCACCGACACCGCCATCGCTGGGGATATAGATTTGCTGATCAATGTCCGCCCTGCTCCTATGCTGACGGGAGTCTCCCGGAAAAGACGGACTCAATCGCAAGTGTGAGCTTCGACGTCACAGTCTCCACATCCGTCAGTCCATCGATCTCAACCAATTTGGCTTGGCTGCGATAAAACTCCGACAAGGGCGCGCCGTGCGCGAGATAGGCTTCGACCCGCTTTCGCAGCGCATTTTCGTTGTCATCGGAACGGATTTCTTGTTTGGCGGCTGCGGCATCGGTGGCCCTCTTTGCAATACGCTGCCGAAGGTGCTCGATGTCGACGACGAGCTCGAAGGCGATATCCACTTTCACACCGGCTTCCTTGAGGATGACATCGAGTGTGAGAGCCTGCTCGATCGTCCGGGGAAAACCGTCGAGGATAAAGCCACCTTGCACATCGGGCTTTGCGAGCCTCTCCTTGACGCAGCCAGTGATGGTGGCATCGTCGACCAAAGCGCCGCTATCGACGGCAGCCTTTGCCTGAAGACCCAGAGGCGTCGCATCGCGTATGGCAGCGCGCAGGATATCGCCGGTCGAGAGATGGGGAATTCTGAAGGCGAGTGCCAGCCGGGACGACTGTGTTCCCTTGCCAGCGCCGGGTGGTCCGAGCATTACGATATGCATCCTTGTCTCCAATCAATTTCTGCGACTATTTCCGACCTTGAAGCCGGACGTGAACGAAGAGCTCTTCCAGATAAAGCGTTATGCTCATCGCCTCCTACATGCTCACATAAACGAGGCCTTCACCGCCCTGGGGCGGTGCCCAGTTGATATTCTGGTTGGGATATTTGATGTCGCAGGTCTTGCAGTGAAACGCAGTTCTGGGCGTTGATGACGAACTGCACATCTTTCGCCTTGCCCGCGTCCTTCAGACGCAGAGCCTCCTCGACGGAAATCTCGTCGAACGGGTTCATCGACATCTTCACGTTCGTAAGCTCCACACCCGTGCCGTCCGATTTGACACGGATCTTCACGTTGTAGTCGACGACGCGCTTAACAGCGACGAGCGGCTTCACCTGCTTTTTCCTTCCTGTACCTTGCGGAGACGATGAGCCTCCGCGTCTGACTGTTATTCTCGAGGCTCCGGCAAACGCTCGTTCGCTCGCAGCTTCCAGACGGCGCCGACAATTCCCTCCCTGAACATCAGGACACAGACGATGAACGTCGCACCCTGAATGGCCGTGACCCACGAGCCGCTCTCGGCGAGATAGGTCTGCATCGCGACGATGATGATGGCCCCGACTACGGGACCCAGCGTCGTGCCGAGACCGCCGATCAGCGTCATCAGCACCACCTCACCGGACATCGTCCAGTGGACGTCCGTCAGCGATGCGAGCTGGAACACCAGTGCCTTGGTCGCGCCTGCGAGGCCAGCGATCGCAGCTGACAACACGAAGGCAAGATGCTTGTAGCGATTAGAATCGTAGCCCAGGGAGATCGCACGGTTCTCGTTGTCGCGAATGGCCTTCAGGGTCTGGCCGAACGGTGATTCGACCGCACGGTGCAGAACAGCAAGGCCGACCAGGAAAACCGCAACAACGAAGGCATACATCGCCATCGTGTTGTTGAGATCGATGATGCCAAACAGAAACCCGCGGGGAATTCCCTGCATGCCATTCTCCCCACCGGTGAGCGGGGCCTGTACCGCGAAGAAGTAGACCATCTGCGCCAGCGCCAGCGTGACCATGGCGAAGTAGATGCCATGGCGACGGATAGCGATCGCACCGATCACGTAGCCCAGCAGTCCGGCACCCACAGTCCCGACGAGGACACTGAGTTCCGGGGTAAGACCCAGGTCCCGCGCCGCGTAACCACAGAGATAGGCTGCGGAGCCGAAGAAGGCAGCATGTCCGAAGGACAAGAGCCCGCCATAGCCGATCAGAAGATTGAACGCACAGGCGAAGAGTGCAAAGCACAAGGCTTTCATCAAGAAGACCGGATAGACGACGTACGGCGCAATGGCAAGCACGGCCGCCGCGAGGATGAAAATCGCGATCCGGCGAGAAAGGCGGCCACTGTGCCGTGACAAGGGACGCGTCTTGGTGGTGTTCATACGGCCCTCCCGAACAGACCAGTGGGTTTCACGAGCAGCACGATGGCCATGACGACAAAGATGACGGTGCTGGACGCTTCAGGGTAAAAGACCTTCGTTAATCCCTCGATGAGTCCGAGACCAAAGCCTGAGACGATGGCACCGAGAATCGAGCCCATGCCGCCAATGACGACGACGGCGAACACAACAATAATGATGTTGGAGCCCATGACAGGGCTTACCTGATAGATGGGGGCAGCCATTACGCCGGCAAGCGCCGCCAGTGCAACCCCAAACGCATAGGTGAGTGTGATCATCAACGGCACGTTGATGCCGAAAGCTTGCACGAGCTTCGGGTTCTCTGTCGCGGCGCGCAGATAGGAGCCTAATCGCGTTTTTTCGATCAGGAACCAGGTCGCGAAACATATGAAGAGAGAGGCGACCAGCACCCAGGCCCGATAGTTCGGGAGAAAGATGAAGCCAAGGTTCTGAACGCCCTGAAGCTGCGCGGGGATCGGGTAGGCAAGCCCCGACACGCCAAACTGGTTCCGGAAAACGCCTTCGATCAGAAGAGCGGTGCCGAAGGTAAGAAGAAGGCCATAGATATGGTCCAGCTTGTAAATGCGGCGGAGCATATAGCGCTCCATGGCGACCGCGAGCACGCCCACGATAAACGGAGAAAGGATTAGCGCACCCCAATAGTTGACGCCGAGATAGTTGAGCAGGAGCCACGCGGCGAAGGCGCCGAGCATGTAGAGCGCGCCATGCGCGAAGTTGATGATATTGAGCAGGCCGAAGATGATCGCAAGACCGAGACTTAGGAGTGCATAGAAGGCGCCGTTGATGAGCCCGATCAGGATCTGGCCGAGCAGCGCCTGCATGGGAATGCCAAGGATAGTCGTCATGCTCGCCTCCTAAACGCCGAGAAACGAGTGCAGGCGTTCTGCCACACCCGGATCATTGAGGTCGTCCTTCGCCACCATGTCGACCACGCGTCCGTTCTCGACTACGTAATGGCGGTCGGCGATGCGACTGGCAAAGGGGAAGTTCTGCTCCACCAGCAGGATCGTGAAGCCCCGCTCCTTGAGAAGCCCGATCGCGATGCCGATCTGCTCGATGATGACCGGCGCCAAACCCTCCGTAACCTCGTCCAACAACAGGAAATCGGCGCCAGTACGCAGGATACGCGCCATCGCAAGCATCTGCTGTTCGCCCCCAGAGAGTTTCGTGCCCTGGCTTCCCGCCCGCTCCTTAAGATTGGGAAACAGCGTGTAGATCTCTTCGATGGTCATGCCGCCCGGCTTGATCGTGGGCGGAAGCAGAAGGTTTTCCGTGACGTCGAGGCTTGAAAAGATGCCGCGTTCTTCCGGCACGTAGCCGATACCGAAGCGGGCAATCTTATGCGGAGGAAGCCGGGACAGATCAGCGCCGTCGAAGCGGATGTCACCGCGCCGCTCGACGAGGCCCATGATGGCGCGCAATGTGGTGGTCTTTCCGGCGCCGTTGCGTCCGAGAAGCGTAACGAGTTCACCGCGCTCGACATGCAGATCGATGCCATGCAGTACATGGCTGTCTCCGTAGAAAGCGTTCAGTCCCTCGATGCGCAGGCGTTTTTCGCGATGGGTGTCAAGCATGGACGCCTCCGATATAAGCTTCCCGGACCGCCGGGTTTTGGGAAACAGAGGCGTAGTCGCCCTCTGCGAGAATGCTGCCTCGCGTCAGCACGGTGATGGTGTCGGAAAGGTCGGAAACCACATCCAGATTGTGCTCGACCATCAGCACGGTGCGGCCTTCGGATACACGCCGCACCAATTCGGCGACACGACCGATGTCCTCGTGGCCGAGCCCCGCCATCGGTTCGTCGAGAAGCAGCAACTCCGGATCGAGTGCGAGCGTGGTCGCGAGTTCGAGAACACGTTTGCGCCCATAGGAGAGGTCGCCGGCAAGCGTATCTCGATAGGTCTCGAGGCCGACCCATTCGATGAGCTCGTCCGCCCTAGCGTGAAGCGGGTAAAGCGAACGCTTCGGCTTCCAGAAGTGGAACGAGGTGCCGAGCTTGCGTTGAAGCGCCATGCGAACGTTCTCAATCACCGTCAGATGGGGGAAGATCGAGGAGATTTGGAAGGACCTGACCATTCCGAGCCGGGCCATCGCCGCGGGTCCGGTTCTCGTGACGTCCCGACCATTGAAAACGATCGAACCACCCGTCGGGGTGAGGAACTTCGTCAAGAGATTGAAACAGGTTGTCTTGCCCGCCCCGTTCGGCCCTATAAGCGCATGTATAGTGTGGCGCCTCACGTTCAGATCGACGTTGCGCACGGCGACGAAGCCGTGAAACTCCATCGTCAGTCCGCGTGTTTGCAGAATATGATCGTCTACTCCTCCCGGCTTTACGCCGGCTTCGTTTCTCTCCATGGTCCTCCCCCGAGAGTTGATGTTGTTAGACCCGCTCGATGATCGTCGCGATCCCCTGTTCCGTCATCGCGCCATCGATATACATGCCATGGCCTGTGCCGTCGCGCTGACGAAGCGCGAGCAAGATGTTGATCACCACCGGCGGCGCGCCACCTGCAATGTCTCCCGCGAGGAACACCGGTAGAGCCGGCACGCCATAATTACCGGCGAAAAGACCCAACAGTCCCGCCTCGGCGACGAAGTTCAGATCACGGTTGCCCTTACCTGCCTTTGGACCAGTCTGGTCCCAGCCGGTGATCGAGCAATAGATCAGCCGCGGGTTGCGCTTTGCCAACACATCGTATCCGAGGCCAAGGCGGTCCATGCCCCCCGGCCGGAACTCCTCAATCAGTGCGTCCGCCTTTTCAATCAGCGGCCAGAGTACCCCCATGTCGGCAGGCGATTTCAAATCGACCGCCATTGACTGCTTGCCGCGGTTGAGCATGGCGAACAGCAGGCTTTCGCCGTCGACAATGGGCTTGTAAGTGCGCATCGCGTCGCCGTCGTCCGGACGTTCGATCTTGATCACCTGCGCGCCCACCTCAGCCCGCCTCGGGCTCGCGAGCGGCCCGGGAAGGAGCGTCGAGAAATCAATAACGAGAAAATCTGTTAAAGGAGGCATGCGGTAACCCTCATTCACGATCAGCCTTCACGAACCGCCGAAGTTTGGCGTCCGTTTTTCGATGAAGGCGGTGATGCCTTCCTGCGCGTCCTTTGACTGGAAGGCGAGGGTTGAGATCTCGGCTTCGATCTTCAACCCGTCTTGCAATGTGGTCGACAGAGCACGCTGGACGGCCTCCCGCGCATAACCGAGGGCAACCAGGCTGAATTTGGAAAACTCACGGGCGAAGGCAAAGGCTTCCGCCAGGCGGTTGTCCTCGCTGACGAGACGATGGATGAGACCGATGGCCTGCGCCTCTTCCGCGCGAACGGTTCGCCCGGTCATGATCATCTCCAACGCTCTCGCCTCGCCGACGATGCGCGGTAGACGCTGCGTGCCGCCGTAGCCGGGCATCAGGCCGAGCTTGATTTCCGGAAGTGCAACGGCTGCGCGCGGCGTCGCCAGCCGGAAGGTGGAGGCGAGCGCGAGTTCGAGGCCACCGCCGAAGGCATAACCGTTGATCAGCGCAACCGAGGGAACACGCAGTTGGTCAAGCTTGGCAAAAGTCGACTGGCCGCGCTCGGCCTTGCGCTTCTTCGAGATGAGATCGATACCGACCATCTCCTTGACGTCAGCGCCCGCGCAGAAGGCCTTTTCACCCGCTCCCGTAATGATGAGCGCACGCACATCCATCCGCTCGACCGCGTCGATAGCATCCGATATCTCGCCGATCGTCTGGGCGTTCAGCGCGTTCAGCGCGTCCGGGCGGTTGAGTGTGAGAACCGCAAACTCTTCCTGTTGTGTCAATTCGACGGCCATGGGATCCTCACTATGTCCTTCTTCAGTCCGCAGCCTTGAGCAGTTCGCGCGCGATGACGAGTTGCTGGATCTGGGTGGTGCCTTCAAAGATGCGGAAAAGCCGTACGTCGCGATAAAAACGTTCCACGGGATATTCCGCCATGTAGCCCGCGCCGCCGAAAATCTGTACGGCTCGATCGGCAACACGACCGACCATTTCGGACGCGAACATTTTCGCGCAAGCCGCAACCTTGGTGGTGTTTTCCCCACGGTCGCGACGGGCGGCCGCGTCAAGGATCATACAACGCGCCGCATAGGTGTCGGCCTCACTGTCGGCCAGCATCGCCTGAACGAGCTCGGTGACAAAGCGGCTGACCGTCTCCAGGAGCACGTTGAATGTATCTGTGTTAGGGCCATCGAAAGCCCTCCTTCCATTTGAAATTCCACCTAGCGCGCGACCAGATCACGACTGATGACTTGTCTCTGAATCTGGTTGGTACCTTCCCAGATCTGGGTAACTTTGGCTTCGCGCATCAGCCGTTCGACGCGGTTGCCTCGAACGTAGCCGTGCCCCCCGAAGACCTGAACGGCGTCCGTCGTCATCCGCATGGCCAGGTCCGACGCCTTCACCTTTATGGTCGAGGCTTCGACGCTGATGTCTTCGACGCCTTCGTCGACAAGGCGGCCGACATGATCCAGCAGAACCCGCGTTGCGAGGAGCTCGATGGCGAGATCGGCAAGCATGAAGGCGATCGCCTGGTGTCCGATGATCTTTTTACCGCCCTGCTGGCGCTCGTTCGCGTAGGCGACCGCATCATTGAATGCAGCAGAGGCGATGCCTAACGCCTGAGCGCCGACGCTCGGACGGGACTTGTTGAGGACGTTTAGCATGATCTTCATGCCGTCACCGGGATTGCCAAGAAGGTTGGCGCGCGGGATGCGGCAATCGTTGAAGGCTAGCTCGGCCGTGGACGAGGCGTTCGTGCCCATTTTGGATTCGAGGCGCACGATGTCGAAGCCGGGCGTGCCTTTTTCCACGATGACGGCTGAGACCCCCTTGGAGGAATCCTCCAGTTCGCTCCACTTCCCGAACAGAAGGAGCACATCGGCGACGTCGCCGGTCGTGATGAAGATTTTACCCCCATTAATGACGATCTCGTCGCCATCCGGCTGGAATCTGGTGCGGATGTTCGAACCGTCGGAGCCCGCATGCGGCTCGGTAATCGCCATGGCGCCGAGCCCGCCTCCGGCAATGACCGGCAACAAGCGCTGCTTCTGCTCTTCGGTCCCGAACTGGAGAATGGGTTTGACCACCGCGCCGGTGGTTCCGAAGATGATGCCGGTCGATGCGCAAGCCTCGGAGATGAGGCGGACAATTTCAAGGAAGCAGCGGTAGCTGACCGGTGAACCACCATATTCTTCGGGTACAAAAATACCGTTCAGTCCAATATCCTTGAAGAGGCCGAAATTTTCCCACGGAAATTCCTTGCGCTCGTCGAACCTGTCAGCATTCGGTGCGATCACCTCCGCCGCTAGCCGGGACACCTGCTCGATAATCATGGCTTCTTCGTCGGACCATGAACGCGACTGCTCAAAATGCGCAAACAACTTCATAACGTAGAGATCCATCTCAATTTCGGATGCGGGCTTACTGCCCGCGCATCCCGCGCAGGCAGTGTTTCAGACGCGGGCTCTTAGCGAAGGAGCGCGCACTCACTCTCGGAAACAGGCCGGAAGGCCTGATCGGCCGGAATGGTGGCGAGCTTATTGTAGAGGTCCCAGGGGGTCTTCGAATCCTCGGGCTTCTTGACCTCGAACAGATACATGTCGTGCAGCTTGCGCCCATCCTTTCGGACAGTGCCCTTGCCGAAAGCTTCATCCTCGGTCGGCAGCTCTTCCATTTTCGCCACCACAGCCCTGCCGTCGGTCTTCGATCCTACGGCTGCCAGCGCCTTCAGATAGTGAAGTGTGGCTGAGTAGGCGCCGGCATGGACCTGGCTGGGCATCTTCCCGCCAGCCCGCTCCGCAAATCTTGTTGAAAACGCGCGGGTGCCGTCGTTCAGATCCCAGTAGAAGGCCTCGGTGACGACGAGGCCCTGCGCCGTTTGTATGCCGAGACTGTGAACATCGGTGATGAATACCAGAAGACCGGCAAGCTTGATCCCGCTGGCAGTCAATCCGAACTCGGCGGCTTGCTTCACAGCATTGATCGTATCCGCGCCGGCATTGGCCAACCCCACGACGTTGGCCCCGGACGACTGTGCTTGCAGCAAGTAGGATGAGAAGTCCGGGGTGTTGATCGGGTGCCGGACGCTTCCCAACACCTTGCCGCCCGCGGCCTCGACGAAGCGTGACGTGTCGCGCTCCATTGCGTGACCGAAAGCGTAGTCGGCTGTCACGAAGAACCACTTGTCGCCGCCCGAGCGTGCGAGAGCGTCGCCCGTGCCCTTGCTCAGGGCATAGGTGTCGTAGGTCCACTGAACGGTGTTGGCCGAGCAAGACTTGTTGGTGATGTCCGAGCTTGCCGGGCCGGATGCGAGAAAGACCTTGTCGCTGTCCGCAGCCAATTTGCTGACCGCCAGCGCAACTGCAGAACTCGCGACGTCGACGACGGCATCGACGCCGTCCTGGTCAAACCATTTGCGAACGACGGCTGACCCGACGTCGGGCTTGTTCTGATGGTCCGCCGAGATCACTTCAATTTTGAAATCAGGATGCGACTTCTGAAACTCCTCCGCAGCCATCTGCGTTGCGATGACCGAGCCCTTCCCAGACAAATCCGCGTATGGGCCGCTGAGATCTGTCAAGACCCCAAGCTTGACAGCGGTTTCAGCCCAGGCCGGGTCGTGAAGCGACACGAGCGCACAGGCAAGCAACAGACCTTTCAATTTCATTTCCATCTCCTCCCAAAGAAAACGGCCACGTGGACCGCCGTGAACAAGGTAGCGAAACGGCCTAATCAATGTCAATATGTTGACCTAATTTTTTTGACCGCACAGAATTTCCATTGTGCACCGCACAAGTAGAAAAGCAGAGAATGCTCTGCTGATAAGAATATTCTAGAGCAAACTAAACGTCCACCGGTATCGGTGGCTGTGAGATCTGCGGTTATATGCGCAAATATATTGACATAGTTTTCGTCCCGATCTAGGTCTTATGGCACGATGGTCTCCCGGCAGGAGGGAGGCGTTGGTGTTGGGAGGAGCAGTTTCGATGAGGGACGGATATTCCGCTCTGCTTAAGCCTATCCGCGTGGGCAACGTGACATTGGGCAATCGCGTCGTAATGGGATCGATGCACACAGGTCTCGAATGCCATCCGGAGCGATTTGAGGAGCTTGGCCGGTTCTACGCCGAGCGCGCAAAAGGAGGTGTCGGGTTGATCGTCACCGGCGGATTTGCGCCTTCATTCGCCGGGCGCATGAAGGACGAGCCGGGGACCTTCGAGTTTTCCGATCAGGTTGAGGATCACCGAAAGATTACAAACGCGGTCCACGCTGCCGGCGGCCGCATTTTGCTGCAAATCCTGCACGCTGGACGCTATGGATATCATCCGGCGATTGTCGCACCTTCAGCGATCAAGTCCCCCATCAATCGCGACGCTCCCCGCGAGTTGTCACCTTTTGAGATCGAGGAAACGATCGCCGCCTACGCCAATACAGCCCAGCTTGCATCCGGGGCTGGTTACGACGGCGTCGAGGTGATGGGCTCGGAAGGCTATCTGATCAGCCAGTTTCTGGCCGTCCGCACCAACAAACGGGAGGATTCGTGGGGCGGTTCACTTGAAAACCGCGCCCGATTTCCGCTCTCCGTAATTCGGGCTGTTCGTGCTGCGATAGGCAACGGACCGATCCTTTCCTATCGCATCTCTGCACTTGAACTGATCGAAGGTGGGCTGAACGACGAGGAAACGGTCTGGCTCGCGCAGCAGGTCGAAAAAGCCGGCGCCGACTGTCTGTCGACGGGTGTCGGTTGGCATGAATCGACGGTGCCGACGATCGCGGGCACAGTCCCGCACGCCGCCTTCGCCGAGGCAACTCGCCGCATCAAGGCCGCCGTCAGTATTCCCGTTACCGCGAGCAATCGGATCAATCTTCCAGAGGATGCGGAACGGCTCGTGGACGATGGTTCTGCGGACCTCATTTCGATGGCCCGTCCGTTCCTGGCGGACCCTGCCTTTGTCAAGAAGGTGGAAAGCGGGCGGCCGGATCTGATCAATATCTGCATCGCCTGCAACCAGGCCTGTCTCGATCACTATTTCACCGATCAGGTCATCAGTTGCCTGGTCAATCCAAGAGCTGCGCGCGAGGGTGAATTTTCCGATCTGCCCGCAGAGCGATCCAAAAGGATCGCGGTCGTTGGGGGCGGTGTGGCTGGCATTTCTGCGGCGCTGGAGGCCGGCAACCGTGGCCACGACGTTACGCTCTACGAGGCTGGACCGGAAATCGGTGGACAGTTCACGCTGGCTGCGCGCGTGCCGGGCAAGGAAGACTACGGTCGGGCGATCGAGAGCTTCAAGAGGCAGCTCGATGAAGCCGGTGTCCATGTCCACACTGGCCAGCGCATCAGCAGCGAAGCGCTTTGCCGTGAGAATTTCGACGACGTGATCGTCTCGACCGGCGTCGCACCCCGTTTGCTGGACATTCCGGGTGCCGACGATCCCCGGGTTGTCGGATATACCAGCATTCTCGACGGTTCGGTCAAGACCGGACAGCGTGTCGTCGTCATTGGTGCTGGCGGTATCGGCCATGACGTGGCGCTCTTCGTTGCGCTTGGCGACGGCCACGAACCCCAATCTGTTGCCGATTTCGAGGATCGCTGGGGCGTGAAGGGCAGTCCCCATCCGCATCCGGCTCAGCGCACGGTTACCATGGTCAAACGCTCTCCCGGTCACTTCGGGCGCACACTCGGCAAGAGCACCGGCTGGATACTCAGGAAGGAATTGAAAGACCTTGGAGTTCGTCAGATCGGCGAGGCCAGATATCTGAAGATCGATGCCGAGGGATTGCACATCCAGGTTCAGGACGAGGTCAAGATCATCCCGGCCGACACCATAGTCGTGTGTGCGGGGCAGGAATCGGTCCGTGGTCTGGCAGACGAACTAGAGGCTCGTGGGCAGTCGGTGCATGTCATTGGCGGTGCGAAACGCGCCGGCGAACTCGATGCGAAACGCGCGATGTTCGAGGGAACTCTTGTGGGAAATCGGGTCTGAGTGACTGACTGAAGGAAGGCTTGCAACCGTTGGATGCCGGCTCTGAAGGCGAGCCCCGACAAGCAATATGTGTTGTTTTTTAGGAGGAAGAACGTGACATTGAATCTGGATGAACCTTTTCTGCAGCGAAGGCCCGCCAACTACCGCCCTTTGACACCGCTGAACTTCCTGTTGCGAGCCGCCGATGTGTTTCCGGATCGGGTGGCGATCGTCCACGGGGAGGAACATTACACGTGGCGGCAATACGCCAAACGCTGCAAGCAGCTCGCGTCCGCGCTGATGCGGACGGGAATCCGCAAGGGTGACGCAGTCGCGATCCTCTCCCCCAATACGCCGGCGATGCTGGAGGCACATTTCGGCGTGCCTATGTCGGGCGGCCTTCTCAACACGCTGAACATCCGTCTGGACGCGGCGGCCATCGCCTTCATCCTCGAACACTGTGAAGCCAAGGTATTCCTGGTCGACAAGCAGTTCAGCGATATCGCAGAAGAGGCGCTTGCCCTCATGAAAAGCAAACCGGTTGTCGTCGACATCGAGGATTCGCTCGCGGAGGGCGGCAAGCGGATCGGCTACTACACCTACGAAGAATTCCTTGAGCGCGGGCACGCGGACGAACCGACCTATTGGCCCGAGGATGAATTCGAGGCAATTGCCCTCAACTACACGTCAGGCACCACGGGAAATCCGAAAGGTGTGCTCTATCATCATCGTGGCGCCTATCTGATCTCGCTTGGACAGCTTCTTCATCACAAGATGGATGCCGACTCTGTCTATCTCTGGACTCTGCCGATGTTCCATTGCAACGGCTGGTGCTTCTCCTGGGCGATCGCTGCTGTCGGCGGAACCCATGTATGCCTGCGCAAGGTTATTCCCGAGGAGATTTTCGAGGCGATACGGACGCATGGCGTAACGCATCTATGCGGAGCGCCGACCGTGCTTGGTATGCTGATCGAGAGTGGAAAGGCTGCCGGCCGGAAGTTGGAGCGACCAGTTGCCGTCATGACAGCGGGTGCTGCTCCCCCTGCGGCTGTGTTGAAGGAAACCGAGACGCTCGGCTTTGTCGTCCGACATGTCTACGGCTCGACGGAGCTGCATAGTGTGACGACGCTTTGCGACTGGCACCGTGAATGGGACGATCTCGGGCCTGACGATCGATCGAAGAAAATGGCCCGTCAAGGTGTGCGGACCGCTGTGACTGACGCACTGGTGGTTGCCGATCCGGTCACACTGGAACCCGTTCCACACAATGGCTCCGCGATCGGCGAAATCCTCTTTCGTGGCAGCATCGGAATGAAAGGTTACCTGAAGAACCCGGAGGCAACGGAAGAGGCTTTCAGGGGCGGCTGGTATCACACAGGCGACCTCGCCGTGGTTCATGAGGACGGGTACGTCGAAATCAAGGACCGCACGAAAGACATCATCATCTCCGGCGGCGAGAACATCTCATCGATTGAGATCGAGGATGTCCTCTTCAAGCATCCGGCCGTGTCTTATGCTGCCGTCGTCGCCATGCATAGCGACCGCTGGGGCGAACGTCCCTGCGCCTTTGTGGAGCTGAAACCGGGCTCCTCGAACCAGATCACGGAGAAGGAGTTGCTCGATTTTTGTCGCGCGCGTCTCGCCAAATACAAGGTGCCGGACCACGTGATCTTCGGGCCGATCGAAAGGACGGCCACCGGGAAAGTGCAGAAATTCAGACTGCGCCAACTTATTCAACAAAGCGAACAGAGCGCCTCACGCTCGTAGAATGGAGTAGATAAATGAGAGGTTTGAAAGAGCGCGTCGCGCTCGTGACCGGCGCCGCAGGCGGTATCGGCCGGGCGATCTGCAATCGATTCGTCGATGAGGGTGTCAAGCTCATTGCGGCGGACGTCAATGATGCGTCCCTTAGCGAGTTTGCCGGTGAACTTAACAGCCGCGGTGGCGATGTCCTGCCGCTGGCATTTGACATCACAAGCTTCGAGGAAGTCGTCTCGGCCGTTGCCGAGGCCGTCGCGCATTTCGGCAAGATCGACGTCCTCGTCAACAATGCCGGATGGGACATCGCCAAACCCTTCCTCGATACCGAACCCGAACTATGGGACAAGATCATTTCGATCAATCTGCGTGGTCCGCTCAATCTGCACAAGGCGGTGCTTCCGCATCTGATTGCAGCTGGTGGCGGCAAGGTAATCAACATCGCGTCGGACGCCGGCCGCGTAGGTTCCTCCGGCGAGTCCGTTTATTCAGCCTGCAAAGGCGGCCTCATTGCCTTTTCCAAGACGGTCGCCCGCGAATGCGCCCGCGACAATGTCCGGGTCAACGTGGTATGCCCCGGCCCTACCGATACGGCCCTGCTGCGTTCGTTCGTCGGCGAAGGCGAATACGGCCAGAAGATCTACGACAAGCTTCAGAAGGCTATCCCGCTCAAGCGTCTTGGCCAGCCAGACGATATTCCCGGCATGGTCGCATTCTTCGCGAGCAGCGACGCGGATTTCATCACCGGCCAGGTCATCAGCGTGTCCGGCGGCCTGACGATGCACGGGTAAGGAGCGAAAATATGGACTATCAAGATATCATTTATGACGTCCGGGAAGCCGCGGCCTGGATCACCATCAACCGACCGGAAAAGTATAACGCTTTTCGTGGCCAGACTTGCGAGGAGTTGATTCATGCGATCAACAAGGCAAGCTGGGACAAGGCGATCGCCGCGATCGTACTGACGGGGGCCGGTCCAAAAGCGTTCTGCACCGGGGGGGACCAGTCTGCGCATGACGGCGCCTATGACGGGCGTGGCACGATCGGTCTGCCGGTGGAGGAACTTCAGTCCGTCATCCGGGACGCACCGAAGCCAGTTATCGCGCGCGTGAATGGTTTCGCCATCGGCGGAGGTAACGTCCTCGTGACATGTTGCGACCTAGCGATCGCTTCATCGACCGCCGTGTTCGGGCAGGTTGGACCGAAGGTAGGATCAGTCGATCCAGGCTTCGGAACGGCCTTGCTGGCTCGCGTGGTCGGTGAAAAGAAAGCCCGAGAAATCTGGATGCTGTGCCGGCGCTATCCGGCTGAACAGGCCCTGCAAATGGGTCTGATCAACGCGGTGGTGGCGCCGGAGGAGCTGGATGCGGAAGTGGATCGCTGGTGCGCAGAAATCGCGGCGCTCAGTCCTACGGCGATCGCGATCGCGAAGAAGTCGTTTAATCTCGACTCGGAATCGATCCGAGGCATCTCCGGTATCGGCATGCAGGCGCTGAGCCTGTTTTACCAGACCGAGGAGTCCAAGGAGGGTGTGAAGGCCTTCCTCGAAAAGCGCCCACCAAAGTTTCGCTGAGGCGCTCCAGCACTGATTGGGCGAACCAGAAGGGAACCCGGCATGCAGAAGATCGAAGTCGGCGGCGCCCTGATCGAATATGCCTGGTTCCCGCCGGCACCACGAGAAGACGATCGGCTCTCAACGGCGCCGATCGTTTTCCTGCATCATGGTTTTGGGTGCGTGGCCGACTGGAAGGCCTTTCCGACAAAGGTGGCGATGGCCACCGGTCATCCAGCGCTAGCCTATTCTCGCCGCGGCTGTGGAGCCTCTTCTGCCCTGCCCGGACCAAGAGACATCGGCTACCTGCATGAAGAAGCCCGCCAATTCCTGCCGATGCTGCTCGACGCGCTCGGCGTCGATCGGTGCCATCCGTACGGCCATAGCGATGGCGCCACGATCGCCCTGCTCTTCGCGTCGGCATTTCCAGACCGCGCCCTTTCGTCGATCGTCGAGGCGCCGCATGTGTTTGCGGAGAAGCTGACCCTGGACGGGGTCGCGGCATTGTCGCAACGATACGAGACGGATCCTGCCTTGCGCAAGAAGCTCGCCAGATACCACCGGGACCCGGACGGAGCATTCTTCGTATGGGCCCGAACCTGGCTTCTTCCAGAATTCCGCGATTGGACAATCGTCGGCGAACTTGACAAACTGCGGCTGCCGCTGCTTGTGATCCAGGGCTCTACCGATCCGTTCGGAACCTTGGAACACGCTCGTCTGATCGGCGAACGTGCGGGGCAGTGTGTATCGATCCTGGAGCTCGCCGAGAGCGGCCACAATCCTCACGTCGAAGCCGAGTCAGCCATACTGAAGGCGGTGGTCGATTTTCTGCGCGAGGCGGAGAAATGTTCTGGAGACCGGACCGAAGACAAATATAAGAGTCGCTGAGTATTTTCGTTTCGTTTCAGGCTGCGGAATATAGTTTGATGGTAAGAGTGAAGACGATGGCAGACCAGGACATGGAAAGAACCGACCCCAGGCGTGGGTTCGATTTCGACGAGGTATTGGACAATCAGATGGTAGAAACGTCTCGTACAAGCTCGTCGGCCCGGCGTCGTCGTTCCTCAAATGGCGCGGAAGACACCGTCTCGGGAGAGGTTGTCAATTCCACTTCGGCTCGCAATCCCGGAAACGACCAGCTCAACAACCGGATCTTTTTCCGGCTGTTCCAGCTCGGCAACGAACTGCAGCGGCAGGCGATGCAGCAGCTCGGCATCACCACCGTCCAGTGGGCGGCGCTCGGCGCGCTCTCGCAGGACAAGTTTGCGTCGGGCATCCCTTTCGGTCAACTCGGCGACTACCTGGTCGTCACCCGGCAGAACCTCGATGGCGTGATCAAGCGTCTCGAGCGGGACGGCCTGGTACAGCGGGTGACCGGCGATGGTGACAAGCGTGCCCGTCTCGTCCAGCTGACGCCGTCCGGCCGCACCTATTGGAAGGAAACGCTGCAGCGAATTTTCCAGTTCTACGATCAGGCCACCGCTCACTTCTCGTTCGACGACCGTGTCGCGCTCGTTCACTATCTCAACGCGCTGCAGAAGGATCTCGCCGGCGTGGAACTGCCCAAGTCGGGTCTTCCGAAAAGAAATCGATCCTAAACGGTCGAGATTGCTATCGACCGGTTTCGGTCTTTCACGACAGAGTTGTCACCGGAGTGAGGTTAGGCACAATGATAGCGTTCCGATCGAGGCGAGCGTCGAGAGGATAATGGTCCTGGACGAAACCTGCGCATCCCGCCGATAGAATTCCGCCAACATGAACGATCCTGTGCCGGCGGGAAGCGCGGCCAGCAGCACCGCCGCCTCGGTCGTAAACGACGGAAGGTGAAACACGAAGCGGGCAAGCAGCCAGGCAAGGAGCGGATGCAGGATCAGCTTGCAGCCGGCCAGGAAAATCGCGGCGCCATAGCCTTCCCTTGTTGTCTGTCGCTTCGATGCGAGAAACAACCCGAGCGCCACGAGCGCGCAAGGAGCGGCCGCGCCACCGAGCAGTTTCAGAAACGTTTCCGCCGGTGCCGGCAATTCGATACCCAGGATGGGAAAGGCCGTCGCGGACAAGGAAGCGACGAGGATCGGATTGCGGATCAGAGTGCGGCCCACCTTAGCCGGCAGCGCGAGCCTCGAGGGCCGGCTCTGAAGGGCCACCTCCACGATGACGATCGTGGCGGCGAAGATCACGCACATGGTGATGATCGAGCCGATCGTGGCCGGAACGAGGGCCTCCTGCCCCAGCGCGGCAAGTACGATCGGGAATCCGACGAAGCCGATGTTGGAATAGCCGGCATTGAGGCCTTCGATTGCCGCGTCGGCCAGATTGCGACGTCCTCTAAAGCGAACGGCCATCGCCACGGTCATGGCGAGCAGGCCGCTCAGCGTGAAGACGGCGATGAACCCCGGTTGCCAGAGCTCGGACCAATGGGCACTCGCGATGATGTCGAACAGCATCGCAGGGAGCGCCAGCCAGACGACGAACCGGTTGATCTCGCCAGCCGCCGCCGAACCGAGCACGCCGGTCCGCCCTGCCAGCCAGCCGGCAAAGATCAGGGCGAAGACGGGAATGACGAGCAGGAATGCGGAAATCACAGTTGACGATCCCGTATGTCGTGACCACGCGATGCGGGACGTGCATTCGACCCGGAGAGCGCCTCGGTGCGTGCCTCGATGGACTGAAGCACAGAGATCATGTCCTCCCTGGCGTTTCCCAGGCCCACGCTCTCGCCGTAAAGATCGCTTGCCAGATTGAGAAGCGGAGTGGCTATCCCGGCAGCGCGCGCTGCATCGGCGATCAGTCGCGTGCTATTGAAGGCGTCTTCCGTCGCGGCCTGGACGGAGAAGTCCCGCGCGATGAACTTCGGCAGCTTCATACGGGTGAAGTCGCAATTCATCGGACCGGAATCGATCGCCGCTTTGAAAGTGGGAAGATCCAGACCGTGACGGTCGGCGAAATGAACGGCCTCGGCCATGGCCGCAAGCATAGCGTTCAGATAGAGGTTCACGGTCAGCTTCATCAAAAGTGCATTGCCGACCGAACCGCAGAGGACCGTTTCCCGGCACATCGGCGAAAGCAGCGGGCGAACTTCCCCCACGATGTCCGGATCTCCGCCGAGAAGCGAGACGAGTTGTCCGGTCTCGGCGGGCTTGCGAGAGCCCGAAACGGGTGCCTCGACGTAGTGACCGCCGGCTGTGGTAATGTCGGCGGCAAGAGCTCGCGAGTATTCTGGCGAATTCGAGCCCATCGACACGACGACATGGCCATTTACCAGATCGCCGAATCCCAGGGTGCCACGCTTGAGGACCGCGTCAAGCGCCGTCTCGTTTACCAGCATGCAGATCACGACACGGGTGCGCGCGAACACGTCATCGACACTGGCCACAGCGGTTGCGCCGGCTTCTCGCAAGGCTTCGCGGGGCTCAGGTGAGCGGTTCCAGACGATCAGCCGTGTTCCTGCTTTCACCAGATTGAGGGCCATCGGCCTGCCCATCACGCCAAGGCCGATAAAGCCGATTTCTTCCGTGGTACCTGTCATCATAGAATCTCCGTTGCGGCCTTGCATCAAAACAGCCGGTCGAGCCAGCCGTGCTTGTCATCGGCGCGTCCGAACTGAATGTCCGTCAAGGCTGCCTTGAGCCGCTGCGTGACGGGACCAGCCTTGCCGTCACCGACCGTAAACCCGTGCGTGCGGCCCTTGACCTTGCCGATCGGCGTCACCACGGCGGCCGTGCCGCAGGCGAAAGCCTCCGTCAGTCGGCCGCTTCGGGCATCCTCCTGCCACTGGTCGATCGAATAGCGTTCTTCCCGCACCGTCAGGCCCATGTCCCGGCCCAACGTGATAAGCGATTCGCGGGTAATCCCCGGCAGGATCGTGCCGCCAAGCGGCGGTGTCTGAAGCGAGCCATCCTCGAAGACGAAGAAGACGTTCATGCCGCCGAGTTCCTCAACCCATCTGCGCTCGACAGCATCAAGGAAAACGACCTGCTCGCATCCCTCGCGTAATCCCTCGGCCTGGGCGGCGAGGCTTGCCGCATAATTGCCGCCGCATTTTGCGGCGCCGGTCCCACCGGGTGCTGCGCGTGTGAAATTTTCCGAGACCCAGAGCGTGACTGCAGGTCCGTCACCCTTGAAATACGAAGCGACCGGAGAGGCAATGACACAGAATATGTAATCGGAGGACGGCTTGGTGCCGAGCCCCACCTCGGTGCCGATCATGAACGGGCGCAAATAGAGCGCGGCCCCTTGGGCCGACGGGATCCACTCGCGGTCAATACACACCAGCGCCCGCACCGACTCGACAAAAAGGTCCTCGGGCAGATCCGCCATGGCAAGCCGTTCGGCGGAATTGCGAAAGCGGCGGGCGTTGGCGTGTGGACGAAACAGCGTGGCGCCGCCGTCGGGCAGCCGATAAGCTTTCATCCCCTCGAAAATCTCCAGCGCGTAGTGAAGGACGGTCGTGGCTGGATCGAGATCGAGCGCCTTGCGCGGTTCGATTCTCCAGTCCTGCCACCCACGATCCTCGCTGTAGCGCAGGGTGACCATGTGGTCGGTGAACACACGTCCCCAACCCGGATTGGCAAGCAGCAATTCCCGTTGTTCACCGGTCACGGGATTAGGGTTTTTCTTCACATCAAAAGTCGGCTTCGTCTTGTTCATCGTCGTTATTTCCTTTGGCAACATGACATCGTCACCGCTGAACCAAGACCTATCCCGAGCTACGTGGATTTTGCTTGCGTATATGACCAGGATTTCTGATTTATTGGCAGTCTGGAGCTGATTTGTCGCAGATCGCGACACTCACTGCTAAAAGTTCAGGGAACACATCACGATGAACAAATTTGACGATATCGACCGACGCATCCTGCGTGTGCTTCAGAAGGACGGCGCTATCCAGAACGTCCAACTCGCGGAAAAGGTCGGCTTGTCGCCGTCGCCCTGTTCACGGCGGGTCAAGATGCTGGAAGAGGCCGGCATCATCGAACGCTACGTCGCTCTGGTCGATGCATCCAAGGTGGGGCTAGGACTGACGGTCTTTGCCAGGATCTGGTTGACTGGGCAGGACGTCGAGACTGTCGATCATTTCACGGATCAGGTGCGGCGCCTGTCAAACGTCGTCGAATGCCATCTGATGGCGGGGGACTGCGATTTTCTTCTCCGCGTGGTGGCGGCCGACCTAGACGACTACCGCAGGTTCCAGGTCAACCATCTGACCCGGATCAAGGGGGTCCGGAGCGTCAAGACCGAAATCCCCATGCAGAAGATCAAGCTGACGTCGGAATTGCCGGTTTGAGACCCCTTCGCTTTCACCCATGAAGCGGTAGCCGAACGTTATAGGTTTCCTGTCCAGCGTCGGCGGCCCCACATGGCGATTTCGACTTGATGACAGCCGACGAGAGTATTTTGAAGTCATGGTTCCCATCATCATCGCGGGGCGGATCTTTCAGGGAAAGAAAACCCAGTCTGCAGCCCATTTTTGGGGGACACGTCCTACATACTAGCGTAAACCGGCCCCTCGCCACCTTGTGACGGCACCCAGTTGATGTTCTGGTTGGGGTCCTTGATGTCACAGGTCTTGCAGTGCACGCAGTTCTGCGCGTTGATCACATAGACCTCCTCACCGTCTTTCTCCACCCATTCATAGACGCCTGCCGGGCAATAGCGTGTCGATGGACCGCCATAAACATCATGCTCGGACCGCTTCTGCAATTCCATATCCCTCACCTGAAGATGCACCGGCTGGTCTTCCTCATGGTTGGTGGACGACATGAACACTGATGACAACCGATCGAAGGTCAACACGCCGTCAGGCTTGGGATAGGCGATCGGCTTGTGCTTCGCGGCTGGTTCCAGACTCTGCCCATCCGTCTTGCCGTGCTTCAGCGTGCCGAAGATCGACTTGCCGAACAGCGTGTTCGTCCACATGTCCAGGCCGCCAAGGCCGACGCCCAGGAGCGTGCCGAACCGCGACCACAACGGCTTGACGTTGCGCACCCGTTTCAGGTCCTTGCCGATCGCGCTGTCGCGCCACTCGTTCTCGATCTCGATAACCTCGTCATGCGCACGCCTGGCTACGATCGCGTCGGCAATCTTTTCCGCCGCCAGCATACCCGACAGCACCGCGTTATGGCTGCCCTTGATGCGGGGCACATTGACCAGACCGGCCGAACAGCCGATCAACGCGCCGCCGGGAAACGTCAGTTTCGGCACGGACTGGTAACCGCCCTCGGTAATGGCGCGCGCACCATAGGACAGGCGCTTGCCGCCCTCGAACGTATCGCGGATCGCCGGATGCGTCTTGAAACGCTGGAACTCCTCGAACGGATAGAGATAGGGGTTTTTGTAGTTCAGATGCACCACGAAACCGACGGCGACCAGATTGTCCTCAAGGTGATACAGGAACGAACCGCCACCGGTCCTGAACCCCAGAGGCCAGCCGAAGGAATGCTGCACCAGACCCTGCTTGTGTTTCTCCGGCTTCACCTGCCACAGTTCCTTGATGCCGATACCGAACTTCTGGACATCGCGGTCTTTCTGAAGGTCGAACCGGGCGATGAGCTGCTTGGCCAGCGAGCCACGCACGCCCTCCCCGATCAGCGTATATTTGCCGAGCAATTCCATGCCGCGGGTGAAATTCGGGCCGGGTTCACCGTTCTTCTCGATGCCCATATCGCCGGTCGCCACGCCGATCACCGCGCCTTGATCATTGTAAAGCACTTCGCTGGCGGCAAAGCCGGGATAGATCTCCACGCCGAGAGCCTCCGCCTTTTCCGCCAGCCAGCGACAGACCAGCCCAAGCGACACGATGTAATTGCCGTGATTGTTCATCAAAGGCGGCATCAGCATATTCGGAAGGCGGATCGAACCGGCAGGCCCTAAAAACAGGAACTGGTCATCCCTCACCTCGGTCCTGAACGGATGCCCCTCCTCCTCGCGCCAGCCGGGCAAAAGCCTGTCGATGCCAGCCGGATCGACAACCGCGCCCGACAGGATGTGCGCGCCGACTTCCGCGCCCTTTTCCAGAACGACCACCGAGAGATCCGGATGGACCTGCTTCAGCCGGATCGCCGCAGATAACCCGGCAGGACCAGCCCCCACGATCACAACGTCGAACTCCATTGCCTCTCGTTCAGGCAGATCCTGGATGCTTTCCACATCCATTTCAGACACGTTCCAGCGCAATGGCGATGCCCTGGCCGACGCCGATGCACATCGTGGCAAGCGCCTTCTTCTTGCCGGTCAGCGACAGTTCGAGCGCGGCGGTGCCGGCAATGCGGGCGCCGGACATGCCGAGCGGGTGCCCAAGTGCGATCGCCCCGCCGTTCGGGTTCGCGCGCGAATCGTCATCGGCGATCCCGAGCAGGCGGAGCGTCGCAAGGCCTTGGGAGGCAAAGGCTTCGTTGAGTTCGACGACATCGAGATCGGTTGCGGCCCAGCCGATGCGGGCCAGCAGCTTCTGCGAGGCCGTGGCGGGGCCGATGCCCATAATGCGCGGCGGAACGCCAGCCGTCGCACCACCAACGATGCGCGCGATCGGGGTGAGGCCGTATTTCTTGACCGCCGCAGCCGAGGCGATGATGAGGGCGGCGGCGCCGTCATTGACGCCCGACGCGTTGCCGGCGGTTACCGTTGCGCCGTTAAGGCGGTTGACGGGCTTCAGCTTGGCCAGTGCCTCGACGTTGGTCGCGCGGGGATGCTCGTCCTTCGCCACCTTCAGCGGATCGCCCTTCTTCTGGGGAATGCTGACGGAAACGATTTCCTTGTCGAGACGGCCATTGGCTTGGGCGGTGGAAGCCTTTTCCTGACTGCACACAGCAAAGGCATCCTGATCACTCCGGGAGACCTTGTAGTCGATGGCGACGTTGTCGCCGGTCTCGGGCATGGAATCGACGCCGTAAAGCACCTTCATTGCCGGGTTGACGAAGCGCCAGCCGATGGTGGTGTCATAGATTTCCGCCTTGCGGGAGAAGGCGCTGTCTGCCTTCGGCATGACGAACGGGGCGCGGCTCATGCTTTCGACGCCGCCGGCGATCATCAGGTCGGCCTCACCGGCCTTGATGGCCCGGGCGGCGGTGATGACCGCGTCCATGCCGGAGCCGCACAGGCGGTTGATCGTGGTGCCGCTGACCGAAACCGGCAGACCGGCCAGAAGCAGCGACATGCGGGCAACGTTACGGTTGTCTTCGCCTGCCTGGTTGGCGCAGCCGAAGATCACGTCGTCGACGGCTTCCCAGTCGACGGCCTTGTTGCGCTCGACAAGCGCCTTGAGGGGGATCGCTCCGAGATCGTCGGCCCGGACGGACGAAAGCGCGCCGCCGAAACGGCCGATGGGCGTGCGGATGTAATCGCAGATAAAAACTTCGGTCATGGTATGCTCCTCCGCAAAGCGCTCAAAGTGCCTTTTCAAAAGCAGGCAGGATGTCAAAGAGATCGCCGACGAGGCCGTAATCAGCAACCTGGAAGATCGGTGCCTCCTCGTCCTTGTTGATGGCGACGATGACTTTCGAATCCTTCATGCCGGCCAGATGCTGGATAGCACCGGAGATGCCGCATGCGATGTAAAGCTGCGGTGCAACCACCTTGCCGGTCTGGCCAACCTGCCAGTCGTTGGGGGCGTAACCGGCATCGACGGCAGCGCGCGAGGCACCAACGGCGGCACCGAGCTTGTCGGCCACCGGCAGAATGACTTCCTTGAACTTTTCGGAAGAACCGAGTGCGCGACCGCCGGAAATGATGATCTTGGCGGATGTGAGTTCCGGACGGTCGGACGAGGCAAGCGCGTCCGATACGAAGGACGACACGCCCGGATTGGCCGCAGCGGCGGTGGTTTCGACCGAAGCGGAACCACCGGCAGCAGTTGCGCCAAAGGACGCCGTGCGCACGGTAATGACCTTCTTGGCATCAGTCGCCTGTACGGTCTGGATGGCGTTACCGGCATAGATCGGCCGCTTGAAGGTGTCAGCGGAAACTACTTCGGTGATTTCCGAAAGCTGCGCCACGTCGAGCAGCGCTGCAACCCGCGGCATGACGTTCTTGGCCGATGCTGTCGCGGGTGCGATGATGACGTCGTATCCCAAAGCCAGCGAAACGATCAGGGCCGCAAGCGGCTCGGCAAGCTGGTTGGCGAGCGAAGCGTCGTCAGCCAGAAGCACCTTGGAAACGCCGGAAAGTTTGGCGGCCTCATCGGCTGCGGCCTTCGCCCCGGAACCGGCGACCAGAATGGTGATGTCGCCACCGATCCTGGTTGCTGCCGTCAGCGTCTTTGCCGTCTGGTCGGAAAGGGTTGCGTTGTCGTGTTCTGCCAGAAGAAGAATGGCCATGATGTAATTTCCCTATCCTAAACCTTAGATGACGCCGTCAGCCTTGAGCTTCTCAACAAGCTCGGCAACCGAACCAACCTTGATGCCAGCCTTGCGGCCAGCCGGTTCTTCGGTCTTCAGCACCTTGAGGCGCGGGGCGATGTCGACGCCAAAATCGGCAGGCGTCTTCTTGTCGAGCGGCTTCTTCTTTGCCTTCATGATGTTGGGCAGCGAAGCGTAGCGCGGCTCGTTGAGGCGAAGGTCGGTGGTGACGATGGCCGGAAGCTTCAGTTCGACCGTCTGCAGGCCGCCGTCCACTTCGCGAGTCACGGCAACCTTGCCGTCAGAAGGTTCGACCTTCGAGGCAAATGTGCCCTGACCCCAGCCGAGAAGAGC
This sequence comes from Agrobacterium tumefaciens, assembly GCF_013318015.2. Taxonomy (NCBI): domain Bacteria; kingdom Pseudomonadati; phylum Pseudomonadota; class Alphaproteobacteria; order Hyphomicrobiales; family Rhizobiaceae; genus Agrobacterium; species Agrobacterium tumefaciens. The sequence goes on along the minus strand of NZ_CP115843.1, from coordinate 63,956 downwards.
TGCGAGCATCTGGCCGGTCTGGTTCGAATCGTCATCGATCGCCTGTTTGCCAAGAATGACGAGGCCGGGAGCCTCTGCTTCGGCAACACCCTTCAAGAGTTTGGCAACAGCCAGTGGCTCGACGGTTTCGTCGGTCTCGATCAGGATGGCGCGGTCGGCCCCCATGGCCAGCGCCGTGCGAAGGGTCTCTTCGGCCTTCGCAGGTCCGATGGACACGACGACTACCTCTTCGGCCTTGCCGGCTTCCCTGAGACGCAGTGCCTCTTCAACCGAGATTTCGTCGAAGGGGTTCATCGACATCTTGACGTTGGCCAGTTCGACACCGGAACCATCCGCCTTGACGCGGATCTTCACATTGTAGTCGACAACTCGCTTAACCGGCACGAGGATTTTCAATCGAGTATTCCTTCTTCCTCTCGCTCGTAGGAGCATCTTTTGTAACAGCAACCGCGGACGGACTTTGGTCCCGAAGCCTCCATTGTCGGCGGCTAAAGATCAGGACCGGGCAGAAGACGCCTGCCGGCACCGACGACGCGACGTAGATACCGCGACGGTCGGTAGCGGTCGTCGCCGTACGACGCATGAATTGCTTCGAGTGTCGCAAGTACATGCTGTGCACCGATAGAATCGGCCCATGCGAGCGGTCCACGCGGATAATTGACACCAAGCGTCATGGCGCGGTCGACGTCGAACGGGGTCGCCACGCCGTTAAGCACCGCTTCGGATGCCTCATTGGCGAGCATAGCAACCGTGCGCAGCACGACAAGGCCGGGCGTATCATCGACGACTGTAACCGTCTTGCCCAGGGAGCCGAACAAGCCAGCGGTGGAATGCAGGCAATCGGGATGCGCCTGATCCGCTTTTGCGATGGCAATTCGAGACGCTTTTTCGAAATCGAGCGTCAGATCGTAAAGGACGAGGTCTGAGGGGCCACCCTGGGCCACCCGTTCGGTTGCCGTCCGTCCGTCACTGAAAGCGATTGTAGAACCCTCAATCCGGATATAGCCCTCTCCCCCTCGACGATCGATCTGTATCCCGTTTGCTACTGCAGTCCGGATCAAAGGTTCAAGATGGCCGACTTCGCCTTCAACGATGAGGCTCTTGACCGCCACGCCGCCCTTAATTGAAAGCACCTGCGGCTTTGGCGCATCCGGATTGTAGTCGTAAAAGCCGCGACCTGTCTTGCGGCCGAGCCAGTTTGCGGCGACCAGTTCTTGTTGCGCCAAAGACGGCCGGAACCGAGGGTCACCGAAATAGGCGTCGAACACGGACCTGGTGACGGCGAAGTTAACATCATGGCCGATGAGATCCATCAACTCGAACGGACCCATCCGAAACCCTCCGGCCTCGCGCAGAATGGTATCGATGCTGGCAACATCGGACGCCCTCTCTTCGAGAAGCCTCAATCCCTCAGCGTAGTAGGGGCGAGCGACGCGGTTGACGATGAAGCCGGGCGTGGATGTGGCCCGCACCGGTTCCTTCTTCCAGGCACGCGCAGTCTCAAAAAGCGTATCGAGGACCTGCTTGCTCGACGCCAGACCGGAGACGATCTCCACCAGCTTCATGACCGGAGCCGGATTGAAAAAATGCAGCCCTGCAACGCGCTCCGGATGGTTTAGTCCGGCTGCGATGGCGGTAACGGACAGCGACGATGTATTCGTTGCGAGGATGGAATCGTCCGCAACCACCTCTTCCAGAGAAGCAAACACCGACCGCTTCACATCCAGCTTTTCGACGATTGCTTCCACGACAAGGCGCGCTTCGCGCAAATCGCCAAGCGATGCCGCTACGATGATCCTTTCGGCAACCTCGTTGCGCAGCGATTGTTCGAACTTCCCTTTCTCTACGAGCTTGTCGAGCCCTGCCAACACACCGCTCCGACCCTTGTCCGCCGCACCTTCCTTCGCATCGAACAGGATAACGGTATGCCCCGCCTGTGCGGCGACCTGGGCAATTCCGGCCCCCATCGCACCGGCGCCGATGACAGCGACAACACTGGATTTTGATAGAGCGTTCAAAGCTTTCCGTCCCCTAGAATGATCACGGCCCGGCCATGCGTCTGACCCTTGGCAACGAGGTCTAGAGCCTCCCCGATATGTTCGAAGGCGAATTGTCTGGCGACTCTCGGCCTTACCAAACCTTTACGCCACAGCTCGAAAATTTCGCCTTGGGCCAACGCAAGCCGTTCAGCCGCACGCTTGCGATATTGGCTGACGTCCAATCCTACGACCGCTATGTTCTTCAGAAGGAGATAGTTGACCTTGATGGAGGGTATATCGCCGGCTGCGAACCCCACCACGACGAGACGTCCGGACCATGCGATCGACCGAAGAGCCGCGTTCAGGAATTCGCCGCCAATGGGATCGATCACCAGATCGACACCTTTTCCATCGGTCAGTTCCAGCACCGTGGACCGAAGAGCTTCGCGGACGTCGCTACCAGACACGTCGATCTCAGCATCCGTGCCAGCGGCGTGGAGCGCCTCTCTGTCTTCTGGCGATCGGTATGTGCCGATCACCAGCCCGGCTCCCAACGCCTTGGCTATCTGTACAGTTGCCAGCCCGACCGCTCCACTTGCTCCGCCGACCAGTACAGTGTCGCCAGCCTTGAACTGCCCGCGTTCCACCAGCGCGAAATAGCCTGTCAGATAGGCTCCGCACAAAAGCGCAGCCTGATCGAGAGGAACATCGGCAGGGACCGGATAAAATTCACCAACCCTAGCTTTGGCCTGCTGAGCGAAGGCACCGTTCAACACATAGGCGGTCACCCGATCGCCCGGCTTGTACCCGGCAATTTTCGATCCCACAGCAGATATCCAGCCTGAGAATTCCATACCAGGGGTGAAAGGTGTAGGTGGAATGTTCTGATATCGGCCAGAGACGACGAGTGTATCGACGAAGCCAACCGCCGCCGCCGCGACATCGACAATGATCTCATCGTCCTCTGGAAGAAGGCCGGCGACGTCCTCGATTTTTGCCGAACCGGTGTTACCAGTTTCGTGAATCCGGTAGCTTAGCATCGATCCTCCTCGACTTCTTTTCATTTCGTTACGCGCTTATGCGTCAGTGAAGTTTGGCGTCCGTTTTTCGATGAAGGCGGTGATGCCTTCCTGCGCGTCCTTTGACTGGAAGGCGAGGGTTGAGATCTCGGCTTCGATCTTCAACCCGTCTTGCAATGTGGTCGACAGAGCACGCTGGACGGCCTCCCGCGCATAACCGAGGGCAACCAGGCTGAATTTGGAAAACTCACGGGCGAAGGCAAAGGCTTCCGCCAGGCGGTTGTCCTCGCTGACGAGACGATGGATGAGACCGATGGCCTGCGCCTCTTCCGCGCGAACGGTTCGCCCGGTCATGATCATCTCCAACGCTCTCGCCTCGCCGACGATGCGCGGTAGACGCTGCGTGCCGCCGTAGCCGGGCATCAGGCCGAGCTTGATTTCCGGAAGTGCAACGGCTGCGCGCGGCGTCGCCAGCCGGAAGGTGGAGGCGAGCGCGAGTTCGAGGCCACCGCCGAAGGCATAACCGTTGATCAGCGCAACCGAGGGAACACGCAGTTGGTCAAGCTTGGCAAAAGTCGACTGGCCGCGCTCGGCCTTGCGCTTCTTCGAGATGAGATCGATACCGACCATCTCCTTGACGTCAGCGCCCGCGCAGAAGGCCTTTTCACCCGCTCCCGTAATGATGAGCGCACGCACATCCATCCGCTCGACCGCGTCGATAGCATCCGATATCTCGCCGATCGTCTGGGCGTTCAGCGCGTTCAGCGCGTCCGGGCGGTTGAGTGTGAGAACCGCAAACTCTTCCTGTTGTGTCAATTCGACGGCCATGGGATCCTCACTATGTCCTTCTTCAGTCCGCAGCCTTGAGCAGTTCGCGCGCGATGACGAGTTGCTGGATCTGGGTGGTGCCTTCAAAGATGCGGAAAAGCCGTACGTCGCGATAAAAACGTTCCACGGGATATTCCGCCATGTAGCCCGCGCCGCCGAAAATCTGTACGGCTCGATCGGCAACACGACCGACCATTTCGGACGCGAACATTTTCGCGCAAGCCGCAACCTTGGTGGTGTTTTCCCCACGGTCGCGACGGGCGGCCGCGTCAAGGATCATACAACGCGCCGCATAGGTGTCGGCCTCACTGTCGGCCAGCATCGCCTGAACGAGCTGAAACGCTGCGATCGGCTGACCGAACTGCTTGCGGTCCTTCGCGTAGGCGACCGATTCCTTAATGAGCCGGTCAGCGATACCGACACAAAGAGCGGCGATATGCAGACGCCCCTTGTCGAGAACCTTCATGGCCGTGCGGAAGCCGTTTCCCTCCTCGTTGCCAAGAAGCGCGCTCGCGGGAACGCGGCAATCCTCGAACACCACATCGCATGTCAGCGCACCACGCTGCCCCATCTTCTTGTCCGGAAGACCAAGCTTTATACCCGGAGTGCCTGCCTCTACGAGGAAGCAGGAGATAGAATTCGACTTCCGCTCGGGTGCGGTGCGGGCCATTACGCTGAACAGGCCGGCGCTCGGAGCATTGGTGATGTAACGCTTGGTGCCGTTCAGGACGTAGTGATCACCGTCCTTGCGCGCCGAAGTTCGCAGCGCCATCGCATCGGAACCGGCGTCCGGTTCGGTCAATGCAAACGAACCGATGAGATCGCCCGATGCCAGGGCCGGAAGATACTTCTGCTTCTGCTCTAGGGTGCCGGCAATAACGATCGACTGCGAACCGATGCCGATATTGGTGCCTGCGACGGACCGGAAAGCAGGAGACGCCCTTCCGAGCTCAAAGACAACCTGGACCTCTTCTTCCATCGACAGTTCGAGCCCGCCGTGCTCTTCCGCGATCGACAGCCCGAAGAGCCCAAGTTCCTTCATTTCCGCAATAACATCCGCGGGAATGGCGTTGGTCTCAACGACTTCCACTTCCCGAGGGATGAGCCGCTCGGTGACAAAGCGGCTGACAGTCTCCAGGAGCATGTTAAATGTATCGGTGTCCAGAGCCATGACTTGTAATCCTCACTAGGCGCGCTTCAATCCGCCGACGATAATCGAGTAATAGTCTTCCGCGACCTGGGCGGCAGAACGCTCGCCGCCAGGCTTAAACCATCGGGCCATCCAGTTAAGCATTGACAGGATGGCGCGGCTCGCATCGACCGGATCAACATCCTTAATTTGCTCCTGCTTCACTCCCTCGCGAATGATCTCGCGAAGCAGGCTCTCGTATTCATCTCGCAGGGCCAAAGCTTCCTGCTTCAAGGTCGGCGTTGCCATACCTCCGTAACCGATCAGCATGGTTACGAAACTCCAGAAATTCTCTTCGAAGTAGTTTGCATGCGAAGTCATGAAGAGCCTGAGGCGATCGAGAGATGCGTTATCGTTGTTCACCGCATCCGATACCTGATCTTTAAGCCCCCTCAGAGCGCGTACAATTATAGCGTCATAGATGTCCTGCTTGGCAGGGAAGTAATGAAATACGGCAGCCTTCGACATGCCGACGGTTGTAGCGATTTCGCTGATAGAACTGGCGTCGAAGCCCTTCTGGGCGAACAGTACAGCGGCCCCATCGAGAATCCGCTCATAAGCATTTTCGAGAACCGGAGGCCGTCCCTGACGGCGTGGGGTCTGCATAGGGGCCACCTTCCTTTCAAGCGATCAAACTTGTTGGACCTATTGTTGACGAGGAGCCAAACATAAGTCAATATAATTCGACCGTACGTCCGGTAAATAATTGGTGCAACATTTGTTAGACAGGTGCCGCATCAACATTCGGGAGAAAGTTAATGTCTGTGAAAGTCGGATTTATAGGTGCGGGTGCTATGGGAGGGCCGATGGCCCTAAGGCTCGCCCGCAACAAATTTGATCTCATCGTTTGCGATGTCAGCGAAAAAGCATTGAGTCCGTTTGGAGAGCTCGGTGTTCGGACGACCCAAAATCCGGCTGATTGCGGTAACTGTGATGTCATCATGCTTATGGTTGCGAACTATGACCAGATTCGCCAGGTTGTTCTGGGGCCGTCGGGTATCGTGACAAACAAGCCCAAGGACAAGACGCAATATTTGATCGTGATGGGAACCGTCCTGCCAGCGGCCATTCGTGAGTTCGCGAACGAGGTCGAGCAATATGGCATCAAACTGATCGATTCTCCGGTGAGTGGCGGGGTGGTCAAAGCTGTAGAGGGCACGCTCACGATCATTCTTGGCGGAGACCGCGCGGATTGCGATGCCGTTAAGGACGTTCTGAGCGTCGTCGGCGAGCAATTTTTTTATTGCGGGCCGGTAGGATCCGCCCAGATCACCAAGATCGTCAACAACGTTATTTGCATCGCCAACATGATGATCTCCGCGGAGGCCTATCGTATCGGCCTCGATAACGGGCTCTCGCTCAAAGACATGATCCCGGTGATGGAAGCGGGAACCGGCCGAAATTTCTTTACGGAAAATGTCGAGGATGCTCCGAAAGCATACGGAGCATGGGCGCCGACGCGGAAGGACTTCGACTCCATCCAGTCAATCATCCACAAGGATATCGGCCTCGGCCTCAAGATCGGAAGCGGCTCCGGAAAGCTGCCGATGACCGAAGCCTTGTACGATGTGCTATCCAACGTCGGAGACGACAGCTTCAAGACATGGCGAAGAGTGATCGAAACCTTGGAAAGCCCGCGAAAGGGTTGATGTCGGGTAGATGCACCGCAGGTCCAAACTGGATCCACAAAACATGAGCTGTCGAAATGAAGACGCCGGAACCGCTCGCGGCGTCCTCGCACAACCCTGAACCAGTCGCCGAATATTCTGGAACCGTTTCCGAAAGTCTGCCGACATAGTCAAAGCCATTAAAGCACCGTGCGCCGGAAATGGCGCACGGTGCTTTAACTTTCTGACCTACGCATAAGGTCGAAGGATAGTAGTGTATCCGTAAGGATACGAGGAGCGCGCGCTAGGCGGTCAGAAGTACTGTAGTTTCCGGGAATACCAGCCTTGCTTCGGTCTTTGCCTCAAGCTCCTCACGACTGACGCCTGGCGCGAGCTCGCAGACGACCAACCCGTCTTCCGAGACATCCAGCACAGCCAGATCCGTGATTATACGGCTGACCACCGATTTTCCGGTGAGAGGCAGCGAGCACTGCTTAAGGAGCTTGAAGCTCCCGTCCTTGGCCACGTGCTCCATGAGAACGATAACGCGGCCGACACCCCCGACAAGGTCCATGGCGCCGCCCATGCCCTTGACCATCTTTCCCGGGATCATCCAATTGGCCAGATCGCCTTTCTCGCTAACCTGCATACCACCGAGGATGCTGAGGTTCATATGGCCACCGCGGATCATCGCGAAAGACATTGACGAAGAGCATATAGACCCACCCGGGACAATCGTTATCGTTTGCTTCGCGGCATCGATCAGATCCGGATCGACCTCGTCTTCGTATGGAGGGGGGCCGATACCAATCAGGCCGTTCTCCGACTGGAGCCAGACCTGCATGCCATCGGGAACGTATTTGGTCACCTTCGTCGGTAAGCCGATTCCGAGGTTGACGTAGTATCCGTCACGCAGTTCCTGTGCTGCTTTGGCAGCCATTTGTTCGTGTGTCCAAGCCATCGTCCCCTCCTTACGCTGCCCTGCTTCGGAAACTCAATCGCTCGATCCGCTTTTCGGGATTCGGTACGACGATGATTCGGTCGATGAAGATGCCCGGCAGGTGTACGTCGTCCGGATCAATCTCCCCGAGCTCGACAAATTCCTCAACCTCTGCGACCGTAAATTTCCCCGCCATGGCAACCTCGGGATTAAAGTTGCGGGCCGTCTTGGAGAACATCAGGTTCCCGGCTGGATCCGCCTTCTGTGCCTTCACCAGCGAAACATCAGGCGAAAGGGCATGCTCGAGCACGTAGGTGTTGCCTGAAAACTCGCGTGTTTCCTTACCTTCTGCGACAACCGTACCGACGCCAGTACGCGTGTAGAACGCTGGAATTCCAGATCCGCCAGCCCGCAGGCGCTCAGCGAGCGTCCCCTGTGGGTTGAACTCCAGCTCCAGTTCTCCTGCTAGGTACTGACGCTCAAATTCCTTGTTTTCTCCGACATAAGACGCGATCATCTTATTAATCTGACGCGTCTGCAGCAACAAACCGAGCCCGAAATCATCGACTCCGGCATTGTTGCTGATACAGGTAAGGTTCTTGGCACCCGTCGCCTTGAGCGCGTCGATCAATGCGGAAGGTATTCCGCAAAGTCCAAATCCTCCCACAGCAATAGTTTGTGCATCTCGAACAATGTCACTCAAGACATTCTCGGCATCATCGAAAAGCTTTTTCATCTCCACCCTGACACGAATATGAGTATGCAGTCGGCCCTGCGGTTTCTCAGTTAGTTGCAGGAAAAAGCTATGAGGCAACTAGCGTCAGCACAATGGAGAGATTGGCACACTGATTGTGCGCTGAGGCACATTTGACTCAGTTCGAGTTCCGGTGGAAACGCCGTGTGTCCGCCTCAATGAGTTGCCTGATGTAGTCCCAGACGATACGCACCCTGCGAATTTTCAATAGATCTTCAGGCGCGGCGATCCAGATACCTCTGGTCATCAACGCGTTGTCAGGAAAGACGCAAACGAGATCAGGCCGCTGTTCCGCAACATACGGCGTCAGCAGCACCAACCCCAATCCGGCAACTGCCGCGGCTCTTTGGGCAAGTACACTCGTCGTGGTGAAACATCTCTGAGGCTCGGGATCCAGTTCTTCCAGAATGCGATAGCGTTCGCTTACTGAGCCATCGTGAATGTAGTCTATAAAGCGATGTTTCTTGACATCCGCCAGATTATTGATCGGGCCGTTTCTCTCGATATAGCTTCTGGACCCATAGAGATAATATTTTATCGTGGCGAGTTTGGAGATCGTGTAGCGCCCGACCTGCGGCGGCTCAAGCGTCACGAGTATCTCAACCTCTCTTGTGACGAGGCTGGGAAATTGAGGCTGCGCCATGAGTTGAATCTGGAGGTCAGGATACCTCGTGTTAAGCTCGGTTAACTGGGGTGCCAGCACGTTGATACCAAAAGCCTCCGGCGTTCCCACTCGAACGGCCCCCTGAATTCGGGCCTCACTCATCACCGACCTGTCGACGGCCTCATGTAGAGCCGTTTCCATCTTCTCGGCGTAGGGAATGAGTGCTTCGCCCGCTTCCGTCAGCGTGTATCCGCTGCGCCTGCGGTCGAAAAGAACGAGCCCCAACGTTGCCTCGAGTCGATCCATGCGCCTGGAAACGGTTGTGTGCTCAATGCCCATCCGTTCACCGGTTGACGAAATTGTGCCCAGCCTCGCAATGGCTAAAAAAATTCGAAGATCGTTCCAGTCAGGTGTGTCTTTCATTCAACCATTGTGCATCGGCGCACAACCAGAGTGCAAGTGCCTTGATTGGCGAGTGCCAACGATCCGGTTAGTTTTACAAACGGAGGCTGATCGATCATCAACATCATTCGATAACTTTGTCGCGATGACTGCTCGGTCCGGGAGATTATAATTGGTGGCCTCTGTGCCACGGGAGGAAACTTGTTGTCTTTACTTGTTGTGCTGGCATCGCTGGCGTTTCTGATTACTGCTGCTTATCGTGGGCATAGCGTAATTCTTGCTGCTCCTGTCGCTGCCATGGCGGCGGTATTGCTGACTGACAGCGCCGCTGTCGCACCGATTTTTTCGGGCGTCTTCATGGACAAGATGGTCGGCTTTCTAAAACTCTATTTTCCGGTGTTCATGCTGGGTGCGATTTTTGGAAAGCTGATTGAGCTATCCGGCTTCGCAGAATCGATCGTTGCTTCTGCCATACGCTATCTTGGGAGGTCGCGGGCAAATTTCGTAATCGTCGCCGTCTGCGGCCTGCTGACTTACGGTGGCGTCTCCGTATTCGTCGTGGTATTTGCAGTCTACCCATTTGCGGCGGAACTCTATCGTCAAGGCGATATTCCGAAGCGGCTCATGCCGGGCGCGATAGCCCTTGGCGCATTCTCTTTCACCATGGATGCTATGCCCGGCAGCCCGCAGATTCAAAACATCATTCCCACGAGCTTCTTCAAAACCACAGCATGGTCCGCGCCGACGCTTGGGATCGTCGGTTCCATCTTCCTACTCTGCGTCGGCCTCACCTATCTTGAGTGGAGACGGCATGTTGCCGCCGTCGACGGCGAAGGTTATGGCGAAGGCCATATAAACGAAGCTCAGCATGAAGAGCGAACTAACCTACCGTCGCCGATGCTATCGCTTCTTTCTTTGGTCGTTGTTGGTGTCGCCAACTTTTGGCTCACAAGAAACATTCCCATCTGGTATGGAGATAGCTTCAGCGCCTCTCTTCCGGGCCTTTCGGCTCCTGTTTCCGGCAGCATCGTCAGCGTGACGGCTATCTGGGCCGTCCAAGGCGCCTTGCTTTTGGGAATTCTGTTCGTCGTCCTCACCGCATTCAAGGCCATCAAGACAAAGTTTGTGGATGGCGCCAAGGTGGCAATTGGTGGGGCACTGCTTGCCGCTATGAACACGGCTTCCGAATACGGCTTTGGTGCGGTCATCGCGGCTTTGCCGGGCTTCATCGTGGTTCGAGAATCCCTGCGACTGATACCGGACCCGCTGCTTAATGCTGCAACGTCTGTGACAGTCCTGTCTGGACTGACCGGCTCGTCTTCAGGGGGCATGAGTATCGCCTTGGCGGCTATGGGAAATGATTTTCTTGCGGCGGCGACGGCGGCGAACATTCCTCCCGAGGTGCTTCATCGTGTCGTCTCAATGGCAAGCGGCGGGATGGATACTCTACCACATAATGGTGCGGTGATCACCTTGCTTGCTGTTACGGGCCTCACCCATCGCCAAGCCTACAAGGACGTGTTTGCGATCACCTTGATCAAAACACTGGGTGCCCTCTTCGTTATCGCAGTTTTTTATCTGACCGGGTTTGTCTGATTGAAAGATTGATCTGGCAGGCGGAACACCAACACTGAAATGGATTGACCAAATGGATGACTGGAAAAGCAAATACAAGAAACTCAAGCTGGAGATGCTGTCCGATGGCATCTTGAAGATTGAGTTCAGCAATCCGGCATCGTTGAATGCGATCGATCGCGAAACGCATTCTGAAATCACCTACATTTGGCGTGACATCGACCAGGCACCGGAAGTGCGCGCCATCGTTGTGACCGGTGAAGGCCGCGCATTTTCCGCCGGAGGCGACTTCGGGTGGATCGAGACCATGACCCAAGATCATTCGGTCCGTGCCAATTCATGGCGTGAGGCGAAGGATCTCGTCTACAATATTATCAACTGCAGCAAGCCAGTCATTTCGGCCATCAATGGACCAGCGGCAGGAGCTGGCTTGGTTGTCGCCCTTTTGGCGGATATTTCCGTGGCATCGAAAACCGCAAAGTTGGTGGATGGCCATACCCGTCTGGGTGTAGCCGCCGGTGATGCAGCCGCTATCATCTGGCCCTTGCTCTGCGGAATGGCCAAGGCGAAGTTCTATCTTCTGACATGCCGTCCGATCACCGGAGAAGAGGCGGAGCGTATCGGCTTGGTTTCGGTCGCCTGCGATCCCGAAGCCGTGTGGCAGACCGCCTTTGACATCGCTCAGGAGCTTGCAAACGGCGCCGCCGAAGCGATTGGCTGGACGAAATATGCCCTGAACAACTGGTTGAGAAGCGCGGGGCCGATTTTCGACGCGTCCACCGCCCTGGAGTTTCTTGGTTTCGCGGGACGGGAGGTTCGCGAGGGCGTCGCGTCCTATAGGGAGAAACGCGCACCCGACTTCAATCAATTCAAGTAGCGAGTCGATTTCGTAAGTCAGCTTTGCAGCTGACTGGGCTAACGTCTTTGAGGAGACCGAAGGCCCACGCGGTTCAACTTTCAAGGTGAATATGACACTTTGAGCGTAAGCCCGTCGTCTAATAGCGAGATTTGCAAGCGCATTTAGATATGAGAGGCTGTTTGCCGAGAGCATGGTCGTCTACGCGGTCGACATGGGTTGACTGGTAGTGCTCCTCGGCGAAGACAAACAGACAGTCGCTGACGTTCAGCTCTTATGGCTCCGATGAACCGGGCGACAGTTTTTGCGGTGACATCGGGGATGCATTGCTGATGAAGCTGTCAGTCGATCTATGGCCCTCACTCGCGTAACGGCAGCCCTGCGTCGATTGTCATCCGATCTGCTATCGGCTGCGGCGAAGCGCCATAGGATAATTTTCAAGTGCGGCGTGCTTTCCTTGAGGGGCTGAGCTGCGATGGACATTCATCGACGCGCGCATATCCTCAACATTGGCCGCTAATTGCTGCATCACTGGGAAACGGAAAGTTCCTTTGACCGAGCAGTCGCGGCGCATATGGCGTCGGAAACGGACTTTGGCCAGGCACCAGCATGCATCAACACACTTAAAGCCCGTTCGGTTGTCCCTCCCGGGCTGGTGACATTTTTTCTCAACTGCGCTGCATCGACGTCTGAACCCGCCAATAGGGCTCCTGATCCAGCAACAGTCGCTCGAGCCATTCGTTCAGCAATTGCGTTTGGGATCCCCTGATCTACCGCTGCGGCCTGAAGCATTTCCACAAGAAGATATACATACGCTGGCCCACCGCCTGAAATCGCTGTCGCTGGATCCAGAAGAGTCTCATCCTCAACCCAAGCGACTTCACCCACCGCTTCCAACAAATCGTTGAAAAGGTGCTTGTGTTCCTCGGCAATGCCGCTCCCGGCAAAAGCGACGGTGAAACCCTGTCGGATTGCGGCTGGCGAATTTGGCATCGCACGCACGACGCAGGTATTCTCGCCTAGTGCTTCGACTAGACTTTGCGTTGTGAAACCTGCCATGATTGACAGGAAGACAGTCCCCGCGACAGCGTAGCGCCGATATTCGGTTAAGATTTGGGTCGCTACTTGGGGTTTAACGGCGAAAACGACAACAGAAGGGGAAAAGGAGGTTGGGATTTCTGTCATGTTCCTGCACACTAGGACTCGATTGTCCGTGAAGCCCACCTGATGTGGCCGAGGTGCAACGACAACAACCTTCTCAACGCCGCGATCGAGCCAACCCGACAGCATGGCGCCTCCCATATTTCCGCATCCGATGAGCAAGATTCGGGGAAGTTGATTAGCCATAAGCCTGATATCTCTTTCAGTGCGGAGGGAGGAGTGCAGTGCACCGGTGGGGGTTATGTAACGCGTTTTGCGAAATCTGACCAGACGCTCCGCCAGTTGAAGTGAAGCGTCATAGTCTACTTCAGACATCAGCAATACTAAGAAGGTGGCGTATCACAAGATGGGTCAAACCAAAGTCAGTAACCTGCGAAACCGGTTTGTGGGGCTTGCGCGGCCAGTTGTCTTCCATGGCACGGCCGACCGTCACTAGCATTACCGGGGCCTCGGTCGCCGATAGACTGAATGCGGATGCGACCGAAGCGGAATCAAATCCGATCATCGGGCACGAGGCCAGTTCCATGCCTTCTGCAACCAGCATCAGTTTCGTCGCGGCCATGCGGCTGAACGGATCTCCTCCTCGCGACCAAACCCGTGGTTATCCCTGCACATGCTCTTTGCAGGTCCAATCGAATCATCGAATGTTTTCCGCGGGAGAATATCCGCTTCGACAGAAGGAATTTAATGAACCGGTTCACCTACCTTCCTACAGACAGGACTCCAACGTGCCCCTTTCAAGATGCTGTTGTCGGCTAGGGACATTCGCATCGATAAGTGAACCGACCGACCGTTTCGGGGTGCGGCAGTATGACTCTTGCAGATGCGGTTCCGTTGGGCGGAAGCGCTTGCTATCGCAAGGCAAGATCGATCTGCACGGAATTGAGCAGCGGTGGGAGGCAGACGGCTCAAAGCGGGACGCCCTCCCCGAGAAGGTAGGATTTATCGGCTTGGGTGTCATGGGAAAGCCGATGGCACTCAACGTGACAAAGGCCGGGGCTAAAGTTGCTTCAACTGTGGAAGATTTATTCGCTGAGTGCAGGATCGTCATAATTATGCTGTTCAACGAGAACGCACTGACGAAGCGTTGGCGAGAAATACGTCTCGGTTCCAGCAGTTGTTTGGGAACCACCTTGTTTTTGCCGATCAAAAAACATCAATTTGCACGGGAAGTCTTAATCGACGGATCAAAGCAGAACGCGCTACCTGCGAAGTTGGAGAATGAAATGGCCTATGTTATTCAGATTACCGCGACGGGCGGAGCTGAGGTGCTCACATATAAGGAGACCGATATCGGTCCTCCAGGTGAAAATGAATTGCGCATCAAGCAAACCTGCTGCGGTGTCAATTTCATTGACACGTATTTCCGGTCGGGCTTGTACCCGGTGGAATTGCCCTTCACTCCAGGCCAAGAGGCTGTAGGAGTGGTCACCTCCATCGGGCCGGGAATCGCCGATTTTAAAGTTGGGGACAGGGTCGCTTACACTGGTAAAGGAGGCGGTTACGCTTCAGAGCGAAATGTTCCAGGCGCTGCCGCCTTCAAGGTTCCTGATTGGGTCAGCGACGAGGCTGCAGCTGCGCTGACGATGAAGGGTCTTACCGCTCAGATGCTGATCCGCCAGACGTTTAGAGTAGAGCCCGGTATGACTGTCCTTGTTCATGCGGCGGCTGGAGGTATGGGCACAATATTAGCGCAATGGGCTTCGCACCTTGGCGCCAGAGTGATTGGTACCGTAGGATCTGATGAGAAAATCCGTATGGCACGGAAAAATGGCTGTAAGGACGTGATCGTCTACTCACGGGAAGATTTTGCTGAAAGGGTTCTTGACATAACAGCAGGTAAGCTCTGCGACGTCGTCTATGACGGCGTCGGCAAGACGACGGCCATCGGCTCACTGGACTCGCTTAAACCTATGGGCATGTTTGTTAGCTACGGAAATGCCTCGGGCCCCGTGGAACCCTTTGCGATGCTTGAGCTGGCGAAACGCGGCTCTTTGTTCGCAACCCGGCCTATGATGCCGCACTATGCGTCAACCCGAGAGAGGCTGGTCTCCATGATTGGTGAATTTTATGAAGCCTTGAGAGACGGGGTTGTCAAGGCTCCCAATGTTGAAAGCTTTACTCTGGAGAATGCCGCCGACGCTCACCGTAGCCTGGAAGGGCGGCACACGACCGGCTCTGTCGTTCTGGTACCCTGATCAAACACTACGGCCGACTACAACGCGGTCGGCCGTCAATCCAAAAGGGCAGCTCTAGCTAAGTCCTACCCCAATTCACGCAACTAGAGCACGTCCATTGAACGCGGAATCGGAATTGATGTGACATGCTCGGCTTACCGTGATTCCCTGCCTTCGAATCAAGAGGCAGGAACGTCACGAGCATTGAGCGATGATCTTGGCATTCGAGTTCCGGCTGCGTCCCTAAAAAGCAGGAACCGTTCATCCCTCACCTCGGTCCTGAACGGATGCCCCTCCTCCTCGCGCCAGCCGGGCAAAAGCCTGTCGATGCCAGCGGGATCGACAACCGCGCCCGACAGGATGTGCGCGCCGACTTCCGCGCCCTTTTCCAGAACGACCACCGAGAGATCCGGATGGACCTGCTTCAGCCGGATCGCCGCAGATAACCCGGCAGGACCAGCCCCCACGATCACAACGTCGAACTCCATTGCCTCTCGTTCAGGCAGATCCTGGATGCTTTCCACATCCATTTCAGACACGTTCCAGCGCGATGGTGATGCCCTGGCTGACGCCGATGCACATCGTGGCAAGCGCCTCCAATGGATCGCAAGAGCGAAGGCGGCGAAGGAAGGCTTCGGCAAAGGCCCTGCCGCCGCCAAGCATCCGTTCATCAAACGCCTTTCGCGACTGCTGGACGAACGCGGCGTGCTGACGCGTACGATGGGAACGATACAGCTGGTTCCTCCGCTGATCGCGTCGGAAGCCGATCTGGTGCGAGTGATCGCTGCAATAGACGAAAGTCTCGGCATCGCCGAATCTGAACAGCTTTATCAACTCTGAGGCCGCGTTCACTCACCGATGACCCCAGATACTCGAGTGTCTCCGGACTTGGCCGGGCGTAGTGCACGACCAAGTCCGGAGATAATTTGATCGCCAGGATCGGAGTGGCGGCATTTTTGCAAAGGACAATGAATGAACGGTTTTCGCGTGCGCAAGCGTGAGCGCAAGGTCGGCCCGGAATGGGTCGAAGCTTTTCGCTCGCTCCCGGTTGCAAATGTCAGCGATGTCATGGGACGCATGACTGCCGGCGCCGCCGCGCTGCGTCCATACTACGACGGCGCGAGGATGGTTGGTCCCGCGATTACCGTCAAGGCGCGTCCCGGCGACAATCTCATGGTCCACAAGGCACTCGACATTGCCGAGCCTGGCGATATCGTGGTCGTTGATGCTGGCGGCGACCTTTCAAATGCCATCATCGGCGAACTCATGGTGGCGCATGCTATTCAACGCGGTCTGGGCGGCATCGTTATCTATGGCGCGATCCGTGACAGCGCCGAACTCTCCGTTGGCGGTTTCCCGGTCTTTGCCGCGGGTATCACCCATCGCGGACCTTACAAGGATGGGCCGGGCGAGGTGAACGTGCCGATTTCGATTGCAGGCATGGTCATCAATCCGGGCGATCTCATGTGCGGTGACGCCGATGGATTGCTGTGCGTTAGCATAGAAGATGTCGAAGCCGTTCATGCAGGTGCCACATACAGACATGAGTTCGAAAACAAGCGGATGGCCAGAATAAGAGACGGGACGAGTGACAGAGATTGGGTCGACTCAGCGCTCAGAAAGCTAGGTTGCCACGGCGTTTAGGAAAAGCTGGTATCCGCCCGCGCATTTAATTTCCCATCCTGTGTGATCTTCAGGATGAACCGACCGACATCGGACGAGCAATCTCTATGCTGAAATCGATGTTGCGGAAGATCCGGCAAAAGACCACGTCAGCTCCGGGCGGAATGTCCCTATCGCTGCGCCCGAAGCAGCATGCCAAAAAGATCGCGTGGCTCATCCGGATCCGCGAGCAGATCGAGATTTTCGAAGAACATGCCGCCAACCAGCTTGTCCCAGACATATCTGAGCGCCGAAAAATCCTCCGTCGCAAAGCCGACGGAATCAAACAGAGTGATCTGTCGGTCGTCGCCGCGGCCGCTCCGGCGTCCGGCGATGACTTCCCACAATTCGTTGACCGGGTGGTCGTCCGGCAGCTGCTGGATTTCGCCTTCGATCCGGGTCTGCGGCGGATATTCGACAAAAATCTCGGACCGCAGCAGGATATCCCGATGCAGTTCCGTCTTGCCCGGGCAATCGCCGCCGACGGCGTTGATATGGACGCCGGGGCCGACCATGTTGTCGGTCAAGATCGTGCTGTATTGCTTGTCGGCCGTTACCGTGGTGATGATCCCAGCCCCTTCGACCGCCTGCTGCGCCGTCGCGCAGCTGGTCACAGACAGACCCAGGCCGGCGAGATTGCGCTGGCATTTTTCCGTGGCAGAGGGATCGATGTCGTAGAGGCGCAGGTTCTCGATGCCGAGAACCGCCTTGAACGCTAGAGCCTGGAATTCGCACTGGGCGCCATTGCCGATGATCGCCATGGTTTTGGCGCCCGTCGGCGCGAGATATTTGGCGGCGACTGCCGATGTTGCGGCGGTGCGCAGCGCCGTCAGGATGGTCATTTCCGACAGCAGCATCGGATAGCCGTTGCCGACGTCGGACAGCACGCCGAAAGCGGTCACCGTCTGGCGGCCATCCCTCATGTTCTTGGGATGGCCATTGACGTATTTGAAGCCGTAGAGCGTGCCGTCGCTGGTCGGCATCAGTTCGATCACGCCGTCATCGGAATGCGACGCCACCCGCGGCGTCTTGTCAAACACCTCCCAGCGGCAAAAGTCCTCCTCTATATAGCCGGCTAGCTCCGTGAGGAAGGTTTCGATGCCGATCGACAGGACGAGCTTCATCATGTGGTCGACGCTGACGAAGGGAACGATATTGAGAGGCGCGTGAATGGTCATGGTTCGATACTTTCGGGTAATCCGGATGAGGCGTGCGGCGGCGGCGCGAGCTAGGCCGGCCGCACGTCGATGACCAGCTTGCCGATATGCCGGCCGCTTTCCATGTAGCGATGCGCATCGACGATGTCGTCGAGACCGAAGCGCCGATCGATCACAGGCTGCACCGCACCTGTGTCCACCAGCGGCCAGATATCGGCCTTGACGCCGGCGACGATGCGCTGTTTGGCGGCCGCGGGTCGGTCGCGCAGCGAGGTGGTGAACAGCGAGGCGCGCTTCTTCATCATGACCCCGAGCGATATCTGCGCCTCTCGGCCGCTCTGCAGGCCGATCATCGAGATTCGCCCGTCGAAGGCCAGAGCCTCGATATTGCCAGGCAAATACGCCGCTCCCATGACGTCGAGGATCACATCCACGCCTTTGCCCCCTGTCGCGTCGAGAGTGGCCGCGACAAAATCCTCGTCGCGGTAGTGAATGCCGCGGCGCACCCCCAGCGCGGCGGTGAAATCGAGTTTCTCCGGCGATCCGGCGGTGCAAAACACCTCGGCGCCGAGCCCGACCGCGACCTGGATGGCCAGGCTGCCGACGCCGCCGCCGCCGCCATGCACGAGAAAGGTTTCACCGGCCGTCAGGCCGGCGAGATCGACAATGTTCGACCAGACGGTGCAGGCCGCTTCCGGCAGCACCGCGGCATCGCGCAGCGCAACGCCCTTGGGGACGGGCAGCACATGCCCGGCCGAGACCACGGCATATTCCGCATAGCCGCCACCATTGAGCAGCGCGCAGACGTCATCTCCGACCTGCCAGGTTTCCACCCCCGCGCCCAGCGCCGAAATCCGTCCCGCGCATTCCAGTCCGAGGATCGGATTGAGATTGGCGTGGTTGGAATAATTGCCCTGGCGCTGCAGCAGGTCGGCGAAATTCATCGCCGTGGCGACGATCTCGATCTGCACCTCGCCCGGACCGGGCAGCGGCACGGGTCGATCGGCGTGCTTGAGAACCTCAGGCCCGCCGACGGCATCGAACAGGACCGCCTTCATCAGCGCCGTCATGCCGTGACTGCCGCCGCTTCGCAGGCCTCGTAGTGATCCGCCAGATCGACGCCGCGGGCGATCCAGACATCGTCATACTGGCGGACATGGGTGAGGAACTGGTCGAGAATGGGGTCAGAACAAGAGCAGTTCGAAATCGTACGCTAAGCCCGAACGAAGCGTGAACAATGCCATAGCTCGGGTTTTAGGCATTCGATCTCTGTGGATTGCCATCGACATGCGCCAGTTTTGATTTCGCTGTCCGGCCCGACTCGACGACGCTCAGCGCAGATTGGTCATGGATGGAGTCAGGCAATGGCAAAGCGCAAGCTTCTCAAAGATCAAGATCGTCGAAAGCTTATCGACATACCAGTCGACGAGGACAGCCTGATCCGACACTATTCGTTGTCATTGGCGGATCGCCTGGAGATCGAACTGCGGAGACGTAATCACAACCGGCTCGGCTTTGCCATTCAGCTATGTCTGATGCGATACCCGGGTCGAGTGCTGGGGGCAGAAGAAATTCCGCCACGCGCCATGCTTAAATATGTTGCTGATCAGATCGGCGCCGCCCCGGAAGCATTTTCGCTCTATGCACGCCGTGAAGAAACCCGTCGGGATCACACAGCACGGCTAATGATGTATCTGGATACGAGAAGCGCGACGCTACAAGATCGCCGCGCCGCGCTATTGTCTGCAATTCAGGGGGCGGCGGCGTCCGACGACGGTGCTGCGATAGTCAGTTCAGTTGTCGCCGCGTTTCGTGAACGCGGCGCTCTTCTACCGGCGATCGACACGATCGAACGGATTGGCCTTGCCGGCCGTGCGATAGCTCGCCGTTGGGCAGAGACAACTCTGATTAAAGACATCCCGCTCGATACGTTCCGATCATTGGACCGGCTGTTAGAAGTGGACCCGTCGATCGGCCAGACGCGCTTCCATTGGCTACGCTCAGCGCCAGAAGCACCAAGTGCGTCGAATCTGGTCGGGCTGACAGAGCGGATAGCCTTTCTGCGGCGGCTGGAGATCGATCCGACGTTACAGGCGCGCATATCAGCAGGACGGTGGGACCAGATGATCCGGGAGGGTAACGCAACCCCGGCCTGGCTTGCCAACGACTTCAATGCCAGCCGTCGCCACGCTCTGATTGTGGCTCAAGTCATCAAGCTTTGCCAGAAGCTCACGGACGATGCGGTGACGATGTTCATCAAACTAATGGGTAAGTTGTTCTCGCAAGCCAACAACCGAAAGAAGCAGCGGCAAATGGACTGCAGAGCGAACACCGCCAAAGCGCTGCGCATGTTCCTCGATACCATCTCCGCGCTGCAGTCCGCCAACGACCATGGTCGGAATGCATTGGCTGTTCTCGACCAAAGAGTCGGCTGGGACCGACTGCTTCAGATGAAACCTGAACTGGAGTCGATGGTCGACGACAACGAGGCGCCGTCGTTGACCGTAGCAGCCGAGCAATATGCGACCGTCCACAAATACACTGGTGCATTCCTTCAGGCATTCACGTTCCGCTCGGCGCGTCGCCACGATCCACTTTTAGCGGCAATTGGACTGCTTAAACGGCTTTATGCCGAAAAGCGGCGGCCACTCCCTGATCGCGTCCCGCTCACCCACCTTAGCCAAACTGAGCGCCGGCTCATCTTCGAACGGGAAAAACCTGATCGCCGTCTCTACGAGATCGCAACGCTCGCTTCTTTGCGAGACCGGCTTCGATCTGCGGAGATCTGGGTCGATGGCAGCCGATCTTTCCGGCCCATTGATGAGCATCTGATGCCGCGAACAACATTCATCACGATGAAGGAAGAAGATCGTCTCGGTTTGGGGGTCCAGAGCGACGGCGCGCAGTGGCTTGCCGAAGCGAGTCAGATGCTCGAGTTCAACCTGCAGCGTCTGGCGCACAGGGCACGATCCGGAAAGCTCGAAGGAGTTCGTCTTGAGGCCGGAACCTTGATCATCATACCAACTGCCAGCGAAATCCCTGCGGCCGCCGAGGCACTGAATGCCGAGATCAGCGATATGTATCCGTTGGTCGAGGTTCCCGACCTGTTAAGGGAAGTGCATGAATGGACCGGCTTTGCGGATCACTTCACGCATGTTCGGACCGGCGACGTCCCAAAAAATCTTTCTGCAATGCTGGCTGGTGTATTGGCCGATGCTACGAACCTTGGCCCCAAACGAATGGCGGGTGCCTCCAAGGGGATTAGCGCTCACCAGATTGGGTGGATGCGCACATTCCACGCCCGATCGGAGACATACCGCACGGCTCAAGCGTGCATCACCGATGCCCACACCCAGCATCCGCATTCGCGCCTTTGGGGCAATGGCACAACGTCATCGTCCGATGGCCAATTCTTCCGTGCGAGCGACCGGGCTGCAAAGCGCGGCGACGTCAATTTGCATTACGGTAGCGAGCCCGGATCGAAATTCTATAGCCATCTGTCAGATCAATACGGCTACTTCAGCATTTTGCCCATCAGTCCCACCGAGAGCGAGGCGGCCTATGTGCTCGATGGGCTATTCGATCAGGACACTGTCCTCGACATCCATGAACACTTTACCGACACAGGCGGCGCGAGTGATCATATCTTCGGGCTGTTCGCCTTGATCGGAAAGCGGTTCTCACCGCGACTGCGCAATCTCAAAGACCGGAAGTTCCACACGCTAGAAAAGAGCGGTGCATATCCGGCGCTGTCGAACCACATCGGGGCGCCGATCAATACCAGTCTGATCCTCGATCATTGGGACGATCTGCTCCATCTCGCGGCGTCGATCACGACGCGGTCCGTGGTGCCGTCTACGATACTCAAGAGGCTGTCCGCGTCTCCGAAGCAAAGCCATCTTGCGAGGGCGCTCCGCGAGCTCGGCCGTATCGAAAGGTCGCTCTTCATGATCGAATGGTACTCAAGTCCGGCACTACGGCGGAGATGCCAAGCCGGTCTCAACAAGGGCGAGGCCGCCCATAAGATGAAACGGGCTGTGTTCTTCCACGAGCGGGGCGAGATCCGTGATCGGTCGTTCGAGAGCCAAGCATTCCGCGCTTCAGGGCTCAATCTCGTTGTCAGTGCAATCGTGCACTGGAATACGGTCTATCTTGATCGCGCGGTCACACAGCTGAAACGAGCGGGACGAGACATTCCTGATACTCTGTTGAAGCACAACTCGCCGCTGAGTTGGGAACATATCAACCTTACAGGCATCTACACCTGGGATGCCGAACATCAGATGCCCAACGGATTTCGAGCGCTCCGTCTGCCAGTCGGGCTACGCCGGGTCGCATAAGTTCTCACTCCGTTCGCCCTTAGCGTACGATTTTGCACTGCTCTTGTTCTGACCCCGAATTGACTGGGAAAAAGTTTTCAGATCATGAGCGCCAAACTGGTTGGTGAGGACGGTGCCGGGTGCATGGATACGCTGCTCCCATTGATGCCATTCCGACCCGGGATTGACCATATGCACCCCAATTCACTTTTTCTGTCGCCCTGCTCCGTGCATCTCGTCGTTCATTTTTCTGGCACCAGCACGGGGCCTATAATGTGCTAGCACCGATGCCGTGAACTTCAGACAGACAGTGGCTCGCCATCCATTCGCTTCCAATTCGCTACGGCCCGAACGGCCTTGATGTAGCTGAAATCATCTCTCTCTCCATCTGCATATTCGACATAGAAACTGCGCGTTGCTCGCTTCTCGGCCATATTCCAGTCTCGGAAGTACCTTTCAGGTTGCCCGGGCATCTGCCAGTTCGTTGCCGCGCAATAGTCTCTGAAGAGAACATCCACCGCCGCTGCATCGTCGTTGCTCAAATAAGCCCCGAGTTCCCCTTTGTTCAGTATTTCTCGATAAAATGCGTTGGCATTTCCGGCTTGATCGAACTCGAGCCCATTCGTGAGTTTTACAGGCTTGGCTGGCATGAAGTTTCTCCACGAGGAAAAGGCGAAAGCCGTCACACAGTGATCGGCAGAGCGATTTCAGGTTGGATTGACACGAGTGAAGTGTACTCAGCGAGAATAGTTGAAAACAGATCCGCGTGCTTGGGTGCTTCGAGGGTTACGACCAGTGCGTAAGCGATCGGGCGAGCCCGACTGGTGGGACCGGCGTCTTGTCTGGCAATATAGTGGATATCGAACACCGGATCGCGAAGCGACTTGCCAAGCATAGATTGCTCGGCATGCAGAACGGTCTCCCACTTCCCAGAGTCCGATCGGCGTTCCTGCTCTGAGGCAAATTTCTGCAAATTTAGGAACGATCGAGGCTCAGCATTGGCCTTGCCATCCTTGCGCCGGCCGTCATTCGGTCGAAAGACCACCTCCAGCCCCGATCGCGTGTAAGCACCTGAATGGTGTGGGTCAGTCGGGGTCGAATAGCAGAAGGTCGCTTTCACCTTCACCTTTCCCGTCAGCCCTTCCTTTGGGACGGGCAGTGGAGCTCGCAAATATTTTCCTGGACGGAGCTCGCCTTGATAGACGACACGCGCCACGCCATCGCCGCAAGTGATGACGCTTGCAAGCTTGTCTGCCACGCATCCCCAGCCGACCTCTGCCTGTGGCAAGTCATTCTGCGTGGCGCTATGAACGAGAAGAGCCTTGATCGCCAGGACACTGAGGTCGTTGCCCAAAATCGCCCGTATGCCAACCGCGCTTCGAAGGAGATTAGGAGCAGCGAAACTCGTTCCGAGTTGGGGAGAGAGCGATGGGCGCCTACCGGGTGTTAGCGCGTGAAAATATTCACCCGCACTACCCCCAAAGGCCATGAGGTCCGGCTTCACAAAACCGGGGCTTCTGCCGGGTCCAACAGCACTGTAGGGCGCGCGTTCCCAATCTTCCTTGGTCGAATCGGTGGCTCCAACCGCAACGACGTTGACGCAGTCGCCTGGAACTTGGACGCGATTAAGCTGAAGCTCCGCGTCTTCGTTGCCGTTGTTGCCAACGGCCACCGTGACGAAAGTGCGACCGTTGCTTAGACGCTCGTCGATCAGCGACGTCCAGCCATGGGGATCTCCGTCATCGACGATTTCATCCGGGCCGAGGCTCAGGTTTATGAATTCGTATTGCCTCGACAGTAAGACCTCGTCGATCAGGCCGAGAGTGCGATAAAGTTGTGCGGGATGTTCCTGATTGATACCCTCATCGACAACTCGAAGATGGTCGACATAGGAATATGGGCGACCTGCCGAGCCATTGGGCTCAATTGGGCCAAACAGAAAAGCAGAGGTGACCGCGAGGCCGTGTTCAGGACCGTCCGCGTGATCGTTCGCATCCGGATCCATGAGCTCATAGTTGCGCATCCAAGGTCCGATCGGATGATGATCGGGCAACCCTCCGTCCAGGATCGCCACGCGGGGCTGGGATGATAGAGGCTGGGCCGTCGGCAGGCTGCACGTGATTTTTACGCTTCCCGAAGGTGCCGGCATGGGCCGCATACTTCTGAGCGCAGGCATTGGCCGGATCACGCGTACAAGCGAAAATTCGCTAAGCTGATGGATGCCGTCACGGCTTCCGCGCACTGGCAGGAACCAAAGGTTACCCACGATAAAGCCCAACTTGTCCATGAGCTCGACACCGGCCTGCTCAGCAAACTTCGCAAAGGCTGACTGAACCTCTTCGGAGTCGACGTCGTCAGAGAGAAGATGGACACCGACCTCGTAGACCGCGTCCTTGTGGCCGCGAACAACTGCCTTCACTTTTTCTTCAGGGTCAGTCGCTGAGAACGCTTCGATATGTGTGAGGTCAAGAGCTGCTTGCTCATCGTCGCCAAGGGATCTCGCTAGTTCGGGGAGTGAGCGAAAGCTTTTGCGCCGCCCTGCGACGAACAGCTCAGTCGTCGGAACCTTTTCTGGCATGCCCTGTCGCGCCCATCGCTTTGGCGTCACGTGCACGGTTCTGCTGCCGACGGCCTCAAGCCCTGCTTCCTTGAGCAAGCTCGATGGGAAGTACGACCGGGCGATGAAACTCGGATTGATAAGAACCTTTCCAACCGCAATGTCCTTCGGCAGCGCTGCGGCCGGCGTTCTATCGAAGACCTCCATGGCCTGCGTAAACTGCGGTACCAGAGATTGCCGAGCTTCGTTCAGCGTATAGACGCTCCGCTCTGACGGCTTGCGCCGCGGCGGTGGAACCTGATGCGTCAGAAGCTCTCCACGACCGATAAGAAAATTAGTCGCCATGGGTTACGTGCTCCTGTTTCTGATATTTACGAATTGTATCGCGGCTGACCCCTGTGATGTCGCTGACCTTGTGCTGCGACAGACGCGTTAGGTCGGTCAGCTTTCTCGCGAGATCCTGCCGGGATTCACGGTCGAGTAAAGCGGCATGCCGACGCGCCAACCCCTCAACCAATTCCTCGATCGTAGCTGTTTTGAGCGTTGTAGCTTTTCTGAATTGTCGGGCGGTACGTTCGATATCGCTAAAGGAATATCCTTCTAGAAGCATCGCCATAGTCGGAACCCACCGATCAAATTGCTGCCCTTCACTGGCCGTAAGTTTCCTCAACAACTCTTCAACGCGTCGTTTGTCAGGCTGAGGAAACTCCACTGTCTGATCAAAGCGCCGCCATAGGGCAGGGTCTATCAACTCGGCGTGATTCGTCGCCGCCAATAAGAGGCTGGTAGATGGCCATGCGTCGATCTCTTGCAGGATTACCGTGACGAGGCGTTTTAATTCACCAACGTCAGACATGTCGCCTCGACGCTTTGCGATCGCATCGATCTCGTCGAGTAGAAGCACGCACGGAATCGACTTGGCATAATTGAGCACGGCGCGCAGGTTATTACCCGTTCGCCCGAGATAACTGCTCATAATCGCGGTGAGATCCAAGACCAAGAGCGGCAGGCCGAGCTCGGCCGCAATCCACTTGGCGGTCATGGTCTTGCCAACGCCAGGCGGCCCAACAAAAACGGCTGAGCGCATAGGCTCTAATCCCAGGCTCTGCAGTTTTTTGATTTGGCGACGCTCGGCCAAAAGCTGCTGGACCGGCAGCCTCACCGTCTCAGACAGAAGCGGCTCAACCGCGCCAGCGGTGTCAATTCGAAGCAGCGCGAGCTCTTCCGCATCGTCATTTTCAGCAGCAACTTCTTGGTCCGCTTTCGGCAACGTTTTTTTCCGCATCGGCGATGCCACCGGTGCGGCCTGCAGATACTCATCGATCTGCCTCGAAAGGTCGGGCGCCGACTGTCGGTATTTGCGAACCAACTTAGCCGCGAAAAGCCGCATCCCGTCGACCTCACTCTTCAGACCGAGGCGAATGGACTGGGCTAAATCCGTCGATATATCTATAATTTCTCCCACATTTCCCTCAGACATTTGATTTCAAATAACTATTTTTGCCGCTTGATTGGCATAGTTATTTATGACACATCTATTTTGTGATTGGAAGGACTATTCGGGAGGTTTGATGCAAGTTGTTTTCGTCCACGGGGTGAACAACAGAGATCTCGGCGACGGCGTTTACGAGCAGATGACGTCTGGCCGCGCGGAAAGGTTCAATCGCCTGACTTTCGATCAGACGGCGACGATCAGGTTTCCCTACTGGGGGAAATTTGGGCTCGCCGAGAAGTCATTGCTCTCACTTCCGACGTCCAGGGGCGAGACAATGGCGCTCGGGACTTCGGTAGCTCCTGCTGCATGGGCTGATAGCGCCTCCATCGTCGCGGCTGCAAAAGTGGACTTTCCGGCAATCGTTGCGTCGCTGTCGGTCAAAGCTCTTGACGACGTATCGAACAGCAAGTTGGACGCTGAGCGCCACAAAGTTGAAGATTTTTGGATGGCTGCCGCGCGCTACGCTGACGCCCGTCCCGTACCAAGCTGGCTGAGCAGCCTTCGTTCCGATACCGAATTGGGCGAGAGGCTTGCTGGCGAAGTGGGCGCTTTGCGCAGAATTGAATCGCTTGGCGGGGGGTGGATGCCTAAACTGCCGAAGTTCGATCCTGTTGCCATTGCTGCTGGAAAGGCACGTGATATTGCCGCGCCGTATTTAGCGCAGTTCCTGGGCGACGCGATGATGTTCTTCGCTCGTCGAGACCAAAGCAACCAGGTCCGCGCCGAAATCAACGAGGCGATCCTGGAGGCCGCGCAGGCGGCAGGCGACAACAATGAGCCGCTCGTGTTGATCGGACACAGCATGGGGGGATCCATCCTCCACGAATTGCTGACCGACGCAGATAATATCGACTCGCTCGAAGAGCAGCTGAAGCGGCCATTGAAGATCGACCTTTTCCTCGGAGTGGGAACCCAGGTCGGCCTGTTTGCCGAACTTAAGCAGTTTACGGCACCGAAGAGCGGCGGCCCGCTGGGCGTAGCCGTCGATCGCTATTGGAATATCTATGACTACGCTGATACGCTCGCATTTCTGAGCGCGCCGACGATCGACGGCGTCGTCGACTTGGAGATCAGCACGTCCGCCGGTCTATCGACGGCACATAATGCATACTTCGATAACGCCTTTTTCTTCAGCCGGATCAACAAGCGACTGAAGGAAGCGGGGCTGCTTGCTTGACGCTGCTCTATGAAGCCCAGATCGATGGCCCTGTAACCCATGCCTTCATCATGGGCTGCGGTCGCTATCCCTACTTGCAAGCCAATCATGCAGCAGACCGTCGTGCGCCGGTGGCCGGCGCAATCGCTCTTGCCAAAATGTTGCTCGACGATCGCGACCGACTGGTCGCACCGCTCGGCTCGCTCGAGATGCTCCTGTCCGATCCCAACGTCAATGATGGCTCAGTGGATATCGGCAACGTCTTGGGCGGTGACGTTGTAACGACGGTAGTCGAGGCAGCAGACGAGCAACACTTTCGTGATCGTGGGGATGATTGGCTCGGTCGTATTCGGCCAGGTGATGCGGTCGTTTTCTATTTTTCGGGACACGGCATTGCAGATCGCCAGGGTGGAGCGGTCGGGCTGCTGGAAGATATAAAGTCCAAAACCAATCGCCCCTGGGCTCAATCATTCAGCGCGAGCAATCTGTCTCAGGCCTTGCAGACCCTCCACCCAGCAAGCGCCTGGGTCTTTTTCGACGGCTGCCAAGAGATCGTCGCCGAGTTTGCCGACCGCTTGTGGGAAGTCAAAAATATAGACCTCAAAGAAGTGAGTTTGGCTGACATAACGGGAGACGTGTGCGAGCCTTTGGCTATAGCGGGTTCGCGAACCGGTCATCTGGCTTGGGCGCCGGCCGACTTTGAGCCACCTTTTTTTACGCAAGTCCTCATCAAGGGTCTCAGTGGTTGCTGTGTGGAAAGAACGCAAAGCCACGGATGGGCGGTTACGGGCAGGATGCTCCTTTTCGGTCTGAGGCAATTGGGCGAGACAATGTTCGACCACATCATCGTGAAGCCTCAGCCAATCTTGCCTTACTCGGAAATGCACTCCCTGATGACAGTCGAGCAACCGTTTATGCACCTCGCTGTCCGCTCGATTCCCGAAGTTCATCTAACGCAGATGGCGTCCGTCCAGCTAAAGCACCAGGACTTGGAGATCATGTCGAGTGTCGCTGCTGAGTTCGTGTGGCGGGTAGACGTCAACCTCGAAGACCGAGATCTGACTGTAGAATGCGTATGTCAGCAAGGAGCGGCCCCGCTTGTGTCGCAGACTTTCCGGCAGCAAGCGCCGAGCTTTCTAGTGACCTTAAGACCAGCGGGGGATGCAGCATGAAACATCGCGTTACGTTTGCAACCGCGTCAAAGGCGGCCATACGCGTTACGGTCCAGGGCAAGGCACCGACCGACGTCAACCGCTTCCTGCTAACCGGCCACGGAGATGAGAAGGACATCGAGTTCGACGTCGGTTCCTACGTCGCCGATGTCAGAAATCTTGGAAGCGGCGACGCTTACGAGTATCCGTTCCGCATCGATGCCTCTTCTGAACACATGGTCCATACCGTTGGCCGAATATCGGACGAACATAGCGCTTGGCGATCCATAGCTGTTCACCATAAATCGCCATTGACCGAGAAGGACGAGACGCTTATCCACTCAACGGCATCCCACGACGTTTCGAACTTGCGCATGCGAGCGCCGCATCAAAAGCAGTGGCGTCAGTTCTCTGGATCGAGGCTCGCTAGCGTCGATCAGCCGAAAATCACGAAAATTGTTCGAGCCGGAAACTGGGCTGAGTATCCCGTCGTGCGCCATCAATTTGCTGACGGTGTGGGAAATGCCTGGCACTCATATGTCCCGTTATTCAGCGGGGGAACCCTTCTTTGTTACCACGAGCAGGGGGCAGGCTTTCCCGTCATCCGACCCTACGAATCCAAATCCGAAGCAATGGTTGGAAGCCTTACTCACTCTACGCGTGACGAGGTGTCGGAAATTGTCCGATGGGCAGCGGGAAGCGACGAGGCCGATGCCATCCGATCGATTCAACATTCGCGCGATGACCCCTGGGCCGCAGCAGCCGCTGCCTTGCTATTGATACGGGCGGGTCGCGGAAGGGATTTGGGGTCTTATGCGGCACGTTTTGCACAGCGACACACCTGGATGGCTGACGCGGGAATTATCGCTGCGTGGTGGCAGGCCTCTCGCGCAGAAGAGACGGGGTGCCTGACGCAGCTCACCAGTGCCCGGGAAAACGGGCAGATCTATTACTGGCACAGCCTTACCGCAGCAGAGCAGCTGCTCAGTGCGCTTGGAAGTGGCTCTAAATCGATACCGTTGCGTGCAGCGGCGAGAAAGGAATTAGGTCGTTGGAAGCGAAAGCGTTCGGGTGCCATCAACTCTGGAGCTTTCGCGGTTTGGCCCTCGGGAGACCATACTGGCGATCCTTCCTGCTAGCATTTTCCGCTCTGGAAGATCGCTTGCCATGCCGCCCCTTGTCATTCTACTGATCCGCCCTTCAATTTGCGAACGACGTCGATCGTGGGCGATGGCACGCCGACATCGATGAGATTGACGGGCTTCTTGTATTTCATGGCGAGCGAACAAAGACCCTCATCGCGGTCTCGGAAGAACAGTAGCCGTTCCTTGTGTTTAGCCTGATATTGATTTGCGAGCTTCGCACGCTGGCGTTCGAGCTTGAACCTCTTCCACGCCCCATCGCGTCGCCAGTCCAGCCGAAGAATAACGTCCGGGCGCAAGGGAAACGGTATGACCGCGAACGGATGGCCCAAACCAAAGCCGTGGCCTGGTGGGTCCGCCGGGCCGCCGCCTTTTACCCAAAATACGGGGTTATCGCTAGTGGCCAGTTGCTGGTTCTCAGTGATCTCGTAACTCCAGTTCATCTGAGACATCAGGTGCATCAAGGTCTCGGCCTGTTGAAACGCGATGAGCCCTACCCGCCGATCAACATCCATTGTGAAAAGTTCGTTATCGTGCAGTATCTTCTGCATGGCCTCATCTGCAGCCGAAACTTCGCCCAGTGCCTTCTTCTGGCGGAACTCGCGGTCCGCCTCATGCCTGCCACCCCACAAGGCCATTTGGCCCATGGTCTGAGCGAACTGACGAAGCTGAGCGGGACTGCGTGTAAACATGGTGGCGAGAAACGCCGCGAAGTCGAGCTTTGCAACGGGGTCGAGAGCCCTGAAAGCCAACAGATCTGGATAGATAGTTGCGGCCTGCGATTCTATCGTTGCAAGCGTATCCTCGATCAGCTCCATACGCGCGCCATCCTCCCCGATCGGCGTGTAGATGTTGGTTTCGAATGCCGTCTTTTCCGGTGTTGTTTTGCGAACAGACCCAGTTACACAATCATGCGTCCAAAGCTCGCCGTCAGGCTGGGTGAAATGCCTCAGATAGAACCTGGGCACTATATGCTGTCGTTTGGTCCGATCGCTCATAGCTTCACCAATATCCTTGCACTGCCAGCTCGCCCTATAAGATACCCCATGCCCGAAACCTCCCCCTCCCCGTCATCTCTCTGAGGCCCAGATCCAAAACAATCCGCCGCGCCGCCTGCGGCGTCACATCCAGCGTCGTCGCCACCATCTTGGCCGAGACCAATGGTTTCGCCATCACCAGCTCCACCAGTTCTGGCAGCTTTGAAGACGTCCGGCGGCCATCCAGCCTCCGCTCAATCAGGGTTCGCGCCAGCGCCAGCCGGTCATGTTCCTTCATGCCGATCTCGGCGGCCGCGAACAGGCCATGAGCGATGGCCAGCAACCGGGTTTCCCGATCGCGATGCCGGCGCCGATCGACTGGGATGGTTTTGAGGCCAAGGTTGATGGCGGCCAGATGCGCGCCCGACGTGACGCCTGCCTGGCGCAAGATCGAGGCGGCGAACAGCCGACCAAGCCACGGCGCATGCTGCAGCACCGACAATTCGTTCCAGACATCCAGAGCGACGATGGCCTGCAACACCGCCGGCAAATTTTCTGCCTGACGCAACACGCCGCGCCATTCGTCGAGCCTAGCGTCCTCGTCCCAATCGAGATCGTAGACCAGCGGATCTTTGGCCGGAGCCCGGCCGGGCGTCTTTGCGGCTTCGATCGCCGCCCCTGATCGGGCGAGCACGGCATCGATGGCGGCATAGTCGACGCCGGGGAGATATTCGACGTCGTCCCCCTCCCCTTCCCGCTCAATCACCTCCACGCGTTTTGCTCCAATCGTCGCCACGTCGGCGTCCTTGCTATCTGATGCTCCAGGCCACGCCTGGCGCAGCGTGCGAACGCCGACCGGCGACAGCGCCCAGTCGGGGGATTGGGCGGCGATGCGCCGGCGGGTGCGCAACACGTCGCGGGCGATTGTCAATTCGTGGGTGGGTGTGCGAATATCCTTCGTGGCGTCGTGGAGCACGAGGTCTTCGAGATGCACCAATTCGCCGTCGATCCACAGCGAAGCGCAGGCATCGGTGAATTGGGATCGTTCGAGGAAGCCCGCGCCGACGGGCGAGCGGGCGATGCGCTCGTCCAAGCGCGTCAGAGCGATACCGGCGTCGAAAGCCGGCCGCATCAAGGTCGTCATGCTGATTTTCGTGAGATCGTAAGCCATTGAAATCATGGTAAATGATTTCTTATACGAACTCTACCTGAATATTACAGTTCCTCACATTGTACGATTGCGGGTTGGGGTTCTAACCATCGATAAGTACCACTTATCGATGGTAGTTGATTTCGCGGCGCAAATCGAGGAAAATCGGGGCAAATCACGGTGCCAGCGGCCGCCGAAACCCGCGATTCTGGAGCCTATCGTGCCTAAAACGAAGACATCACACACGTCCGTCGAGTGGCGCGCCGAAGAGCTCGATACCATCGCGTCCGTTTTGCCGCTCGAACGCCGCGACGAGCTTGCCGAGCTGTTGACCGATGATGACATCGAGACGCTGCGGCATCTCGTTAATCAGGGCATGGGCGACAATACGCTAAGGGCCCTGACGTCTGATCTTGCCTACCTGGAGGCCTGGGGTCTCGCTGCCACTGGACAGTCCCTGCCCTGGCCTGCGCCCGAGGCGTTGCTGCTCAAATTCGTAGCCCATCATCTGTGGGATCCGGAAAAGCGCGCAAGTGACCCCAACCACGGCATGCCCGATGATGTCGACAAAAATCTAAGGCGTCAGGGTTTCCTGAAATCCGTCGGCCCGCACGCGCCTGACACGGTGCGGCGCCGGCTGGCCAGCTGGTCGACATTGAGTAAGTGGCGCGGCCTTACGGGTGCCTTCGCCTCCCCTGCTCTTAAGTCAGCCATTCGTCTGGCCGTGCGCGCCGTTCCGCGAACCCGTGCGCGCAAGAGCGCAAAGGCCGTCACTGGCGACGTTCTGGCAAAGCTGCTGGCGACGTGTGAGTCAGACAGCCTGCGCGATCTACGCGACAAGGCAATCCTGATGGTCGCCTTTGCTTCCGGCGGCCGTCGACGCAGCGAGATCGCCAGGCTACGCGTCGAGCAGCTGACAGTCGAGCCACCGATCGAGGTGAACGACGGTCCTCCCCTCCCCTCACTTGCCATCCATCTTGGTCGAACCAAAACGACGACCGGCGAGCAGGACGATGTCGTCTATCTCACAGGCCGACCTGTCGAGGCGCTGAACGCCTGGCTGGCGGCCGCAAAGATCGAAAAGGGCAGCGTGTTTCGGGGAATTGGGCGATGGGGCACCGTCTCGCGGCGTGCGCTCGATCCGCAGTCGGTCAATGCGATCCTGAAGCAGCGGGCACAGATGGCCGGGTTGGACAGTGGGGAGTTTTCAGCGCACGGGCTACGATCGGGATATTTGACGGAGGCCGCAAATCGCGGAATTCCCCTTCTCGAGGCGATGGAGCAGTCCAGACATCGGTCGATGCAGCAGGCTTCCAGCTACTATAACAACGCTACAAGGCGAAGCGGGCGTGCGGCACGCATTCTGTAATGGCGCTCATGCGTAGCATCAGACGCCCCGGCTTGTGGGAACTGGTTGCACAGTCAATCGGTCTCCCTGACGACCTAGGCGAGGTCGGAAATCCCGCTTCTCTGACGTTCTCCACAGGCTGGCATGACCTCCTCTGCCTAAGCCGATGATCGATACGTGCAGAAGCAAGGCAGCCTTCACCAGAGACGATCAAAGAGAGTGCGTCCAGTTGGCGCCTCAGACGATTACCCGCAATGGAAACCGAGCGTGGTTGTTGTTTCTGCAGAAGAGTGGCTGAAGAAAATTACTCGCAGGGGATCGTTTGCGGAATTTCTGTCGGCATCGCCGCTATGCGGCGCCGAATTGGATAGTGAGAGACAACACGACGAGCCCCGTGGCCTGTCCTTGTGAGACTTCTACTCGATACGAATGTTCTGTCGAAAGTTACAAAGCCTCGCCCTGATGAAGGATGTCTGAAGTGCCTTCAAGGGCTGGACGTGGATCGAACCTTAATCAGCATCGTCTCTATTGCTGAAATTCGCCGCGGTGTCGCGCTGATGGATAGCGGCTGGCGCCTTGGACGAACGGCTCACGCATGATCTGCCTCAACGCTTAAGAAAACAGGATTATTCCGGTGGCAGGTCATGCCGCCTTCGCCTGGGCCTATCTGATGGCCCTTGCCAAGCGAAATGGTCGCCGGCTCGGCTCGATGGTTGCTACAGCCGTCACTCACCCATTGACCCTTGCGACGCGCAACATCAAGGATTTAGAAGGCTTCGGAATAAAAATCAGTAATCAGTGGGTGGACTGATCTGGCCGTTGCTTTTCGATTGAAAGGGCTGGACTGAACGCTCTCCTACAAAATGCTCAGGAATCACGCCGTAATCTTCTTATTGCTGACCACACGCCCCTTATCTGGCTGCATGAAGTCATCCATCACGTGAATGAACACTCGCGAATTGTGAAAGGCAAGCAAGGCTCGTTCCTTGGGTTGGCCCACGATGTGCGCCGAGCATAAGAGCAGCAGCGTCAAATTATTCAGCCGCATAAACATTTTTGAAGAAATCGGCGTCCGATATGGCGTTCGGATCCTCTGGCCTGTCCTTTGGCCGCAGCATAGGCTGTTGAAGCGATCTCTCGCGTTTCTCGACGATAGAGCTAAGCTATCACTTATGCGTTGGAGGCCGTCATCGACGATGCATTGCGCGAGGATTTTGGCGCGCAGGCAGGTATATCATCGGTCTCTGACAGCACCTTAGTCCAGCACAGCCTGCAGTATTTGAGATGATCGACCGCCCAAGGGGATATTTTCTTCGTGGACGAAAGGGCAACGGAAGGCCGGCTTTGCGCTGCTCATTTCGAGTTTCGATCAGATCTGTGACCGCTTCTACCCAATTCCATTTAAGAACAGCGAAAAGAACCTGCTATCTTCAGGAAAATTCGCCGCCTGGAAAAAATCAGCAGCGGGATCCTACAAACGGTCTCTACCCTCGTGACCGCCCTCCTCTGCCGACAGGCAGAAATCTCTCTGCTGTCCCTCCAGATAAGCAGGCTTTCTGAAGTTCTCCCCATTCCAATTTTAGTAGGTATTTCCGCTGCAGATGCCCCGCTACCAAGGGGAATATTTCGAAAGCAAATAATGGGCGCAGCGAGGATTCGATCGTTCTGGTGGTTCTGGTAGTCAAATTCCTCACTTGCCATGTGCTTGGGATATTCTGATGAGCTCCCTTGGCTGGCCAATAAGTCTTTCAAACGGCACAGATCGTCGAAGCGCGGCGTCCTTTTTCGGTCCCTCGGCAATCCGATCGATACGTTCTCTAAACAAGTCTGTTTTTTCGACCGTTCTTTTGCGCCGTCGCGTAGTTGGCGCCAAAGCTGATTGTTGAGCGTACGCAAGTCGCTTTCATGGCGGCAAAAGCCGCATCAACCTGAGAAAAATGCAGCCTTTTCAAGAGAAGCGCCAGGAGCCAATCAACGCGGTGTCGACGGCTCCGGAAAAGGCTAGACTTCGTCGGACGTTTTCCTCGGCTAAACCCCGGTGCCCGGCCTTTAACAATTTTGCCCGGGTCAAAACTGGTTTAATACCATGCTAGGCTCGCTCCCTGGGGCCGGGACGGGTGACAAAGGCTTTCCTGCGCCCTGAACCGCAAAGCCGGCTCGAAGCCGCAGCCAGAAGGGCTGACCCGACAAGAGGCGACTTTTTGTCCGCTGATATCTGTGAACGGGCAGAATTTATCCGTACGGTACAAGCAGCGTAGGCGTGAGCGCATCATCAATGGTTTTGCGACAGTTGACGTCCCAGGCCCAATCGGAAAACCTTGTCAGCTGACAAGGTTTTGGAGACGCGGCTCTGGCTACGGATCAGCTCATCTCTTGAGGAAGCCCAGATACCAGATCATCAGTTGCCGCGACCGCTAAAGTTCGCCCAGCTACCAGCGTCAGCGGTTTACGACGCTCGCTATCGAAAACCTTGTCAGCTGACAAGGTTTGCAGTCCTGCATCAACTTCAAAGGTCAACAGTCATACCGACACCGGGGCAGGGGGCAGGGGGCAGGGGGCAGGGGGCAGGGGGCAGGGGGCAGGTTGATCTCATGCAAAACCGTCACCGCAACCCCGACGACCTACACCAAGCGACAATATCCACTTGAGCAGGGTAGGGACGTGGACAACCGGCATTCCTAATGCATTTACATCCGAGCCCGTAAGCTGCTGCAACAGACGGATTGGACTATGCTGTAACAGAATGTGCACTTCAGTGTGAGGATAACTTCTGCTGCTCGATCCCTCGACCCAAGGCCACCAACAGCGCGCGTGGGGGCGGAAACTATGAAATCTGATCGCCGAGGCAAACTCGACATGAGTACGGCGAGGGGGCGAACAGGCTGCGACAACCATATTCTTCAGGCCACAAACCTGGTTCCGTTGTTCATTTAATTTCCCACCCAATGGCCGCTTAGTTCGATTGCCCAAACCCTGAACCAAAACAAATACTGGTGATCTGTCGTGGCGATCGTACGGCGAGCCACAGGGCCCTGTGGCTCGCTACAGAAACTTTCGTGCCGCACAGCCCCATTAACGGCGCCCCTGAGCGGGGCAGGGGGAGCCCGACAAAGGCTTCTTTAAAACTGTTCAGCTACCCGCTGAAGAATTTTCCGGGACTTCATATTGAGCGTTGTCAGATGAACCAGCGGATCGATGTCGCCAACCAATGGCACCTCTACCGATATCGTGGCATGGCCAGCAACTTTGTTTAGCAATTGGCTCAACCCTAATATGCCATCACCTGGCGCCAACCGTCCTGCCCGGGCCTCGGTCATCATGTTTTCTGGACGCTTGGGTGCCGGCCCCACTACGTCACAGAGTTGCACGTGCCGTACGATATCAGTTCTGATCTCGTCAATGTTTCCGCCATTTCGAAAAAAGTGAATGGCGTCGACCAAGACACCTGCATTGTCTTGGCCGGACGCCGTGACCAGCGCACCAGCCTTGCTGTAGGTGTTGATAGTGCGCCAACCCATGTTCTCAACGTCGACAGCCAGCCCATATCGTGCGGCAAGCTGGCAGAACTCCGTCAAATTGCCGATTAGCTGTTGCAAGTCGCCATCGTCGCCGCATGCGGACAGGCGCTTGGCTCCAATATCGGCGGCGGCGGCAACGATGTGTTCGACGAGGGCAGCGTTAAAATCCGGGCCGATAATGAAAAACTCGATATCAAAAACGTTGATGCCTTCGCTGTCGAGTAGAGTTCGAAACTCCATTGCATCCCTGCTGCCCTGCGGCAACTCGTAATAGGGTGCCCCAGGGAAAGCGGGATGCAGCCGAAGTCCTACGGAATTGAAGCCTGCAACTGCAGCATGCCTGACGAACTGCTGGGGCGGCAGTTGGATCGCAGAGAAATGGGCGATGCCGACGGGCGACTCTTTCACCGCATCGGTCATCGCACAACTCCGGTACGAGCCAAATGATCAAGCAGGTTAGCGCCGGTGCGATGGATGTGCTGACGAAGCTTGTCAGTCGCGTAATCGCTGTCTCTCGCCACAGCGCCCTGAGCGATTTCACTATGCTCCTGG
Source organism: Agrobacterium tumefaciens (assembly GCF_013318015.2). NCBI lineage: Bacteria > Pseudomonadati > Pseudomonadota > Alphaproteobacteria > Hyphomicrobiales > Rhizobiaceae > Agrobacterium > Agrobacterium tumefaciens. Next base: position 26,681 of record NZ_CP115843.1, on the reverse strand, counting down.
CTGACATTTCGATCGCCTGAAGTCTGGGTCAGGAATTTTCTGCGATATCGATCATTTAGATTGAGTAGGGTCCTGCAGAAATGCAGGAGAAGCGGCTTTCCGCAGCCCGAAATAAGGGTGAGATGGAAGTCGCGATGCGCCATCTCCCAGTATTCGAGAGTTTCCGGCTTGTTCGCATCGCGGTCGGCACGGTTGAGCTTGTGAAGCGCGCGCATGACATTGCTTTCCCACTCCGCGTCACCGAGCCTAATCGACTCTTTCAACGCGAAAACCTCCAACTCCTCGCGAAGACTCGTGATCTCTTCCAGATTTGCCAGCGATACTGGCGCGACCCGATAGCCGCGATTGTCTTCAAACTCTACCAGCCCGTCGGAAATCAAGCGCGCAAGGCCTTCGCGCAAGGGGCTGAGACTCACATTGAATGACTGTCGCGCCTTGTCGAGATTGATCTTGCTGCCAGCCTCCAGCCCTCCGGAAATAATTGCTTCGCGCAGCCGGAATGCCAGTTGGCTTCCAATCGTATTCTTGCCGTCATCGGCAAAGTCACCATTTCCAGCTTGCTCGCTGGGTGCGTCGGGTGAGGCACTCTGTCGCTTCATAAAACCTCCCACGCGAATGTCGCGCTTGGTTGATGGGCGATATTATAAACGATTATTATTGTCAACGAATTTGGAGTTTTCCACCATAGTTTGACAGCACAATTCAGAATATCGAGAAAAGACGCCGATATCGGCTATTTATCTCACATTTTTGTAATTTCACCAATCCTGACGCTGAAGGCGTTGATGAGCGCTTGACAGATAATCGATTATTTGCGTATCACTCGAGCGTTGGGAGGTAACGATGGTGATTAAATCTGAAAGAGACTTAACGCCCGCCGTGATTGCGGCCATGGGCCAGACCTCTGATCCAAGGATGCGGGACATCCTGATGGCGCTGGTGAAACATCTCCATGCTTTCGTTCGCGAAGTGCGGCTGACCGAGGTGGAATTCCGTGAAGCGACTGCTATTCTCAACGAGATCGGCCAAATGCAAACCGACAGTCATAACGAATTTGTCCTCATGTCCGGCTCACTTGGCGTTTCGTCCCTTGTCTGCCTGCTCAATAACGGTGACAAGGGGCAAACAGAGACTTCACAGTCGCTTCTTGGACCATTTTGGCGCCTGAATTCTCTAAGAGTTGAAAACGGCGGCACGATCATCCGGTCCTACACGCCCGGTACCCCGCTTTTCGTCCATGCTCGTGTAATCGATCGCGAAGGCAATCCGATATCAGGTGCCGAAGTCGACGTCTGGCACGCATCCCCTGTCGGTCTTTATGAGAACCAGGATCCGGATCAGGCGGAGATGAACTTGCGCGGCAAATTCACGACGGACGGGGAGGGACGTTTCTGGTTCCAGACAGTCAAGATGGTTGGTTATCCCATCCCTGTCGATGGCGTTGTCGGACGCATGCTCAAGGCTCAGGGCCGTCATCCTTATCGACCAGCACATGTGCACGCGCTGATCTTCAAGCGGGGCTACAAGACGCTGATTTCGCAGGTTTTCGATCCGAGCGATCCGAATATCGAATCCGACGTTCAGTTTGGCGTGACTGCGGCACTCACCGGCGATTTCATTCGCCACGACGAACCGCATCCAACCAACCGAGACATTCAGGCGCCGTGGTTCTCGCTCGACTACACTTATGTCATGGAAGCAGGCGAGGCTCTCTTGCCGCGCCCGCCAATCAAATAACGTTATTTGGAGCCGGATAATGATTACCGAGGACCAACGCCTGTCAGCAGCCAGGGCCATCCTGGAGGCCGAAACCACGCGCACTCCCATTGTCCAACCCAGCAAAACTTATCCCGAGCTCGAAATTGAGGATGCGTATCGCATTCAGGCGCTTTGGGCCGAGTTGCGTGTGTCGCGCGGCGCGCGGATTGTCGGTCACAAAATAGGTCTGACGTCTCGCGCCATGCAAATGGCATCCAAGATGACCGAGCCGGATTATGGGGTGATCCTGGATGATGCGCTCTACAATGATGGCGCGCAGATTAATGCGGATTTGTTCATCAAGCCGCGCCTGGAAGTCGAGTTGGCGTTCGTAATGGGTGAAGACCTGGAAGGAGCGGGCACCCGTATCTATGACGTCATGCGCGCGACGGAGTTCATTCTGCCTGCGCTCGAGATCATCGATTACAGAACCGAAGTTCCGCGTGCGATTACCGACACAATCGCCGACAATGCAGCCTTCGGAGCAATCGTCGTGGGTGGGCGGGTGATCCGCCCGTTTGATATCGACATACGCTGGGTCGGAGCAACTCTGTCGAAAAACGGCATTATCGAAGAGTCCGGGGTTTCAGCCGCGATCATGGGTCATCCGGCCGCCGGCGTTGCATGGCTGGTCAACAAACTTCATGCCGTCGGCGGCGGCTTGAAAAAAGGTCAGATCGTCCTTGCGGGCTCATTTACGAGACCGGTCGACATCATAAAGGGCGATGTCATTCAGGCTGATTATGGGCCAGTTGGCTCGATCGGCGTCTCTTTTACGTGAGGTAGAGATGGATCTTCCAGTCAATAAATTTAAAGCAAAACTGCAGGCCGGGCAAAGCCAGATAGGACTTTGGTGCGGGCTTCCAGGGAGCTACGCTGCCGAAATCGTGGCGCCAGCCGGCTTCGATTGGCTGTTGTTTGATACCGAACATTCCCCCAGCGACGTGCTGACCGTGCTGCCACAATTGCAGGCGATCGCCGCCTACGATGTCGCCCCGGTGGTGCGCCCAGCTGTCAACGATCCTGTGCTGATCAAGCGATTCCTAGATATTGGTGTACAATCTCTTCTAATACCCTTTGTTCAAAATGCAGACGAAGCGAAAGCCGCGGTGGAAGCAACCCGCTATCCACCGAAAGGAATTCGAGGCGTTTCGGCCCTTACGCGTGCCACACGTTTCGGCAGGGTAAAGAATTATGCCCAGCAGGCGGAGGGGGAGATTTGTGTTCTCGTTCAAGTCGAAACGCGGGAGGCTATTGCTCATATCGAGGCCATGGCATCGGTCGAAGGGGTGGACGGGATATTTATCGGCCCGGCGGATCTCGCAGCCAGTTTCGGCTATCCGGGACAACCAGGCCATCCGGAAGTGGTCGAGGCGATTGAAAATACGATCGCATTACTCAAACGGCTCGGAAAGCCGGCAGGAATACTCACGCCTGACGAGAAGTTCGCGGCACGTTGCATGGAATTGGGAACGCTGTTCACTGCCGTCGGTGTCGATGTCGCATTGCTGGCGCGCGGATCAGAAGCACTGGCGGCCAGGTTCTCGAAACAGTTGTAGACATGCGAGCTTCCGGGCACGTCGTCAACGAACTTGTGCCTACGGGCGTGAACCGATTGGAATGTGAGAGCGATGCGGCCATCCGATCCAAACGCGTGCCAACTCGCATTCGAGGCCGAGACCGGTCCGACCGTATCGGTGTCAACAGTCTTTCCATCCAGCCTGATAGACAGCATGCACCTGCGCGCGGCGGCGTCTCGCTCCTGATTGAGGAGCCCTGTATCACGTTAGCAGCCGGCACAAAGGAGGCGAGGCTGCGTCAAAAAGACCATGCCTGTCGATCTTGTAATTGAGTTGTTAAAGGAGCATTTCGGGTGTGTCCTATGCAAAAGCATAGACAATTCCAAGCAACAGACTGGAAGTACTCGAAATGGCTGACCTGGAATGGGTGGACTTTTTCCCAATAGTTTTCTTGCCGTTCAAAATTATCGTACTGGGCATTGGCATGTACTACGCCATCAAGTGGCATCACGATCAGGCTAAGAAAGATAACGAGGCCAAAGGAAACTGAGCGCCGACAGGTGTCAACTTGCTTCAATCCACATTGGTTTGGAAGCAGAATGGACCTTCTTCAAACCCGCCTCGACGAAACGTAGGGGGCGATTTGCGTAGCAGGAGATCGAGCATAGACCTCGCCTCACGCACCTGGCCCAATAGATTATCCGCAAGCCATTATCCATGCATTTATTTGACCAGCCCCGCCCGTAACAAGGTGGGGCTGAACTAATTTCTCTCGACCGGGCGTCTCGGACGGTAAAGTCGAGGCACAGTTTGAGAAACGTAGCGGGTAAGCGCGGCTTGAAGCAGTGGCACGCAAGTCGTGAAGCTTACTTGCTCAGCGTTTGCGCGATAAGATCGAGACGCCATCTTCGCACTTATTGAATCGGATAATCCGTCAGCTGCCATCATGGTCGACGAACGGATCGTTTTTGCAGCTCTTCGCTTGAGCGCCCGTTAACAAAATATGTTTAGGGCAAGTGGTTGGCTGTCGATCGCTGCCTCTTGAATGGAGAGCTGCCGATTGTGGTGCTGAGCGATAGATAGGCTTGCAATAACTCATTTATGGCAATAATTATGAGTTATAGAGAGGGATTCTATAACTCATGGAATGGAACTGGCGAAACACTGATTGGCCAAACTTCAGGTGCGACACCGCAAGCCTGGTACCGCTGGAGCAGAAATTCCTGCAATCAGCCGGAGAGGTTATCGGTGCTGTCCGGCATTTGAACGAGGACGACAGCAACCAACTTCGCATTGAGTTGCTGAGCGACGAAGCGGTCAAGACCTCAGAGATTGAGGGGGAATTTCTGGACCGCGTGAGTGTCCAGTCGTCACTCCGCCGACAGTTCGGGCTAAACACTGATGATAGACAGATCCGCCCCCAAGAGCGGGGGATCGCCGAGATGATGGCAGATGTCTATCGAAGTTGGCATGGGCCGCTGCGTCATGAGGGACTGTTCCACTGGCATTCAATGCTGATGGCGGGAAACAAATATATTGAAACGGTTGGGGCTTACCGCACGCATGAAGACGCCATGCAGATCGTGTCAGGTCGATTGGACAAGCCCACCATCCACTTCGAGGCTCCCCCGTCGCGCCGGGTTGCCGCTGAGATGGAGACCTTCATCACATGGTTCAATCAATCAGGGCCAGATGGCCAATGCTCGCTTCAAGCTTTGACGCGTGCCGCAGTAGGCCATCTTTACTTTGAAAGCATACATCCGTTTGAGGATGGCAACGGCCGAATTGGACGCGCGCTCGCCGAGAAATCCCTAGCGCAAAACATAGGGCAGCCAAGCCTCATTTCACTCGCCTTCACAATCGAGAAACACCGGAAGGCCTATTACTCAGAGCTTGAGCGGCATCAGCGCACGCTCGATATCACCGACTGGGTCATTTTCTTTTCAGAAACTATCCTGGATGCTCAACGGGCGACGCTTGAGCGCATAGATTTCTTCATTCAGAAAGCAAAGTTATATCATCGTTTTCGGGGCCAGCTAAACGATCGGCAGGAAAAAGTAGTCGCGCGCATCTTCAAGGAAGGCACGGCAGGCTTCAAGCGGGGGCTAAGTGCCGAAAACTACATTTCGATCACAGACACCTCCCGCGCTACAGCAACACGCGACCTTCAGCAGCTCGTGGAGATTGGCGCACTGACGCGTACGGGTGAACGTAGGCATACCCGGTACTCGCTGTCATTGCAGAAATAAATTGCCGCTAGTCCAGTGAACTCAACCAAAGTCATTATCTACGTAACCGATTGTTCGATTCCGCTCTCATCAGGTTTTTCGGAAGGACGCCGGCCGGTAATATCCTTCTCACCGGAGATGCGCGGGGCGATCACATTCTCAACGGCCTCGAACAGAGCGGTGCTGTCGCGACAGGTGCCGCCCACCACCTTCGCCTTCTCAAGGTCTAGCACCACGGCAGCGATAGAAACGTCACGGAAAACTACTTCGAACGCCTGCCTGCTGACATCTATCTGCTCTCGGCGAACGGCAAACATGGAAATCCGGACCACGAGGTCCTGGCGGTGATCGTTGATGTCGCAAAGGCTGATCAACGCGAACCGCTCATAGTGGTCACTAACAAGGCGCCTTCGCTCGAATGGCTACGCCAGAATCGCTCTCCTTCGCAATTCGGTTATGAATTGGTCGTTCGAAAGCCAGCCAACCACGCTGTCGTGATCGATCTATTGCAGGTAACGTAGCCTGACGTGCCGCCTTAGAAATGGTCAGGGGCGACTGCCAGATATCGGTCATGGCTCATAATCGGGCTCAGATGCAGAGAATAGCAAGCGTAATCTCCGCATCGCTACCGCTCACTCATATCGACCGATAAAGCGAGTTACATTTGATGTTTCGTTCCCGTGCCTAGAAATTTTGTGGCGATGAGAAAATAAAAACAAAGGCGTCCTTGGTTCCGATCCTTTCAAGAGCTAAATCTAGCAATTGTTTTAGATTGCGTTTCCTCGGACAGGATTGATGATTTCGATCCCGTGAAAATCTCGTTCATTATCGGTGACAACAACGCAGCTATTGGATTGGGCGATGGCAGCCACAATCATGTCCAGCGCACTACGCGGGCGGCCGGTTGCCCTTCCTTGTGCCATCAGCTCTCCCCAAACGAGGGCTGCCTTCTCGTCAAACGAAAGGATGCGACCTGCGAAGAGTGACAGCGGCCCCTCCTTGCCTCCAACCAAGTTTCGAGAGCAGTTCGCTTTTTACCCTCCGGGTTCTCGAGTATTTCTCGGTGTATCGCGGCGATAGTGAGAGACGCGATGAACAAATCATCGTCAAATTGTTCAGCCATCCATGTCAACAATGACGCTGAAGGCTCTGGTTTCGTGATATTGCTGAGAATGTTGGTGTCGAGCAAATAGCGCATTACAAATCGATCTCGCGACCTTCTTCGCGTGAACGGGGTGTGTCGAGATTTGCTCCAACCAGTGGTGATCGGCGGAGTGCCGCGACAATCCCTCCTTTTTTCGGCGGCTCTCCAGCGAGAGTTTCGCTTACAAAGGCTCGTAAATTGGCTGCTTCCGGGCCATCTTCGGCCAATCGGCGCGCAAGTGATCTAATCAGGCTGCGATCACTATCGCGCCCGAGCACCTCAAAACGAGCGAGACCGCGGTCGCCCAGGCGGCTTCTATATTTCTGCATTGCGCGTGTCTGAGAGCTAGCCATCTGATCCTCCAGATATTTCCAGTAATAAAGCTGGATATCGAGGTTTCGACAAGTCGTCAGGAGGAATGATATTGGCGCAGCTAGAGTTTGATTAGAATATTGCGGTCGTCACTTCGTATCCCCTCAAGAGCTGCGGGAAGTGAGCAGCATCTGGCGTCGCCGCTCCAGTGCTCCGCCAAGTCGTTAGCCGTCATACCCAGAGAGGCGTCAGGCGGCAGACTAAAGGTTCCTCCGCCGCCCGGTCCACTGCCCAAAGGTCAGATAATACCAGCAGCGCGTGCCAATTCGACTGCATCTGGACCGGCAGGGAAGCGAAGCTGACCAGCGGTGTCCGCGACCGCGGCCCAGACCGCCTCGGCAACGTCGGTTTCCTTCGTTGTCAGTGCGGGCTTTGCGAAGGAGGCAAAGATTGGAGCTGCAAAATCGGCATAGGCTGGCGGGATCATGTCCTCGATGCGCACCGACGTGTTTTCGGTAAACCGCGTTGTGGGAGCGTAGCCTGGCTCGACCAGCTTGGTGCGAATACCAAAATAGCCGAGCTCGTGTGCCAATGATCCGGTGAAACCTTCAATCGCCTGCTTGCTGGCCTTGTAGGCTGCTGCAAGAGGCATGTCAGCCAAGGTGACGCTGGACGTCACGTTAATGATCGCGCCGGAACGGCGTTCGCGCATCTGCGGGATCACCGCTTGGGTCATGGCCATCAGGCCGAAGGTGTTGGTATCGAAGATCTTGCGAATATGCGACATGGACGTTGCTTCGAAAGCGCCGACAACGCCGATTCCGGCATTGTTGACCAGAACGTCGATCGGGCCGGCGGTCGCAACCGCGGCTGCGATGCTGTCAACGCTCGTGACATCCAGTGGCAGGATGCGAAGTGACGTCGAGCGCGGTAGGACATCCTCACGCGGCGTACGCATCGTGGCGATGACGTTCCAACCGTTTGCGAGGAAGTGACGAGCCGTCTCCAGGCCGTAGCCAGAGGAGCAGCCCGTAATTAGAATGGTTTTCATTGGAACCTCCAATTTGTTTTTAGGATGGTTCCTTCTAAATCTGAAAACCAAGACGAACCATAATCGATCGTCCTTTATGCGTTTTGTATCGTCCTAATCGCGCTGTTTGTTGGCTCTTCATTTCTTCTCTGAATTGGCGATGACCAAAGTGATCTAGGTCGCACCTGCCATCCGCGCAAATTCGCTCGGTGGACACCCGACCCTCTGACTGAACGCAGTGCTGAAGGCGCTGGCAGATTGGTAGCCCACCTTTTCGGCGACTTCCTCTAACGATCTCCGGCTATGTCGCAATGTGTCCTTGGCGATGGCCATCCGCCATCTGAGAAGGTACTCAACGGGTGCGAGGCCAACAGCCGCAGAGAATTTCCGGGCAAAGGCCGAACGCGACATTCCGGCTCGTTGTGCTAGCTCGGCGATCGTCCAGCCGCGGCGGACGTCTGAATGAATGTCGCTGATGGCCCGAGCAAGCTGGGGATCGGAAAGGCCACGCAACATTCCGGGGTTTGGAAGTGTCGAGGCTTCGCGCCGCAACGTTTCGATAAGCAGGACCTCCAAAAGCCGCGACAAAATGAGGTCACTTCCAGCCCGGGAGTTGGCCGCTTCATCACGTATGTAAGCGATGAGGTTGCCGAGACGGGCTCCGATTCCCTCTTCAGCGCGGACATGGACAAGCGTGGGCAGCAGCTCTGATAACAAGTCGGCATTCGTTGGATCGCAGAGTATGCACCCGCCAATAATACGCGTCGGAGTTTCCGACCCAACCTGGCCGACCCTAATTTCTCCGTCGACCGTGTTGAGCGCCTTGAACTCTTCATCGGAGAATACGATCTCTTGGTCAGGCCGGCTGAAGAATGTGTCGGCTGTGGGATTTCCCGACAGGATAAAATCGCCAGTCTCCAGCGACGTTGTTTCGCCATGGCTGGCGCGAAACTGCGCCGAGCCTTCCATAATAAAATATAACATTGGACCAGATTGCGGCGGAACCTGAACTCCCCAATCTCCATATGCCACCATGCTGCCCATGAGGACTGTCTTAGGTCTTAGCAGTTGCACTACGTCGGTCAAAGCATCCATTCTGTACGATCCATAATTTAGAATACGATTTCATTATCAAATGGACTTTCTTGGTTGTCCATGGCCTAAGACAGCGGTGTTGTGAGAATGCCAGAAATCACCCACCATGGTGACGCGGTTTTCGACGGCAGTGCCAGTCCGCATAAGGCGGTACGGCGGAGGCATAGATTTCAGATGCGGGCCCGCTAGCCCCGGGCTGTCGGTCTCGGTTTCCGGCTTTGCTGTCGCCATGCTCAAACCTTCTGCGTCAACCCTTTTTACCGGTCTTGCGGGAGGCGAACGGCTTTCGCGCTGCTCGCTACAGCTGGTATGCCCATTTCCTGTTTGGGCGCTTGTAACAACCGAAATCAGGCAGATCTTGAAGCGGTTCTGGATGAAAGGTCTGCGAAGGCTGGCTGCTTCGGTATTGAAACTGCGGGGACGAGCGCAGTCGGCTCCGCAGTTGGTTCTGCTCTTCGACTATGTAAAGCTGACGCCTTGCCGCTTCCGGGACCGATCTAGCGGATCGTTTTCGCAAGCTCATCGTTTAGGCGATCGGCAGCCATCGGCACACAATAAACCGGCCTGCCGCGCTCGAACCGCCATCCCTCGGCAAGAAGGCCTGCATCCACTGCATCGAAGCCGAACTGGTCATAGAGCCTTGCGACGACCGCCTTGTCGGTAGAATTGTCGCCAGCCAGAGGGAGACCTCGACGTCCCGACGATCCAGCCGGCTGTCCATCCTTTTCAAGATCGTCCATGATGATGGCATTGAATGCCTTGACGATCCGCGATCGCGGCAGGTGGCGCGCGAGAATTTCGCTTGTCGTCGTCTCGCCTGAGTCCAGTTCTGGAATGTGGCCGTCTCGTTCGAAGTAGTAATTGTTCGTGTCGATCACCAGTTTGCCCTCAAGTGGCTCAACTGGGATAGACCGATAGGCTGCGAGTGGAATGGCGATGACGAGGAGTTCGCCAAAAGCGGCGGCCTCCTCGACCGTTCCTACTTGGCACCCCATGCTCCGGCTCAAGCTGAACAGGGTCTGAGGGCCGCGAGAATTGCTCAGCATGACAGAATGGCCCAAAGCAACAGCGAGCTTGCCGATGGCACGGCCAACCATGCCTGCCCCAATAATTCCAATTTTCATGATGTCTCTCCGATTAATTTCACAAACATGGGTTTAATTGAGTGCCACATTGAGATAAATCGCCAATTCAAGCAGGCATTCCCAACTGTAAGCGGGCAATCTTGGACAAACTTTCGAGCATGGCTGTTTTTGTCAAAGCCTCCGACCTGGGCTCTTTTGCCGCCACAGCTAAGGCCATGGGAATGTCACCCCAAATGGTCGCCAAACATGTTGTGTTCCTGGAGGACCGACTTGGGACGGCGTTGCTTCACCGTACGACGCGGCGACAAAGTCTGACCGACGTGGGAAGGGTCTTCTATGACCGCTGCAAGCAGCTGCTTTCAGACGTCGAGGCGGCTGAATCCGTTGCACTTGATATGCGTTCCCAGCCAAAAGGCGTGCTGCGGGTCAATGCTCCGGTGACCTTCGGTGCCTTTAGTCTGGCGCCGTTCGTGACGCGCTATCTCGATCGCTATCCGGACATGCGAATAGACCTTACTCTCAACGACCGTTTCGTTGATCCGTTGGAGGAGGGGTTCGAGGTGATGGTAAGGATCGGCGAGGTCGAAGACTCGTCGCTGATCGCGCTTCCTCTCGCTCCCTATCGGCTGATTGCATGTGCGTCTCCGGACTATCTTATCCGGCGCGGCACCCCTCGAATTCCACTGGATCTGGAGCAGCATGATTGCCTTGCCTATGGCGACGGGCCGTCCTCGACTCCCTGCCGCTGGCAGTTCACTCGCAGCGGCAAAAGCGAGGAGGTGCGCATCAGCGGTAGAATCCGTAGCAACGACTGGAAGGCCTTGTTGCATGCCTCGATCGCAGGCTATGGCATCACGTTGGGGCCGGAAAGTGTGCTGAACGCAGAAATCACTGCCGGGCGACTCGTCCAGGTGCTGCCCGACCACGAGGGTCCGTCTCGTCCAATGCACGTGATTTACCCCGTCGGGCGCCGGCCTACCGCCAAGGTACGAAGCTTCGTCGAAGCGCTGATCGATGAATTTGGGACGGACGTGCCCAAATAGGCGACGCAGGAGTTCTAACCAAGCGGAGTGAGTTCCGCGGAGGAAGTGTGAAAGACTCGCGGCGATCGAAGCCGATCAGCGCCGCATCGACGAGATCTCGGAAGGCCAGTGCGTTACAGGCTCACCGGATTTCGACACGATCGATGATCCATCGGGCTCACGCGACAGAATGATCAGCGCATCATTCGGAAGCGGACGGACAAGATGTTTTACCTCGTCCCACGGCGCCCGCATCCAGATGTCCGTGTCCTCTTTCTTCAGCAACAGAACCGGCATGGCTTTCTCATGGATCGGTTTCACGAGATCGTTGGGATCTGTGGTCAGAAAACCATAGAGATCGTCGGTCGTGAGGCCGTCCCTGACCTTCCGCACACTTTGCCAGCGCGGCACATGGATTCCCGCAAAAAACATCAGCGATTTCTCGTCATCGCGGGCAAACCAGGCATTGGGCACATTGCCGCCTTCCTGTTTGCTGGCCGGATCCGGCTCGGCAAAACTGGTGACAGGGACGAGGCAACGCTGCTCCATAGACGCCTTCGAGTTAAAGAAGGTCGGCGCGATTGACACCTGCCGCCATAACCTTCACCTGAAGGTCGTTGGGACGCACTTCAGGCATGGGTGCTTCGGCACGCCGTAGAACATCCGAGCTTCCGAATTCATCAAAGACGATCGCTTTCATCGCATGTTCCTCCCTTACTTCGAAAGCGCGCGCCGGGCGATGCTGGCAGCGAACAGTGGCGTTTCGCGGCTGTTGTGGTCACCACCTGCGGCCTGACGGGCGGCTGCAGCATCTTCGTAAGCGACCCCATGGTCTTCGATGAACTTCATGAACGCATCGGTTGGATGCGCTGTGACCTTGTTGGTGTAGCGCGTCCTGCCGTCATCGATTTTCTCAGCGATCAGTTCCCAGACGACATTGACCTGAGTTCTGCCACTGGCGGTGAAGACATCCGAGATCGAGTTCATCCGGCAATAGGTTGGTTCGGCGGCTTCGGCCACATAGTGCTGTACCACTAGGCCTGAGCCGATCTGCTCGACATTGATCGACATCCGACGGCCGTCGTCAGTCCAGGTGACGCCTGCGGCAATATGGTCAGGCGGGCAACAGCGAAGATATTCCGCTTCGGGTAGGTTGAAGAGCCAATCGGCAATGTCGATCTTTTCGAGCGGAATGTCGATCTCTGCGGAATAGGCGGATTGTGAGAGAATTGTATCAAGGATCTTGACCATAGGTGTGTTCCTTCTGTTTGGTGAGCAAAATTGCCCGTTGACGAGAAGGAATGTGCTCCTGATGACCTTGGATGATAACCAACTGAATGGTCGGAACGGTTTTGCGTCGTAGGCAAAGATGAGGGATCCACGCTTCGCTGAACATCTGGCGGTATACGTTGACGTCGTCCGCGCCGGCAGCTTTTCAGCTGCGTCCAGGCGTCGGGCTGTCACTCCCTCGGCTGTTGTGCGGCAGATCGATGCGCTCGAGCAGGATCTGGGGGTGCCTCTCCTTGTCCGCTCAACACGGGCACTGTCATTAACGGACGCGGGCCGTCACCTCTTCGAGCGTGCGCAGCGCCTGCTCGACGATCTGGCCGATACGCATGCCGAGGTGACGGCATTCGATAGTGAGGTCAGTGGCACTTTGCGTATCGCCTGCTTCCCGACCTTCGGAAAGCGGTATGTCATTCCTGTCTTGGCATCGCTTGCGTGGCAATATCCAGGCTTGCATGTTGAGCTGGACTTGACCGAACGACTGGCCGACCCGGTCGCGGAGCGACTTGATCTGGTGGTGAGAATGGGGGAACTGCCCGACAGCACGTTGATCGCAACCAAACTGGCACCCCTCGATCGGATACTCGTGGCAAGCCCGGCCTATGTTGAGCATCACGGCGTGCCGGAAAGCGAAGACGAGCTTCGCAATCATCGCCTTCTCGACAAGCTCCATGGCAACGATCTTCTTGAGTGGTCTAGCATTCTTGGCGCGCCGACCGGGGAAGCGTGTGAGCGCGTTGTATTCCGGTCCGATGATTTTGAAGCGCTGAACGGGGCTGCACTAGCGGGGATGGGTGTGGCGTTCCTGCCGAGCTGGGTATCGGGACCTTCGGTGAAGGTGGGTGATCTTGTACGCCTACCGTTATCGGGCGAAAGATGGAATGAAGCGGCCAACGGAATTTATCTTCTACGCGCGCTTCAGGTACCATCTGCCAAGGTCAAGGCATTCACACTAGCGCTGAAAGATCACATTGGGACGCCACCGCGCTGGAGCTGAGAGGCGTACAGGCGAGAAACGCTAATTCGCAGAGGTTTTTAGCCGACGCCGCGACCAATAACGGCAAATCGTTGCGTGCAAATCTGCTCAAGGCGATGGGAGGCCCGAAAGCGGCCTCCCATCGGAAGAAGTTTAACCAGACGAGCGTCGTCATTAGTCAACGGCGAAGTCGGTCGAGACCGAGACGGCGCGCCATTCGGAGAGAATGGCGTTGTCCTGTGCATGCTTCTTTTCGATCGCTGCGACGGTATCACTACCGAGCGGGAGGCGGACCGGCGGATTGGGGGCGTCAGCGAAGGCGATCAGGACCTCTGCCAGTTTTTGAGGGTTGCCCGGCTGGTTGTGGCTGAGTCCGGCCGCTATCGTGCGGACCTTGCCAGCGGTCGCTTCGTAGTCGCCAATGATATTGCCGCTCACCGACAAGGACGAACTGTCGAGGAAATCCGTGCGGAAATAACCCGGCTCGATGACGGTGACATGGATGCCAAGCGGCGCCAGTTCGTCATGCAGGGCTTCGCTCAGCCCCTCGACGGCGAATTTGGTCGAGGAGTAAACCCCGAAACCTGCTGCGCCGCGATAGCCGCCGATCGACGAGATATTCAGGATGCGGCCGGAACGGGCCCGGCGCATAAAGGGCAGGACGGCGCGGGTCACGTTGAGGAGACCAAAGACGTTGGTGCGGTATACAGCCTCGACCTCAGCCACGGTTGCTTCTTCGACGGCACCCATCAATCCGAACCCAGCATTGTTGAGCAGGATATCGATGCGGCCGAAGCGCTCGATCCCTGCTTTGACCGCTGTGGTTGCCTGTCTGTCGTCGGTCACATCGAGGACGACCGGAAGCAGGTTGGGATGCTCGCCGAACCGATCGGTGATCGCTTTGGGATTGCGGGCGGTAGCGACGACGGCGTCGCCCTGTGCAAGAGCGCGTGTGGTGACGAGGGCGCCAAAGCCGCGCGAGGCGCCGGTGATGAACCAGATTTTCATGAGGGTGTTCCTTGATGCTGGATTGATGGGGAAAGCGTTGGGCCGGGGGCTCAAGGGCGCGGCGATGTGATGGTGCAGAATGTCAATTCCATGTCGCGGGCCAGCAGCTCCGGAAAGCGCGCCATGACGGCTTTGGTGTAGGGCTGCTCAAAATGCGCATCGAGATCAGCGCGCGATCGCCAGTTCTCATAGAGAATCCAGACGCTGGGATCATGGTTGTCGCGGTGCAGGTGATAGTCGATCGATCCCCCCTCGGCGCGGGTCGGTAAGACCAGAGCCTGCAACGCTTCGCCAAGCGTCGCGGCACAGCCCGGCTTGGCCGTCAGCCTGGCAATCAAAGTCAACGTTTCGGTCATGTCAGTCTCCCTTGAAGGCGTCTGCGGGGTAAACGGCTTCCCACCCTGCGGTCGGGTCCGTCGCCAGCGTCCAGATTGTGTCGGCTGCCTCTCTCGCCTCTGTCGATCCGGGGCCGACGAGTGTGGCGATTGTCGCCACCGCGATGCGGATGCCGCGTTCGGCGAGAGGGCCGGCCAGACCTTCGACGACATTTCTAAGGGCCGCCTTGCCAAGGCCGAGACTGGCATAGCCGGCATGGGGTGAGACAGCGAGGCCGCCACCTGTGACCAGGATCGTACCGCCGCGGGCACCGAACAACTCAACGGATGCCCGGATCGTGTGAAGGCCGGCAGCGACATTGGTGGCGAGGTCGTCCGTGACCTCATCGTCGCGCATGCTGAACAGATCCTGTTCACGCACGAACGCGGCATTGAAAAGGACCGCCGTCAGCCCGCCGGACAGGCGGTCGCCCTCGGCGACCGCCTTGCGCAGTGCGACCGGGTTGGTCGCATCAGCTTGCAAAGTCGAGACGTGGAGACCTTGCCCGGAAAGGGTTCTGGACAGACCGGTGAGACGATCGGCATTGCGAGCGGTGAGCACGACATGCCAGCCTTCCCGCCCGAATTTCTCCGCAACGGCCTGCCCGATGCCGGGGCCGGCGCCGATAATCATGATGGAGTTCGTCATGGGATATTCTCCTGATGTGCTGGCCATCGCGATGCCGTGACGGCCAGCCGGGTGAGAAAGGGTCACGGCAGGACTTCCGCCAGCTCGATCAGATTGCCGAAGGGATCGCAGAAGAAGGCGAGGCGGCGGCTGATTGCCAAAAGCTCGAACGGCTCGGTCACGATGGTGACGCCGCGCGCCCGCAATTCCTCGACAGTGGCGTCGACGCTTGCGACATTCAGGCAGAAATGGTGGTAGCCGGCATATTTGAGGCTATCGCCGAGATCGGTATAAGGGCGGACCTCCGCCGGCGCCGGATCGCCGCCACCCAGGATTTCCACATAGAAATGGTCGTCAGTCGCGGGTGCGAGATAGGCCAATTGTTCGTCGGCGTAGTCCCATTCGGCAACGACACGGAAGTCGAGTTTCTCGACATACCAGCGCTTTGCGGTTTCGAGGTCCGGCGTGCGGACGGCAACGTGATGACCGCGCATGTCGGCAAAGGGTGATGCAGTGTTGTGGGCGGGAGGAATGAAGTCGGCCATTGTCCTATCTCCTGTGTGGTCCGGCACAAGCGCCGGTTTGCGAGGAGAAATCTGGACCTTTTCAACGATCAGGATTAGAGAGATAATCTTCCTCTCAATGATGAGTGAGATTTGACAATGCGCAGTACGGATCTCTCTGAACTCGCGGCCTTCGATGCGGTCGTCCGTCACCGCAACTTTCGCCGTGCCGGTGAAGAGCGCGGGGTGACGGCCTCGGCGATCAGCCATGCGGTGGGTAATCTCGAGGCACGCGTCGGCATTCGTCTGCTCAATCGAACGACCCGCAGCGTGTCGCTGACTGATGCCGGGGCAATGTTGCTTGCGCAACTGTCGCCCGCCTTCGGCGAGATCGGCTCGGCGCTCGATGCCCTCAACCAGTTTCGCGATACGCCTTTTGGCAAGGTTCGCATCAATGCGCCCAATTCGGTCGCACCGTTCGTATTCCGGTCAGTCATCGGTCCTCTGATTGCAGAAAATCCCGGGCTTCAGCTGGAAATCGTCGCTACCGACCGCCTTGTCGACATTGTGGAGGAGGGGTTCGATGCCGGCATCCGTCTTGGAGAAAGTCTGCGCGATGGCATGACCGCCGTGAAGATCAAACCGCGGCTTCGGTTTGCCGTCGTGGGCTCAACAAGCTATTTCGAACGTTATCCGCGCCCCAAAACCCCGGATGATTTGCGTCACCATGTCTGTATTCGCAATATCTATCCAAGCGGCAAACCCTACCCTTGGGAGTTCAGCCGCGCTGGCAAGATCATCGAATTCGAGCCGACCGGATCTCTGTCGCTCGATGACCATGAACTGATGGTCGAGGCGGCACTTTCGGGCGTGGGGCTGGCTTACGTCTGGGAAGAGCGCGCGCGTCCCTATGTCCAGAACGGCAGCATGATCGAATGCCTGGCATCCTGGAGTGCGCCCGAGGACTGGCTCTATCTCTATTACCCGACGCGAAAATACCTGTCGGCTGGCCTGCGCGCCGTCATCGATGCACTGCGTGTGTGAAGGGACTGGCGCACCGACGGTTCGATTCCTATCAAGAGCTTCACCGCTAAGTCGGTTTACTGAACCCAAACTCGTTTGATTGCGTCAAATGCAGCGACGATAGAAGGATCGCTCATACGCGCTTCCAGGCAGAGGAAACTTAAGGTCGTCGAGAGCTTCACATTATCAGCGATGACCAGTCCATGAGACTGCTGTTCATAAAGGGCAATCGATTCCCGGCAAAGGCTCAGCCCTATCCCTGTGCGTGTCATGGCAATCATTGACGCTTCCTGATCGACCTGGGCGACAATCTGTTGGCGAACGCCAAGATTGGTGAACAGCCGTGCCAGCATCCGGTTATGGACCGATGCGGGTGGCGTGCCGATCCAGGGGAGGGAGGCAAGCTGTAACCAGTTGGCCCCTCGAACAAAGTTGGCGAGCGATGGCGGAGCGACAACGCAATAGGTCAATTGCGCAAGTGCGCGAGAGTGGAAAAGCGACGCGGTACTCCCTCCAGTAATATCGGTCGGCGGGTCATAGTCCCTTGGATCACCAAGATAAAAACCGGCGTCGAGTTCGTTTCGCTTCAGCCTCTCCGGCACATCGCCGCTCATGCCATGACGCAGCGTTGTCTCGATACCTGGCCCGTTTTCGATAAGTGCTTTCAGAAACGCCCCTAATCGTGTGAACTCCGGATCGATGATCGTACCGATCCGCAATTTTCCCCGGACGCCGGTCGATAAACGCCCGGCTGTCTGGCCGAAGTCCGTCAGCGCCGCCAGCACTTGCTCGGCCTTTGCCGCCAACAGTGCACCTTCCTGTGTCAACTCCAAACCTGTCGAGGTCCGCCGGAACAGGGTTAGCCCGGTGTCAGCGGCCAAGCGTTTCAACTGAAGCGTCACCGCAGGCTGCGTAACGTGCAGGTGCTCGGCGGCGCGGGTGACATTCCCTTCTCGCCCCACGGTAACGAACGCTCGCAATGTTCTCAGATCGATACCTTCCAGCATATTAATTTCACTTATAATGCTTGGTTGAATTTGTCATTGGATTTCACGAGCGAATGTTGGCTATGCCTGCATATAAAGCAGGGAGGAAGCATGGCATGCCACTGCAAAGTGTCCAGTCTTATAATTGTGTGGTGTTCCATCGCGATTGGAGGGTAACCCAATGAGGAATGGTGGTTCCGGCAATTTCCACGACGTTTTTGACTACATTATCGTCGGTGGTGGCTCTGCAGGCTGCCTGCTTGCCAATCGCCTCAGTCGTGACCCGTCAAAACGTGTCCTGTTGCTGGAAGCCGGCCGCAAGGACGACTACCCATGGATACATATCCCGGTCGGGTATCTTTATTGTATCGGCAACCCGCGCACAGACTGGCTGTACAAAACCGAGCCGGACGCCGGACTGAACGGTCGTTCGCTACGCTATCCTCGCGGTAAGACGCTTGGTGGCTGCTCGTCGATCAACGGCATGATCTATATGCGTGGTCAGGCACGCGATTTTGACGGGTGGGCAACGGCAACCGGCGACGATGCCTGGTCCTGGCAAAATTGCCTGCCCGATTTCAAGGCGCACGAGGACCACTACCGGCTGGACCATGGCGCAGACCCGAAGACTGGTGGCAACAGCAGATTTTCCGACATGCATGGCCATGGCGGCGAATGGCGCATCGAGAAGCAGCGGCTGAAATGGGATATCCTCGAATCCTTTGCAGAAGCCGCGGTGGAAGCGGGCATTCCGCGTTCGGACGATTTCAACAGTGGCGACAATGAAGGCGTCGGCTATTTCGAGGTGAACCAGCGCTCGGGCTGGCGCTGGAACACGTCCAAGGCTTTCCTGCGCCCAGCGAAAAACCGCGCAAACCTGACGATCTGGACGCAATCTCATGTCGAGCGTTTGATCCTTGCGAACGAGGCATCTGGTCGCAAGCGGTGCATCGGTGTTATTGTTGAGCGTCAAGGGCAGCGCACGGAGGTTGGGGCGCGGGGAGAAGTCATTCTGTCGGCCGGCGCCATCGGCTCACCACAAATCCTGCAATTATCTGGCATCGGTCCAGCGGGATTGCTGAAGCGTTTCGGTATTGAGGTCAAACACGACCTGCCAGGTGTCGGAGAAAATCTTCAGGACCATCTGCAGATCCGTGCCGTCTTCAAGGTCGGTAATACGAAAACGCTGAATACGCTCGCCAACAGCGTCTTTGGTAAAGCGATGATAGGGCTCGAATATGCGTTGAAACGCAGTGGTCCGATGAGCATGTCGCCCTCGCAGCTGGGCGCCTTCACCCGTTCGGACGAACGCCAGGCCCACGCCAATCTGGAGTATCACGTCCAGCCCCTCAGCCTCGACGCCTTCGGCGAACCGTTGCACACTGTCCCCGCTTTCACAGCCAGCGTTTGCAACCTCAATCCATCGAGCGTGGGCAGCGTTCGTATTCGCTCCAATAAGGCGTCGGACGCGCCCGCGATTGCGCCGAACTATCTCAGCACGGACGAAGACCGCAGGATTGCTGCCGAAAGTCTGCGGCAAGTGCGCAAAATCGTGTCGCAGCCAGCATTGGCGAAATATAGGCCGGAGGAGTGGAAACCGGGCCCGCAGTTCCAAAGCGATGAGGAGCTGGCGCGGCTTGCGGGCGACATTGCCAATACCATCTTCCATCCGGTTGGTACGACGAAGATGGGCGGGGATGACGATCCTATGGCGGTTGTCGATAGTCGCCTCAAGGTTCGCGGAATCGCGGGACTGCGGGTCGTCGATGCGGGCATCATGCCGAAGATCACCAGTGGTAACACCAATGCGCCGACGCTGATGATCGCCGAAAAGGCAGCCGGCTGGATTGTTGCTGACGCACACGCATAGAAAACTATTGGGGGAGGTTACAGGATGACATCAATAGCACGTTCAACGCTTCCGCTTTCCGGCGTTCGAGTCGTTGATTTTGGGCAGTATATTGCTGGCCCGGCCGTGGCCATGATCCTCGGCGATCTGGGTGCTACCGTCGTGCATATCGATCCCCCCAGCGGGCCGCTCTGGGACAATCCCGCCAACGCCATCCTCAACCGCAACAAGCTGATCGTCGCACTCGACCTCAAAACGGAGAAGGGTTTGCTTGAGGCGAAAGCGCTGGTGGCCGAGGCTGATATTGTGATCGAGAACTTTCGCCCTGGTGTGCTTGCCCGGCTCGGGATCGATTTTTCGACTTTGCGTAAATCGCGGCCTGAGCTGATCACCCTGTCTATCCCAGGTTTCGCCTCCGACGATGAACTCCGCCGGGACTGGCGAGCCTTCGAGACAGTGATCGCAGCCTCGTCGGGCGTCTTTACGGATATGGGCTTAAACCGCGTTCTTATGGGTATCAACCCGTCTTTCTCGCCGCTCCCACTCTCTTCCGCATATGGTACGATGCTTGCGGCCTCCGCGACGGTGTTGGCGCTTCAGGCGCGTGAGCGCACCGGCCACGGCGATCATATCGAGGTGCCGCTGGCAAGCGCCGTCATGGAGGGCCTGTCCTACAATTCTATCCTGATTGACGACTATCCGTTGCGTTATAAAACCCAGCGCGAGCGGGAAATCGAGCGTCGGCGCGGCGAGGACCTGCAAATGGACATGTCTTTTGACGACCTCCAGGAGTTTCTCGATCCCTTCTATCGCAGCTATAGGTGCGCCGACGGGCGGATGTTCTACGTGGTCTGCCCCAGCCACAAGAACCATGCCAAACGCTGCCTGCAAGCGCTTTGCATTTACGACGAGCTCGTTGCTGAAGGACTGTGCGAGGAGGAAGACACCTATCTTCCATTTTCGCAGTGGTCTTCGGACGTTTCGCTAGGTGTCTATCCGCTCCCAAAATTCTGGGCTGACAAAATCGCTGCTCGCATGAAGGATGTTTTCCTGACCAAAACGGCTTCCGAATGGGAACGTGTCTTCGGAGAAGGGCTGTTTCCGGGTGCGCCGCAACGCTGGCTGAAGGAATGGATCGCCGACGATCATGCTAAGGCTGCCGGCCTCATGATCGAAGTGGACGATCCGATCTTCGGCCGCATGACCCAGCCTGGGCCTATGGCCTGGCTGCAGGAGAGCGCCGAATCTATGTTAACGCCAAGCCCGAGACGTTGGGGAACGGCCAAGGAGGCGCTAGCACTGCTCGCCGGCATGGAGCACCCTTCCTTGCCGGTTGTAGCGAATGAGGCCCCCGGCGGCTGGCTGGACGGCGTCAAGGTTCTCGATCTGTGCAATGTGATCGCCGGTCCGCATTCGGTCGCCTATCTTGCCCGCTTCGGTTCGGAGGTCATCAAGATCGATCCGGCCAAGCCGCTCTATGACTGCTGGAACACCGTGATCTTCGGCATGTCCCACATGCGCGGCAAACAGTCCGTGCTCCTGAACATAGGTTCGCCCGATGGCCGCATCGTGTTCGAAGAACTGGTGCGCTCAGTCGATGTCGTTGTCTGGAACGCCACCGACCGTCAGGTCAAGGCGATGGGGCTCGATGCCGAAAGCCTGAAAGCGCTCAACCCCCAAGCGATCTTCTGCCAGCTCGATTGCTTCGGCGGCGTGCGCACCGGTCCGCGTACCGACTATCTCGGCTATGACGACCTCGTGCAGTCGGCAACTGGCATCATGTTACGTTTCGGCGGCTCCATGGACACGCCGGAGGAACACGCCCATGTCGGTACCATTGACGTAATGTGCGGTTTCGGCGCTGCGCTCGGCATTGCAGCGGCTTTGTATCAGAAATCCAGAACGGGGGTCATCGGCCGTCCGCGGACCTCGCTGTCAGCGCTTACCGGTCTCGCCCAGATACCCTTCTGCTATGACTATGCCAACCGAGGTCCCTTCGATGAGCCTTCCGGTCGCGAGACCAAGGGATATAACGCCCTGTCGCAGCTCTACGAAACGGCGTCGGGGGATCATATTCTCCTCTGTGCTTCGGAAGTTGATTTGCCACGCTTCGGCAGGGCGGAGGGGCTTGAGGCAATTGTCGAGATGGCCGCATCCGATCGCGAGGCCTATCTGGCGAAAGCCTTCATGACGGCACCTGCTGAAACCTGGCAACAGCGCCTGCAGAAAGCCGATATCGGCGTATCTCTCTGCGAGAACATCGAGGAGATCCGCAGCCGCAGCGCCCGCATTGCCGACGGCACGCCGGGGATCGACCGGGGCAGTTATTCATTCTCGGTTTTTCCAGACCATCCGAGCGGGCACACCGTCACTCAGCTCGACCCCTTCGCCATCCGTCCGGCAGTCGGCAAGGTGACGGCTATAACGCCAGCGGAGAAGTACGGCGCCTCCACACGCGCCGTTCTCCGCGACCTGAAATACACGGATAACGAGATCGATCGGTTGATTGCATCCGGCACGATCAGCGAGAGTTGGAGCGCAGAGTATCTGCCGAGTTAGCAGGACACGGCAGCTTCGTGTTCTGAGGAGGATACCGAAGCCGCTCACGGCCCGTCCAAGTGCGCGATGGCATTAACGGGTTAGATATTCAACATGGCACCTTGGGCGGAAGTGCCACGAAAGAACTTTTTGCCTCGACATGACTTATACAAGCACATTCGAGGCTGCCGGCGTGAAAGTGATCAATCCCTAGTCCATAACCACAATCTTCATCTGGGTGCCGTATGATCATACCGCACCGTGATCTGCTTATCGTAGTGTGACCCGACATAGCTTCGCTCATCCTTTTCGGGGCTAGTGAGATTAAAATACCAATAGTCGCGTTATTTGACCGTCACAGTCACGAACTACGCTTCCAAACGGAAGTCCGCCGCAAGTTAGGCACCCCACGCCCGCCGCATCAGCTCCGTGAACAACGTCCGGTAGCTGATGTCAGTCTCTCTCGGCCTTTTAACCTGGCTGCAGTCCAACAAGAGTTCAGCTGTCGTTGGGTCGTAAACATTGAGGCGGAAGGAACTGATATGGAAGGCCGGAAAATGAAGGGAAAGCCCCCAAACCTGGATGTGGATTCCTCAAATGCTCCAGTCTCCAGATGGAAACACCGGCGCAACGGGAACCCTCATCCATTACGTCAACGTCACCCCGTTGCCTTCACCGAATGACCGGCCGCCCGCAATAGCGCCATCAGCACCGGCCCCAGCGAAAACTCACCTCGCTTGGCCCGATTGGTTAGGTCTCTGAGATACCCGCCGGCCGAATTGATGTGACCGCCCCGCTCGAGAATGCAGGCGATCGTCACTGCCGCGTTCTCCGGACCCATCACCTCACAGGCCTCTTGATATGCGGACGGGCTCACCCCGAGCATCGATCTGACCACCACGGCGGCCGTCATGAGTTCTCGCCAGTTTCTGATCTGGCCTTCAGGACCGTAGTTTAAAATCTCGGGGCAGGCGCGCAAGACGAGACCAATCGGAAAAGCCTTAATCGGCACATGTTCGGCCTGCTTATTCGGGCTCGGCTTCGCCTTCTGCTCTTTTTCAGAGCTAGGTTCAAGTTCATTGAGGAGGTTGGTATTTGAATTCTGTATGTGACGCTCATTTTGAGCATCATTGGTGGTCATTTCTGAAGAAAAATCATCGGAATTCAACTGGTTGATGATGTTCTGCCGCAAATTATCCATCTCGATGCCCAAATCTCTCAGTTCGTCGAGCGTCGGGTTTCGAGGAATTCGCCTGACAGCGGCCAGATATTGTTCTTCCAGCTCGTCCCAATCGCCTGCAGCTCCCTCTTCGACGGCCGCCGTAATCAGCTTGCGGATATCCCGCCGGCAGATCGTTAGGTTCTCCTTTGCCCTGCGGAACGCGATCCGATCGGCAGCCACCTGCTGGGCAAGGCATGCCAGTTCCTCGGCGCGCATCAGAAGCGGCGATATGTCAAAACCGAAGGCATGCTCGATCGAGCCTTCACCATCCTTTCGGGCGTAGCGTTTGCCGTTTGCACTATCCTTGCGGATGATCAGCCCTGCATCGACAAGCAGGGCAAGATGACGCCGCAGGGTAGCGCCCGCAATGCCATGCGCACGAATTGACAGCTGAATGTTCGACGGGAAAACGATGAGCTGTGCGTCCTGGCGCAGCTCATTTTCAGGATAGAAACTCAGAAGCGCATCGAGCACTGCAAGGCTGCGATCCTGCAGACCAAGCACCTCTCGCGCCTCCGATGCGTCGCGGAAAACTTTCCATTTGTCTGCCGACTTGCCTTCCTTGATCCTGGTCGTGGCAATCTGCTGCTTCACAAGCGCAAGCGTTACCGACCGCCGCCCAAACGGCGTCGTCACTTGTCCACCTTCCATGTCCCTCGCCTCTTCAAAAAGGCAAAAGATTTACGCTCACCAAAACGGTGCCAAAGACTCTTGACTAGGATTCATGGAAATGCGATTCTCTAGCTCTCACACGACGAGAAGGGCTTCCATGACGGCAACGTTTCGGGGGCCTTTTTCTTTTGCGCGTTTTCCTTACTTAAAATGGTTCCGAAGTCTGTTTCTCGGCTTCAGTTCAAATCTTTGATCTTTCGCGCGTGAACCGCTCAGCCAGTGATGGCAGCTGCGCTTCGATGAAACGCAGGAATTCTGCTCCGGCCGGTGTATCCGCCGAAATACGGATATCCTTGTTCGTGCGCGAAAAGCTGCCAAGTGGTTCGCCTGCGGCGCCGGCAATCATCTTGCCGGCCTTCGACGGTGCGGCAGGTTTCAGGGCGTTAAAGGCGGCAAGAAACTTTTGATCGGATCCAAGCCGTCTTTGCGTAGCGGCCGAAAGCACGCTGCGCAGTTCATCGTGCAGGTCAGGCTGTTCGGAGAAAGCCTTTGCAAACTCCACCCACCTTGGACGACCGACCTTGGCTGCCCGACCAATTGTCTCGACGATATCGAGCGGAAGGGCGCGATAAACCGCTCGCATCCGTGCAAGCTCGGGATCGTCGATAGACAATGCCGCCTTGATATCACGAGGCTTCACATCGGCATCATCCATACGGCGGGCAAACAGGGTGCGCTCGATCCAGGTCAGATCCTGGCGATCGGCATTTTCAATACCCTGCGCAATGACAAGCTCGACGTCGGAAATCTCGACTTCGATCGCCTTGACCGGAATTCCAAGATCGCGCGCTGCCTGGAGCCGGCGATGGCCGTAGATAACCTGATAGCGATCGGGCGATGCTGGTGACTTGCGGACCTGGATCGGGACCTTCTGACCCTCGGACTTTATCGAGTTCCTGAAAGACTCGAAATCCGATGCATCGTCATCTGGAAGACGATCGGGAAAGGGAGAGGGATCGACCTTTGACGGGTCGAGCTCTCTGATCGCACCACCACCCGATTCAACAAGCGCCTTGAGGCGGTCACGTTCCGATTTGATGTCGTCGATCGCCCTGTGCGCCGCACCGATCACGCCGGCACCGACACGTGCAGTTGGTGCAGGTTGCTGCGGGGAGGCAGGAGCATCGGTCGCCAGCCGGTTTTCAAGTTCCGCCGACAGCAGGCCAAAATTGGCAACGATGGATTTACGCGATGACTTGTTGGTCATGTGCGTCCCCAGCTGGTGTTGATGAGTTTCACGACCGCTTCGTTGACGGCATCGACCGCCTCGCGTGCGCGTTTATGCGTGTCACGGCCGATCTGGCCCATTTCGAGTTCGTAGATCGAGCGCTTTGCAAGTCCTGCTGCCTCGACAGCGGTGCTTTCAATCAGCGTCGGAAGAAGCACATCCGTTCCGAAGAGATGGCGCATCAGCGCAACGACCTGAGACTGTGGTGCGTCGTTGGGATCATGGCGGGTAATGAGATAGCGGATGAAATCCTGATCAAGCTGCGCTCCGCTCTCATTGAGCACGCTTATCAGGTCCCCCATCATCAGGAGAAACTGGCTCATGGATGCGACATCGAGCATCGCCGGGTGTACCGTGATAATCATGCTGGTCGCAGCATAAATCGCACTCAGCGTCAGAAACCCGAGAGACGGCGGAGTATCGAGAATGACGACGTCATAGTCCTGATCAACCTCGGCAAGAGCAAGCTTCAACCGTTCGAAGAAGATCGCTCCCGAGCCCGATTTCTGCGCCAGAACCCGCGGCGTTTCATGCTCATATTCCATCACTTCGAGGTTGCCGGGTATCAGATCGATCCCGTCGAAATAGGTCTTGCGGATGATATCGCGGATTGGCCGGCGCTCGGCGTCGTCGTAGCGAAGAGCAGCGTAGATCGTTTCGTTGGCACCAACGTCAAACTCAGGTTGCGCGCCGAACAGTGCAGAAAGTGATGCCTGCGGATCGAGATCAAGAGCAAGGACGCGGTAGCCCTGCAGCGCGAGATAATGCGCAAGATGGACGCAGGTCGTGGTCTTGGCACTGCCGCCCTTAAAGTTGGCGATCGCAACGACCTGGAGATGCTCGCCCTCGCGTCGGCGAGGAGAAAATCTCAGCGCTTCAGAAGGCTTCTGGGCGGCAAAGAGCTCGCGCAATTCATTGATCTGAGCAAGCGTATAGACACGATGGTTATTTTCCAGCCGGCCAGGGATCGGTCCACGGCCTTCGCTCGACATGAGTTTCAGAGTAGAATCGGGTATTGAGGTCAGCTTGGAGACTTCGTTGGTGAGGAACGGTCGCAGGCTTTTCTCCGACTTCGGAGGATACATGCGGGTGCGAAGGTCCTGCAACTGCTGAGACAGAAGACCCGCATGGCGCATGATCTTGGCGCCCGCGTCTTCCTTCTGACCGCTCGTCATTTCTGCGTGTTTTGCTAT